>JAKALT010000025.1 GCA_021813125.1 bacterium | reverse complement strand
TTGATATGAATCACCGTATGCATAGTAACTAGAGTATACACAACAGTTACAACTTTGTCAAACAAAATCTTACGCTCAAATGAGGCAAAAATCAATTCCGCACATTTCTTTGTCCAATAATAAATATAATAGGGTTAACATGAGCTGGTGTCTTGCAATAGTCAACGGAAGACTTGCAGAAATATTTTTTGAAAAGACAAGAAACAATATAGGTCTAGTCGGGCATGCTTATGTTAATAAAGGTGATTACCAAACTAAGCGTGAAAGACTGTGGATAGAAAAAAATACTGGCAAATTCAAACTCGCTTACAAAAAGGGCATCTATAAAGATTTAGTAAACGGGAAAATTTATCAAAGTATTAAGCACCCTTCTGACTAGCGACATAGTAATCAATTAGTCTTCTAATCATTCCCTGGTAAGAAGCACCGTGTTTTTTTGCGGCACTCTTGAAAAATTCCAGGCTTCTGTCACTAAGCGTCAAAGTCACCCTTGTTTTTTTATCGCGAAAAACCAAATGCTCCGGTCTTGGTAAAAAATCACCAACAAGTTTGCCCAATTTAATAGGCTCATCCGTGTAAATAATATTGTTATTTATTCTGTTCTTTTTCATATCGCTCCTTACCCCTGCGCCAGTATCCGGCGCCAAAAATTCTTATTTTCCTCTCTCTGTAGGTAAAACGGACAGTTAAAATTTCTTTCCCAACCTTCCCGATGCAAAAAAATCTTTTTTCTTTCTTGCTGTGTTCGAGATCCTCTACAATTATCCGCTTTGGATCTTTAAATGCCTTTTGTGCTTCCTCAAACGAAACATTATGCTTTCGTATATTTTCAAGGTTCTTTCTCTCATCCCATTCAAAATCCGTATTCATATATATATTACCATATTAGCATATAATTTGTCATATATGATGATACACGCCAAAATCTTACGCTCAAATGAGGCAAAAATCAAATTATCTGAAGTTTATTTAACAGGTTCTTGTCTATGTGGCAGACTGCCGATTCTAACCCGCGGAGAAACTGTAACAGCAGGCGGTAAACCTCTTCCCCATTCTTTTGGTTCACCCAAATATGATTTCGGCGATGCAGTAACAGCAGCAGGGAATCTTTGGCCTTGCTCGGTTAGAGGTTTTCCAATCATTGTTTCCGTACTTGCCATCACCGAAAGATTACAACTTAATTTGCCAAAAAATCAATTCGCGGGAAAATTTAAGAAAATTTAATTTGCGTGTGGATCTTTTGGTGGATTCGTCCGCCAATTTGGTTTTGGACCGGTTGGTTCCCAACTCGAACCCGCCCAACTTCCTGAAAAACCAAAGGCTCGGCCGTTTCTTTCAGGATTTTTTATAACTTGACTTGACCCCGGTTCAGCCCCAAAGGTTTCCTCTAAAGCTCTCCTCATTTCCAGAGTGGCCTCGTCACTTGTCGCCCCACCCCTGACAAGGATTGCGTCACCATTCGCTGTTGGAACAGTGCCTTCAATCTTTGCCAAAGCAACGCCATCTTCGCTTTCCGTTACAAAAACTCCGTCTTTATAGTAATCTATAATTTCTTTCTTCATTTGCAATATTTTACATAAATTCACTGTGAAAAACCAACTCGCGGGGAATTAATTTGCATGAGGATCTTTTGGAGGCCTACCCCAATTTGGTTTTGGACCGGTCGGACTCCATGGCGAATTCCAACGGCTTGATGAAAAACCGAAAGAACTACCTTTACCTCTTGCAACTATTTCACCCTCCTTGCCAATCAACCTGTCAACTTTTTTCTTCACCCTGTCTATCCCCTCAGCTGTTGAAGCACGAACGCCAATTATTAAATCTGCCGTTCCGTCAGCATTTATAGAGGCTTCACTTAAATAAGCATGATCAGGAGAACTTTTGTCTTCTTTTCTAGCCATTGCCGAGTTTTACAGGAATTTATCGTGAAAAATCAACTTATCGCAATACACCCCGCCTCATGCAAATCCGGGGAAATAGTCAGTCTTGATATTTTTTTTCAGAACCCCCATCGAAAGAAGAGTTTTTTCAAACGTACTCACCATTTTATGCGATCCCGAAATATAAAAAATACGCTGCCGCCAGTCCGGAACTTCCTCTATGATCATTTTAGAGTCTATGTAACCCCGCCTTCCCCACCAATTATCCGGCACACCAGAACCGGTCAACGTATAGATAGTTTTTAGATCAAATTTCCTGCCCGCCTCATCAAAAACATCCCGATAAACAATGTCGCCGGCCTCTCTATTGCTGAAAAAAACAACCGCGTCCCGAACATCACCGGTATCCAGCATATATTTGACCATACTCCTAAATGGCGTAATCCCGATTCCGCCCGCCATAAAAACAAGCTTGGCATCTTTATCTTTGGGCATCGTAAAATCCCCGGCAAGCTGGGATGCTACTATTTCGCTTCCGCCGGAAAGTTCCAAAAGCGATTTTTTGAAACTGCTCGGCGGGCTGTAAAACTTAACACCTAAAAGGATATCCTGCTCCGTCGGCGAGGAAGCAATTGTAAAATAGCGTCTGTTACCGCGGCTGTCCACATTTTCATGCCCAAGAGTCCATTCCAAATATTGGCCAGGCAAAAAATGAAATTTTTTATCCTTTTTTAAAACAAAATCCCAAATATCCTCGGCCCGTTTAAGCTTTTCCTTAAGTTTCAAAACAAGTCTGTCTTTTGGGCTCACGATATAAGAAAAGACATTACCCGCAATAAGGGCAATTTCCGGAGTCGTATAAAAATTTCCCAAATGCACTTGCGGCGCAAATAAAAATCCGACCAACGCGCCGTAAATGGACTGCAACTTCTTTGTAGGAGGTGTCGTCATAGGTTCTGTTAGCATCACAAAAGCAAAAAATAAAATTGGCGAATATAAAAGGGCGCTGCCAAGACCGCCGGAAAGATCTCCGCCCTTAACAATTATTGATGCGCCTATTGTAGAAATCGAAACCAAAAGAAAATAAAAAACTAAATCGAACCTTCTGATCTTTCGAACTATCAAAATTCCCGAAAGCACAAAAGGCAGCATAGGCATTGTTCCCACCCACCAACTGGCCGACTGCCCCAAGGCAAAAGAAGTTATAACAACAGAGAGGGCTGCCGGGTTAAACAAGTGCTTGCCGCGCCAGGCTACTATATATTTTGAAGCAATTGCCAAAACCCCCGCCCAAAACAAAAATCCGAATCCGGCAAAATTAGCAGCAGGCGTCACAATAAGTGCCAAAATCAAAGCAGTGATGTGCACCGATTCAACATTAGCCTGAACCCTAAAAACTGTAGCAAAAACGACATTGGTAACATAACAAACACCTAATAAAAAAAGTGTGGAAACGGTAAGGTAAACGGGGTTTATGGAAAATATTCCCAAAAAACCCATCACGGCTGCTGCTAAAAGAAGCAGAATTAAATAGTACAAAACCAGTTTGTACATTGTGATCCGGTTTAAAAAACCGTCCACAAAATCAAGAATTGGAAACAGCATACCTTGAAAAACCGGAGGTAAAAGTTGCCACGCCATCACTACCTATCATATACCCTTCCAGGCCGAATTTGCCTTCAATAAAGTTGATGCCAACTCTACCCATTGCAAACGCAGCAGTTGCAAACCTGTCGGCTTCATAAACATCCGGGCCGACAACCGTCAGGCTACGAACGTCATCCCCCATCTTTCCTTTTGGATTATAAATGTGTTCCCCTCGCTCATAAGTTCCGGATGTGGCAACACCACCGTTGGTAATCTTCAAAACTTTAACTATTTCCGCTTTATTGAATGGACTTTTTATGCCGACTTTCCACGGTTTTAGGCGTTTGTTTAAACCTTTGGCTTGGATATCCCCTCCCGCATCGATGTAATAATTCCCATACCCCTCAATATCTAAAATCCTGGCGGCGGTATATATCGCCCATCCTTTCACAATTCCCGAAGGATCCATTTGTCCGTCATGCCAAATGTCAAAATAACCTTCCGTTTCGTTTTTTGTTTTTTCGGCAAGTTTTATAATTGTCCTCATCCCTTCGCTGTATTGGCTTTGCCTAATTTCTCCCCTGTTAATTTTTGAAACCTCACTATCCTTTTTATAGGGGCTAAATTTTGAATCTACATATTTAAAGTAGCTGAAAACCTTATCGATCGACTCTTTCCTGCAGTTTGGGTCATTAACCTCAACGGTTATGTGCATCCCCATTAAATTTTTTGTCCTCTTCATGATGCTTTCGAAAGTGCTGAACCTAAAGACTGAATAAAAGCGCGGCTCGAATCCGTGGCCCCGGAAACAATATCTACCTTGGCACTTTGGGCAGCAATTGCCTCCTGTTTTAAATAAGGCATTGCCTGTGAATTTATTTCAACGGAAGTACTCCTGTCCTTTGGGTAATCCAAAAATGTGACATCCGTTATCTTGCCGCCGACAATTGTTACCGCAACCTGAATATTCCCGTAATATGCGTCCGCCGAATTGCCGGTGTATTGCCCGTCACGGTATGGGGAACTTGCACTCTTTGGTGTTGGTGCGGGACTGGAATTTGAGTTTGTTTTCGATTGCGGAGTTGGAGTTGGGCTCGGCCCCGGACCGGAAAACGGGCTCGGTTTCTGTTCGGGAGCCAAAGTTGGTGCAACAGTCGCAAGCCCAAGTCCTTGTTCCATAGTCGTGGCAGCATTCACCATTTTTCCCTCCACGCCCTTGTGAAGTGCGTAAAAAAAGAAGGAAAGAACAACAAAGGCAGACAGCAAAAATTTTCTCATCGAAGTGAGTATATAAGTTATAACTGAGAAAATCCTTAAACGTTACTTAGCACGCATAAATCTGCTATAATCGCCAGGCCGCTTTATGCTAAAAACCGTTGCCGTCATCTTCGGCGGAAAATCCGCAGAACACGAAGTCTCCATCATCTCCGGAAAAAGTATCGCCAAAAACCTGAACCGCAAAAAATTCAAGGTCACGGAAATCTTTATCGACAAAAAGGGAGGCTGGTTTAAAAACGGCAAAAAACAAAAAGCCGAAGAGATTCTTCAAAATGTAGACATTGCCTTTCCCGTCCTCCACGGTACGTACGGCGAAGACGGCACAATCCAGGGATTGTTTGAAATGCTAAATATCCCCTACGTAGGCTGCGGTGTCGCCCAATCGGTTCTTGGAATGGATAAGGAATTTTCCAAAATTATATGGAAGGAGCATAGTCTGCCTGTCGTTAAGTTCAAATCTATAAAAAAACCTGCTTGGCAAAAAAATAAAAAACAGGCTTTAAAAGAAGTTTCACATCTAAAATTTCCGCTTTTCGTCAAACCTGCAAACCTCGGCTCAAGTGTGGGCATAACAAAAGTCAAAAACAAAAAAGATCTCGAAAAAGCAATTGAAATTGCCTTTAGATATGGATACAAAGTAATAATCGAAGAAAGTGTAAAAGACGCACGCGAAATAGAAGTTTCACTTCTTGGAAACGATGACGTCACTTCAAGCGTCTGCGGAGAAATCATCCCGGCTAACGAATTTTACGATTATGATGCCAAATATAATAATCCAAATTCCAAAGCAATTATTCCTGCCAAAATTGACAAGAAAACGTCATCAAAGATTAAAAAGACAGCAGAAGATGCCTATAAAGCATTAAACCTCCATAGCCTGGCACGCGCCGACTTTTTGCTTTCCCGAAAAACCGGTAAGTTTGTGATAAGCGAGGTAAATACTATGCCCGGCTTCACTCCAATTTCCATGTTTCCAAAACTTTGGGAAGCAACCGGTCTTCCCTACCAAAAACTTTTAACAAAATTGATTGATATTGCCGAGCAAAACTTCCGCCAAAAATCCCTTTGGGAAATTTAACTTAAATTCCCTACTTGAATTAGATCCTGTCCTGGTAATATAATCCGCCATTATGGCAACGGCAGATCAGCTTGAACTGAAGGGCAAACCGGAATCAGCCCCATTTCCCGAACCCGGTATTGTCCGAATCTGGATGTCCAGGGCAACAGCCAACGCCGCAATCTCCGCACATTTACACGTCCGAAGAATCACAAACGGGGTTCCACTGGAAGTAGATCATCCTAAAGATGTAAAAAATAAATACACCGAAGATATCGACAGCGATGCAGTCCCGGCAATGAGAGCTCCGCTGGAAATTGCTCCATTCCAGTCTGAATGCCCGGATTCTGAAGGTGACAAAGAGGACAGTCCCGACAAGCTTGGAAAACCTATGCCTACCCTTATCGGCACATTTGGACACGGAGAAAAAAAACTATCATTTATAAATGACCCCGTTGAAAACACCACAGCAGCAACCCATGGAAGACCTAATGCGGTCTCAATAGTTGGACTTTCCGACTTCAACAGCATAACCCACATCCCATTTATTGAAGATGGGAGAAAGGCTCACTATTTTGCCAAACTTTTCGCCCCGCGGTCTTTAAACGGAGTTGTCTCTCAAGATAAATCTACTGAGGAAAACCTACATGATGTTATGGACGCCCTCCAAATTCCTGCAGGCCAAATTAGAGTTGCAGTTATGGAACGAGATTCAAACGCTTCTATAATAGAACAAGTCAAAAAAGTAGGTGCAGAATTTGTGCCAATTAAATCAGGCGATCTGATGTGGTGCCTGGAAGCAGTTTCATCCGACAACCGTGATCCTAAAAGACCAATACTCATGATGGGAAGAGGCGGCGCCGAGGAAGGCTCCATTGCAGCAGTTGCAGCCCACGCGGTCGGAGCAACCGGGCAACTAAGATTAGTCTACCGCGAAGATGAAACTGCAGATTTAGAAGTGGTCAAGCGCGGTCAGGTTTGGAATGCGGACGAATTTGTCACCGGCAAACGTGAACATTCCATGGTAATCTTTTCGGCAATTACCAAAAATCTGCCTTTCGACATGCCCGGTGTTTACGAAGACCCCCAGCATCCCGGACTTTATGTTGTAACTTCTATGATTATGGATTCAGAAGGCATCAAATTCCGAACAGACTGGCTCCCATTCCAAAAAGCAGCATAACCAAGTTTTTCCCCATAAGAAATAGCCAATATCAATTCGCGGTAGAATGTAGCTATGAAAATTGCAGTTATCGCCCACCCAAACTCAAAACAGCCGCGGGTAGAAAAGGACCTTTTGGGAAACATTCACGTTTACGTAAATGCTCCGCCCCTGGAAGGAAAAGCCAACCGCGAAGTGGCAGAATCTCTGGCAGATTATTTCAAAGTCAAAAAGTCGCAAGTGGAACTTATATCGGGCGCCAAATCCAAAAATAAGCTTTTCGAAATCCGTTAATCTCCGTGGCTGTCTTCCTGCCTGCTGTGTGACCCTTCCGAGCTGTCTTTAACCCCTTTTATTTCTCCCTGAACTTCGTTTGTCTTTTCAATAATCTGCTGCAATTTATGCCTGTCCTCCTCATCCTCATTTTCTTCTTGCGCATGTCTTAACTGTTCTTCCTGAACCTGGAGTGTCGTCTTAAACTGCTCGCGCCCTTGCTGGTCCTGTGTCTGGTTTTTGGACTGGTTCAGCGTATTTTCGTACTGCTTTATAGCCTCATCCAAATTACCGTCCTGACCGCCGGAACTTTTAATTACATCCTGCGTACGGTTTTCAATCGGCTTTTGATAGTCCCCGCTTATCTTGGCGTATAAGTTTTCGCCCGCAACCTTAACAGGGTACAAGAAATCCCCCGGCGCGGCCGCCCTCGATGTCGTTACTACTCCTCCGAATATCAAGGCCAAAAACAGAGCCGCCAGTGAAATTCTTCTTGCAATAAGCCAGAACGACCCAAAACGGCGATCCGCAAGCTGAGTCCGGACATTAGTCCAGCCGTTGTAGATTAAATAATCCGGAGTTTTTGTCTCCTGATATTCCCGCTTTAGTTGGTTAAACTGTTCTTCAAGCATTTTCCTCCATTAAATCTTTTAATTTTTTAATTATTCTATGAGTCCTTACCCTTAGCGCCCCTTCGCGCGTCCCTACAACTTTGGCAATCTCTGCTCCCGACATCTCTTCAAAATAATGAAGCACAATAATCTGCCTATCGACCTCGTTAAGCTTTGCCATAGCCGCCTTCAACCTTTTGTTTTCATCTCGTCTGTCAATATCCCCTGCCAAATCTTCGTTGCTTTGTAAATTTTCATATCCCTCAATGCTTACTGTCTTCTTCCTACGGCTTGCATCTATTATCAAATTCCTGGCAATTCGAAAAAGAAACGCCTGTAAAGATCCACCCTTTTTGATAGAGAATTTTGGAAGTGCCTTCCATGCCCTGACAAATGTTTCCTGGCAAATGTCCTGGGCGACAACCTTATCGTACGTATTAAACTGGCAATACCTATATATACGTTTGTAAAATTGGCTGTAAATTTTCCCGTATGCATCCTGGTCTCCTTCTTGTGCCAAGATGATAAGTTGGGTCAGATCATCCATTGGCACATTCTACAATATTTTTCCAATCTAATACTTTAAACGAAAAACGAGGCAAAATGTAACATTTTAAAAACACGTCCGTTTAACTTTTCAGAATGTACAAAAAACTCTTACCGCTCCTAACTCTGGCATTTGTATTAATAGCTACACCTGTTTTAGCATCACAAGACAATAACAACCAGCCTCAAAATCATGGATTCTTTGTTTCGGCAGAGGCTCATGAACATGAAGGCGGAGCGGCAGTTTCGGCAGTTGCCAAATCCGATATAGGCAAGCACCACGACGAAGATGAAAACGAGAGCGAAGATGAAGATTTAGACGATGACGACAACATAATTATCTCACCAAATCCAAGCGCATCACCGACACCATCAGTTTCTCCAAGTCCAACCATTGAACCAAGCGCATCGCCAAGCCCCAGCGTTGAACCTTCAGCCTCGCCAAGTCCTTCCCCTACACCGACAGTTGGTGCAGACATAACTGTTAACACCAACATTATCCAAGGCTTAATAGACCAGCTTAAAAATCTGGTTGCCAGCCTCGAAAATCTACTATCCTAATTTCTGAATCTCTTACTGCTTAAATAAAACCAGGCTCCTGCGACCAGAACAATTACGGCTCCAAACCTAAGTGCAAAATTTGTCCCAAAATGCTCGGAGACAATCCCTACCTCAAAATTACCAATCGGGAAAAATCCTAAAAAGGTTATCGTGTATATGCTAAGGACTCTCCCTCTGTATTTGTCTTCAACCAAATGCTGGATTGTGCTGTTTATGGTTGGAAAAGCAATCAAAAGCCCTGCTCCCGCAAAAAACAAAAAGACGAGTGCGACAAAGAAATTAGTAGTCATAGTAAAAAATATAAGCGACAAGGCAAACAAGGTATTACCCCCTAAAATAAAGGCGTATGGTGTGAATTTACGCCCCAAAGCAGAAACCAGTATCGTCGCCAGTAGTGCGCCAACTCCCGATGCCGCATACAACTGCCCAAGCCCTCCGGCGCCTACTTTAAAAGTGTCATGTGCAATAACCGGCATCATCGTAGAAGAAGACCATCCAAAAATCGAGACAATGCCCGAAAACATGAGTAAGGCCCTTATTGTCGGGTGCGAAAAGGAATACGAAATTCCGTCACGGATTGCCTCAAGTGGATGGGGGTGAGTATCCGGCACTTTAAAAGCAGCAATCCTCATCAAAATCAAGGCCACAATAACCGCAACATACGAAATCCCGTTGATAATAAAAGCGCCGCCAACCCCAACCACCGCAATCAAAAACCCGGCCACACTAGGGCCAACCACCCGCGCCCCGTTCCAAGTTCCCGCAGTCAAGGCAATTGCCGATGAAATATGTTTCCGCTCCACCATTTCCCCGACAAAAGCCATCCTCGCCGGCGCATCGGCAGCATTAACTACCCCGAGTAAAAACGCCAGCAGGCAAATTTCCGCTATGTTTATGACCCCAAATATAGTTAAAAATCCGTAAGCCAAAGCAAGCACCATCGAAGCAGTTTGAGTAAAAAGCAAAATATTCCTCTTCGGCAACCTATCTATAATTACCCCTCCAAAAAGGGTAAGAAAAAGAGTCGGTAGTGTTGCCAAAGCTGCAACTAACCCCACGTAAAACGCCGAATGGGTGAGCTGGAAAACCAGCCAGCCTTCAGCCACAATCTGAAGCCATGTCCCTATTAAAGATAGAAGCTGTCCTATAAAATAAAGACGAAAATTGCGGTTTGACAAAGCCGGAAATACGGTCAAGAATCGGTCTGTCCAACCAATCGCCTCCCCAACCGAAATTTCAGCAGACTCACCTATAATATATTTTTCTTCCGAAGTAAGTTCTTGGCTCATTGTGAATTTAATTTGTCGTTAAAAAACTGCACACTCCGTGAAATTGCAGTGCTCCAACTCCCATGGTCAAAATTATGATCCTCACCTGGGTATTTGAAATATTCAACACTTATTCCCAAATCACTAAGCTTTGCTGCCAAATCGTCAGACCACCAATATGGCACTTCAATGTCCGCGAGCCCCTGATTAATCTGCATCGGGGCTTTAATCCTTCCAAAATAATTAGTCAGTGAATATTTTTCGCTGTCGTAATTTTCCTCAAAACCGGAAAGTGCTAGTCGGAGTGCCTTTCCATTATCATCGAATTCGTCTGTGTAGTAAAGGATAGAATACGGAAAAGGTTTTGAAACAGGCGCCCATAAAACAGCCGGATAAGGTTTGCCAGAAATTTCAAGAACCGAAAGGGCAATTTGCCCGCCATTTGAATGGCCCCAAATCCCAACTTTTGAGGGGTCTAGGGAAACCTTGTAACCGGATGACAAAAGGGACGGATTAAGTTTAGTAAGCGAGTTTAAAAGTGTCATAGTGGTTGTATACGTCAAGAAACGGTCCTCAAATGAATTTTCCAGCGCTTTGTCCGATTCACCATATCCCAGAAAATCAGGCGCTAGTGTAATATAGCCGTTTTTTGCAAAAACCTCCCCGTCATGTTGCGTTCCCACACCCGTTGTATACTTACTAGGTTCTACAAAACCGCGCAAAAGAACAATTACAGGTAAATTCCCCTCCTTTTTAGGTATGTTCAAAAGACCACTTACCCTTTTTGCTTGCCCTGAGCTTGTCGAAGGGCCTCCAACGGAAAAGTAAAACATTCGCGAAACAAAAGTGGGATCATCGGAAATAACATTACCAACCGTAATTTCGCTTGCGGGAAAATCAGTTTTTACTAAAGCTTCGTAAGTGTATTTATCAAAAGGTTTTTGGGTAATTGTTTGCAGTTTCTCGATTGGTCCCGTCTTACTTTTTGACCAAAAATCCCGCCCAAAAAAGGCGCCAATTGCAATAACGACAACAAAAAGAATCACAAGAGGTTTTTTCATATTAACTTTCTATTATAAGCTACCAGTGAGAATTTAGGCACAAAATATGTTTCTTGCCTATTTGGCCTTTTCGAAATCTAGTGCCAATGAATTAATGCAGTAGCGCCGCCCGCCGTGATCCTTGGGTCCGTCATCAAAAACATGGCCCAGGTGTGCACCGCAGCTTTTGCAAAGTACTTCTGTTCTTTTCTGCCCTAAACTAAAATCCGCCTCCAACTTGATATTTTTACTGTTTATTACCTCCCAAAAACTGGGCCAGCCCGTACCGCTGTCATATTTTGTGCTTGATGAAAAAAGAGCAGTTTTACACACTACACATTCATAAATACCCTTATCCTTAGTATGCGTGTATCTTCCGGAAAACGGCGGCTCTGTACCCTTCAAAAAGCATATATTGTATTGCTCTTGTGAAAGCATTTTCTTTGCTTTATCAACTGAAGCTTTATCCATACAATATCAATATAAAATGAAAAGCAAAATGTCTGGCGAAGCTTATTGCTGGGAAGCTAAAAATGCTCCAAAAACAACAAGTGCCACCA
>JAKALT010000024.1 GCA_021813125.1 bacterium | reverse complement strand
GAAATTCCGGCTCCTTTCCAGACAGCGATTAAATCTCTTTCCTTGGCAGTGAGTTTTGTGTGATGTTTAGTCTCCATAAACCTGTATTGTATTCATACAGGTGGTCGGATTCCATTTAGAACTCGCTACATTAGGAAATTATATCAGGACTCAGGGAAAGATTTAACAATTGGTAAATCGGAAAAATAAATAAGATAATTAAATTAATGCCTCTTAAAATTTCCAAAAAGGCCCGCAGGTTATTTCCGCTAAAAATTAGGCTAATAATCTACATTCTCTTCTTTTTGGGTGCATTTTCTTATTACCTTAGGTACCAAACTATTGAGATTCCGTTTATAGATTCAGTTAAAAACCAATATTGCAAATTGCAATTACCAAAAACCCAACCGTTTCTCAGGGGAGAATTAAAGCAATTTACAACTTCCAAAACCGATGTCGACGATTTTTACCGAAATTTAGGAAAAATAGTTGAGAAGCCCAAATTTAATCAATATCAAAAGTTCTTTAATCAAGTCAAAGATTCTTCCCCGGAAAGCTTTTATGTAATTAGAGAATTCTCAAAAAAACAGCCCGAGGAATTTGAACTCGGCATTAATAATTGGACAACAAAACTTAACAACGAATCAGCAGCCATTTTGGTCCACGAATTCACCCATTCTGCTCAATACCCTTGTTTCTTAGAAAAAACATCATGCAAAAGATATTCAGATTTCGAAGTTGTCCCCTATGTCCCTTATTCAAGTGAAAAGGATATAAACGGATTTAACTACGAGGACAACAATTTTTCTGAAAAGACTGCCTATTGGATTTCGGGCAAAGCATACACTGTAGATTTCAAAGAGAGCGAACTTTTTGCATTCGAAGACATACCTGAAAAGCTTCCGACCCTTACCCCGATGGATGTACGTGATAACGAAGAGGGAGCTTATGCTAGTCAGGATATGTCACTTATACTTGGAGAAATTAACGCCTACACAAAATCTTCGAGAATAATAAGGGAAATGAATTGTTCCCAAATCACAAAAAGGCTGGACCGCTACTTTTATGCTCAGAACTTAGCAAGACAGCTTTTGCATTTAGGTCAATATATCGAATATGCAAGTAAGAATTACCCCACTACATACAGCTATATAATCCAAAACAAAGCAATCGCCTTTATGACCCTGAGGCTCGAGGCTCTTGCAAGAGAAGAACTTGGAATTGTTTTAACTAATGCATCAACAAAAGATAAGATTAACCATGAAACATCACCCGAAGGAATCAGGTTTAACCTGGATCTTTTCGACAAAAAGAAGGCTGTAATGGATAAATTCTATTCCGATTCTGGAGTAATTCAATTAAAAGATAAGCTATTATCTCCGGAAGAGTTAAAAAATAATAATATAAATCTATCAGAAACAGCAATTAATTGAAGATTGGTGAAAAATTTGAACTTTTTTAGAAAAATCCCTCCTGCAAACTTTTTTGCCGTTCTTATCCTTTTAAACGGCTTCCTGATAACAGTCGAAACTTTAACCGAACGGTTTCACAGAAGATTTGATATCCTCTACCAATTTTTACCGATAGAGGCACACTATTACCACCGGATAATTTCAGCCGTAATCGGTATTTCCCTGGTTTACCTTTCCATAAACCTTTTTGCCAGAAAACGGGTTGCCTACATCATAGCCCTGATTCTGCTCTGTGCCGACGTTGTCTTTGACGTCAACTTCCACCACTTTAGCCTTGGAGTCGTGTTTTCTTCAACACTTATTGTTATCCTCGCCCTGAGAAGCCGCGACTTTCCGGTAAAAGCCGAGCCGGCCTATATTGGCCGCGGATTGGCAATCTTTTCATTGGCAATTTTGTTTTCACTCTTTTACGGGACATTGGGTTTCTGGCTTTTGGACAAACGCGACTTCGCTATAGAATTTAATCTTCAGGAATCCTTTATTCGCACCCTTAAGGCATTCACTTTAGTTGGTAACAGTGACCTTGTCGCAAAAACCCGGAACGCCCGTTGGTTTTTGGACTCAATATCCATTGTCGGATTAACATCTATTACAGTTGGAATCTACAACCTTTTTCGCCCAATTGCCTACATCCTGCGCACCAAACCCCAGGAACGCGCCGAAGTCAAAACTATTGTTGAAACTTTCGGCCGAAGCGACATGGATTTTTTTAAAACCTCAAGCGATAAATCTTATTTCTTTTCCAAAGACCGCCAAAGTGTAATTGCCTACAAAACCGTCGGTGGCATTGCCTTGGCACTTGGAGATCCGGTCGGGCCCAAAAGACCGGCTTTCTGCACTCATCAGAGAATTTGTTACCTGGTGTAGCACCTTGGGATGGCGCCCGGTTTTTGTATCCGTTTCCAACGAATTGCTTCCGGCCTACAAAAGATTACACTTAAAAAGAATAAAAATCGGTGAAGAAGCAATTGTAAACCTCAATCATTTCCTCACAGAAACCATCAAGAAAAAGGATTACCGCAGGGTTATAAAAAAGTTTGACGATCTCGGTTTCCAGGCAATATTTTCCAATCCCCCGCAAGACCAAAACCTTGTAAATTCGCTGTTTGAAATAAACAAAAGCTGGCTCACTTTAGAAGGCCGCCGCGAAATGTCATTTGCCCTGGGAAAATTTGAAACCAACTACATTGCGCAAAGTCCCATTTTTTACATCAAGGACCCCGAAGGCAAAATCATCGCCTTTGTAAACGAAATTCCCGCCTACCAGAAAGGCATGGCAAATATCGATTTAATGAGACACGCCAAAGTTATCCCAAACGGCATGATGGATTACCTTTTTGCCAAATACTTTATGAATTTACGCGAGCGCGGTTTTGAAAAGTTTAACTTAGGCCTTGCCCCGCTTGCCGGCTATTCACCGCAAAAAGGAAGCTACGGTGAGCAGTTGGTATATCGTCTGATAAATTATCTGGACAGGTTCTTTTCTTTCTCGGGCCTTCGCTCTTACAAACAAAAGTTTGACCCTGTCTGGCAAAGCAGCTACCTGGTTTATCAAGGCTCACCGGTTTCTCTTGTCCCCATTGCCCTTGCCATCCAAAAAGCAATGGAGGCTTAAAAACTAGTTGCGTTATAATATCACCCATGGAATCATTAGAAATCAAAGTAAACGGCCTCCGGTTAAAAGCCAATATTTTTTATCCGGAAAAATTAAAAGCAAAAAATCCCGCGATTCTTATCATTCAGGGTTGGACCGGCCAAAAAGAAAACAGCTACCAGTACGCCCAAGGCCTGGCAAAACTTGGATTTATTTGTTTACTGTTTGATTCCAGTGGCCACGGCGAAAGCGAAGGTAACATAGATACAGCTTCTTTGGAAGATTTTACAAAGGACGACATGGCCGTTTACGATTTTCTCGCAAATTTTAAAGGGGTCGACCCGAAAAATATTTCCGTAGTCGGGTCCAGCTTCGGCGGCTACCGCGCCGCATACCTGACTTTCAAACATCCTGTCAAAAATTTAGTTCTGCGGGTTCCAGCAGATTATTCAAACGACACCTTTAAAATTGCCCGCGCCAAAGCCGGCGGGTCCGAAATCCCCGAAGTCATGGCTTGGCGAAAAAAGTCTAAAAAGCCAAACGAAACTTATTCCCTCCAGGCTTTGCATAATTTCGATGGCAACGTCTTAATAATCGAAGCCGAATTCGACGAATATGTCCCCCGCCAAACAATAGAAAATTACAAAAACGCCGTAAAAGACAAAAACAAATTAACCCATGTTTTTATGAAAGGCGCACCGCACAGCATCAAAGCCGGCCCGTTCCGCGACCAAGTCGAAAAAATTTATTTGGATTGGTTTAAAAAACGGTTGTCAGACTAAACCGCAGTTGGTTATGCCGAAATATAAACAATATTTTCAAATGATGATGGACGAAAACCGAAAGCTTTTCGACGAATTCGGTGAAATTCACCTAAAATATATGCGCGACACCAAAAAATACCAAAATGAATTCAACGCCAAAGGCCAGGAGGTTTTGGATGTTATCCGCGTTTACGAAAACCGCCTTTGCAGCACCACAGAAGGCGGCGGCTACGGAAAATATTCGGGAAAGTTAGCTGAAAAATTCCACGAAATTATAAAAATAAATTTCCCCCGTATCGACTCCATAGGCCTTCAGTAGGCTTAAAATTTGGCGGGGCAAATCACAGAATAAAAATTTCTTCGATTTTTGCTTTCAGTATCCTGGCAACATCGTGCGCCAGCTTCAGTGAAGGGTTATAACTACCTTTTTCCAAAAAAACAATGGTTTCGCGGCGGACGCCAACTTTATCGGCGAGTTCTTCCTGGGTTAAATTGAATTTTGCTCTGAATTCTTTTATACGTGTTTTCATTTTTCATTATTAAACTCCGGTTCTATCCAGAATAAAATGCGTAAGTGCCTTGACTATAGCCCCCAATGCTATCGGGAGAATCAAAACCGGCATCAGCTCTTCGCCCCTTAGTTCCTTTCCCAAAGTCGTAACGTAAAGGATAGACAATGCAATGGAAGCAACCATGACCCACGATGCGTTCCTTTCGGCAATTGCCTCGTTTTTCTGCTCCCGTTCGTCAAGTTTCATAGATGCCATCACCGAAAGCACATCAAAAACTACCAAAATTGCCAAAACAGATGTTGCAACCAGCTTTATAGTAGGATCAATTTGAAGGCCCAAAAGAAAAGCAATCAGTCCTGCAACTACAACAACATAGGCTATTCCTTGCCAGGTTCTGGGCATAAGGCCCCAGCCCGTATACTTTCTTCTTGTAAACCATTTTGCTTGACCTATCATATTTATATAAAGTTACTTATTTATAACTTTATGTTAGAAATATATCACATTCTTGTCTATTTGTCAAGTATTCAAAATACCCGCGGGAGAAAAATTATTGCTTACTCGCTATTTACACAGGAAACCTCGTAATACTAGAATTAAACCAGAATGAAATTTCCACTATCGAGAATTGAAACCATCCTCCTTATAGTTAACATTCTTATAATTCTGACCTTATTCTTTCTTCCTCTAACAAGAAATTGCTGGGAAGGCTATTGTGCACCAAATACTCCTAAAGAAAAACTGCCATTTGCCACGGCTCTACTAATTAGCATCTATCCAACATCTTTGATTATTTTTTTAATTACCTTAAACAGGTTAAGAAAGCAGATCATATCTTTTGGGGGCTGGAAAAATCTCCTTGTTAAACTAATGCTCACTATCATCATTACCGGGGCTCTAACCGGTCTGCCAATTTTAATTTTCTGGAACGAGCCTTTAGTTTTCTCAGGCCCAATCTTAGGGCCTCTTTTGGGCAGTTTGATATCAAGCTACCTATTTTTCAGAAAAAAATTCCTTTTATATTTCCTTTTCAGTATTTCCTCATACATCCCCTTATTTTTAATAGTATGGATTGTGATTTATGCTGTAAACACAATTTCGAGATAAAACTGCTGTGTTAAAATTTAAAACCCCGCGGGAGAAAAAGTCTATTTGAGTTAAAAATCAAATTTGTTATAATTCCCCGCATGACTACACCAGAAACCTCACACGGTTTTAATCTGACAAAAAAAGAAGGCCTTAACACACTCTATATAGGTAATGACGGCGCGGAACAAAATTTCATTATTTTATTAGACAACCCGGATTCATTTTCTGTTGAGTGGAAAACTTCTTTTTCTATCGATGAATTTCTAACACATGCTTGCGCCTTAGCAGACCAAATTAAATCACTTCATCCCCATTGCAGACCAATGGGCACTGGAAATCCAATTAGTGAAACGACCATCGAAGCAAGCGATGTTGAAGGTGAAAACGCTGCAAGCGACAATATAACCATGGATAGTTCCTATTCCGGTTTTGATTACAATAATGTCTACATAGGCACAAAAGAAGGTTCTGCCGAATTAATTTTTGAACCCACAGACTGGCCCCTTACACGTCAGGCCTTACAAAAAGCTATAAATGAAAACCCCGAAGACATTAACGATGTTTTTGAAATAGTCGATAACAGTTTCATTAGGATAAATACGGAATTTTGCACGCTCATAATTGGAGGAAAAAATCCAAAAACATTTACTTTCTGGTCTCATGTTCCCGCAATAGATATTATTGCCCAAAGTTACCGGGAAACAGCCCTAAAACCTTGCTTAGAAACAGAATTGAGGGAAACACTAAACATCCTTACAAGCCCACAATTCGCACAATTTCTTCAAGGCTAAAAACCAAAACGCCGCGGGAGAAAAATTCCAAAAGTTATTGATATAATTATTTCCAACAAACAACAGTCAAAAATACTTAGAATCCTAGAGTATATTCGCGAATACGGAATGGAAGCCGTTACCATTCATACTAAAAAATTAACTGGTTCTCCTCTCTGGGAAATTAGAATCTTGGGTCAGGATAATATCAGGGTCATTTATGCCATTTTGGTAAAAGACACCGTCTTGCTTCTTCACGGTTTTATTAAAAAGAGCCAAAAAACGCCTACACGGGAAATTGAAAAAGCACTTTTGCGCCTAAAAGAATACCAAAGCAGGAGTTGATAAATTGATATCTTATATGATATCATTACTTTATGATAATGTACACATTTGAAGATGATCTTAAAAAAAGGCTTAAGGACCCGGCATTTAAAAAAGCCTGGGAAGAATCTGAACCCGAATACCAGCTTGCAAGACAACTGATTGCAACCAGGCTTTCCCAAAAAATGTCCCAGCGGGATCTGGCCAAAAAGGTTAAGACTACCCAGGCAATTATAAGCCGCATTGAAACAATGCAGGCAAACCCTTCCCTTGCACTTATAAAAAGAATCGCCCAAACCCTCGACCTCAAACTCGACCTTCGCCTAAGTTAAAAACCTCAAAACCCCGCGGGAGAAAAAGTCTAAAAGCTTACTGGATTTACTAAATCCGCAACAAGCATCTGCCCTTTTGATAAGGATAGCGCGGTATCACCTTTGATTCCTTGAAATCCGGTTTCCTGATCACGATATGAAACATATCCGGAAGTAAATTTCTTTTCCCTATTTTCCACAACCCAATTAGCCCCTGCATCTACCGCACCCAAAAAAGCTTTATCTTGGTCAACTCCTAGTAATCTTACGTCGAACTTTGAAATTCTTAGGCCTGTATTCCCTTTCGGTGCTTCTACTCGATAATAGCCACCAAAAGATGAAATGTGATAAAGATAATCACCCTTGGTAACATTAACACCATAATGGCGAGGATTAAGTTGTGCATTTCTGTCAAAAAACTCTCTGACAAGTGCCTGGGAAAATTCTGGGGTTTGGGCTAATTTGTTAGCAATATCCTGAATAAAACCAAAAGCTTTTTCCCCTTTTTCGGGACCTGACAATACTTCTGGCTTAGGTGCACCATCTGCGGTTTCAATATCACTCATAATCGAGGAATTATATATTCCAGCTCTATTTTTGTCAACTATGGGGTTAAATATTAAAAATTAAAGAAAAAATTAAAACCCCGCGGGAGAAAAATTAAAATCTTACTTTCGCTTTCGTATTATTGCCATATATCTATCAGGCTTCGTTGTCCCTGGCTCGACCTCTTCGGCATATTGATTTGTACTGCTAAGAGCAATCTCACCGTTTAACTGGTCAAGAGTTACCAAAGCAGCTATATGCTCAGCTGTATTTACAGATGTTAATAAAATAATTCCTTCGGGAGTAACTCTATCTATTGCTGTTTGGAAGATTTTTTCCCAAACTGCCCTGTTATCCATTATATGCTGGTTTCTGATAACCACAACGTCAGCCTCACTTGGAACTTGTGGATAATCCTGAAGCCTTGCAGCATCCCCACAAATAAATTCGATGTCGACTTGCGGCATAAACCGGGCATGAAACTCGGCTGTACTTTCAATTTCTTCGGGATTTATATCAATTCCCGTGATTTTAACCATGTCACTTGGGTAAGAAAAATTATTTCCACCGAAAAAAGCGCTCAATGCGGCCCCTTCAATACATAAACCGCAGGCCAAATCAAGCACAATTGTTTGCCTTCCTTGTGGGGGCTCATATCCCACCTTTCCAGCATAGGCAACAAGCATGTTCCAAAAATATTTTTGTTCATCAGCTAAACGCCTAGCAGCTTCCCGAACTTCTCGAGGTGCTTTATCCGCATCAATTACTGTTTTGGGTAATTTTTCGACAAAAACTAGACCAGTGGGTAAAACTATTCTCCGACCTCGTTCGTCCATAGGCACGAATTATACAAAATCAACCGAGAAAATCAAAACCCCGCGGGAAAAAAATTCCAATTATTTGCTATCATTACACTATGGTAACTACAAAAAAAGAGCCGTATACAAAAGATGAAATCCAAAAACTCAGCCAAGAATTCAATACTTATATCAAAACCGTCATAGATATAGAAAATAAAGTCTGCTCAGCCGGCGCAAACCGCCACTTTGAAAACGAGGCCATACTCTTAAAACAAGGCTCATCTCAATCGCAACTTTGGGGCGGAGGCATAGACCTTAAAACACTTGCAATCGACAACAATTCAATGATAAATATAAGGCCGAACGACAATAACCTTTCCAACGAAATCCAGGACCCCGAAGTTAGGAAAAAATTTGAAGATTTGATGAAATATTTTTTTAAGGAGTTATTTTAAATGGATAAAGTCACTTTACTTTCACTTTCTATGGACCTAAAAAGGATAGTTCAGTCTATCCAAAGGGATTCTATGGAAAGCGCCAACCGTTTTTCCAAAGAAGCAAAAAGGTGGCTCGAAGAATCTAAAAACACCGACGATAAATATTTAAAAGGCTTACTCAACAAAATTGAATCGACACTAAAATTGGGAAACAACCTTAAAAAAGCCGAAGACTGCCTGATGTATTCCGTCCTTATCCAAAACCAGGCACTTTATAGAACTAAATAAAATCCAAAACCCCGCGGGAGAAAAATTCGTTGACATTTAAAAACAATGCGTTTATATTACGCACTATGTCTGAAGGTGAACCGGTTACCACGATTCAGCTACATGATCTCGAAAAAGAAGGGGTTCTGGAAGATTTAATTGCACAAGGAAGAGCGCCTGGAAGTTTTGTGAGAGCTTTCACTTCACCTGCCGGTGACAAAGATAAACTGTTCAATCATCTCGTTAATGGGACTCCCGTACAAAGAATCAGCGAAGAAGTCGTTTTTTGCTTTGTTCCACCGGAAGGAATTAAACCTAAAGACAAAGCACTTGGGTCGGCTAGTTGGGGTTATGAAGTTTTAACTCCGGATGGGACATCAAGAGGTTATGCTAAGATGTATGAGATGACCCCAAGCCCAAGCTGAAAGGGTAATTGGGAGAATTAAGGGCATATTAGAAGATTCATAGCCTTTATACTTCATAGTCAAACGAGAAAATCCAAAACCCCGCGGGAGAAAAATTAAGCTTTTATTTTGCCGTAAAAACAACTACAGGCACAGCCCAAACCGCAGGATTTCCCGTTAAATAGTAGGACTCAAATACATCTAAACCTCTATCCTCAGCACTTCGCCCTATGCTAACAACCTCTTCACCATCAATCATATCCAGGCAACGTGCATAAAAATCCGCAAACAATCGCCTTCCACCAGTTGCCCTCGAGTAAGCTATATCCAGTTGAGCATACCCAACTGCAGGCAACATAATTGCCTTTCCACCATCAAATTCTGCCTCTACTGTGCTCTTTGAATACGCATCAACAACCTCGAACTGTTCAGCCTGCAAACACCAGTTAGTTTGATCAAGCCGCAAGTTACTGGGGCAAATAGCAAGCTTTACACTTCTGCCTAACGAAAACTCTCTAAGTTTTAACGATGAGTTGATAGCTTTGAAATAACTCCGGTCTCCTGCGTACATTTGTCCTAAAGATTGACTGTCTAAAGTTGTAAAAAAATAGCCCCTCCCCTCGAGTGCAGCTTGTTCCAAAACAGATGGTTCCCGAGTTGATCCAAGCACAGCATAAGTTTCCGCACGAAAACTCTGACCACTTATGCCCAAAACATCAGCGCTCCTCTCGTTCATAAGCGAAAATCTTACGCTCAAACGATGCAAAAATCAATTCGCTTGACTTTGAGGGTAAAAGTATTGAATAATCCGCATATGGGAACGTTCCTTGAAAGAGAAACAAGTAACCCTTTAACTTTAGGAAAACCTTTAGAAGTAGGAGAAAAGGGTTCAAAAAGCGGAATAGTTGAAGTAAGAAACGGAAACGTTTTGCATGTCGAACCTAGAGAAGGTGGATGGCTTTATGCAGGAACAACTGATAGACACGGCAAATTTGTGATGCCTGTCATAGGAATTCATGAACCGACAGATGTTGTTAAACAATCAGTAGGACGGCAAATGACAAGGCCAGATGTTGTCTATAGAGGCAATTTAGCCGAACGAATTACCGAACGCCTGTTAAGGCTACTCTAGACAGAATCCCAAAATCTTACGCCCGAATGAGGCAAAAATCAATTCGCGGGGAAATTATTCCTGGCCATATTCGACAGATAGCAAAAGTGGTTGCTTCCTTTTCCATTCATCATCAACTAATTGCATTTCAACAATGCCATTTCCATGCGGTAGTAAAACCTCCGGATCCGCTAATCCATTCGGGGCACCTAAGTAAGCATCTAGCTTTATCATTTTTTCCCAATAGAGAGCTGCTTTCTCCTCAGCAACTTGTCTAAAAGAACTTGTATCGTTTCTCAGGGCTTCATCAAAAAGCCTTCTATCTGCCACATACACCAAATTTGTTCTTACCCAAAGGGCTATATTTTCAAATGGTGATCGAGCCGGCTGTCGAGCCAAATCAGCAAAAGCACAATCCGTTCTTATAAAAGGAAGGTCCTTGGCCTTGGCAACTTCATTGAAGATTTTGTTTAAATTCCTAATTGGCCCGCCGTCTTGAGCTATACCTCGAGAATATTCCCAATCACCACCACAATCAGGTATTAAACCTCGAGCCATAATACCGTTAACACAATCTTCATGCGTCCAGTGGTAGACAATCACAACACCCGCGCTAGGCGTTTCTCTCGCATCCTGAGGAATAGGAACACTTTCAGTCATAAATTATCTAAAAATCTTACGCTCAAATGAGGCAAAAATCAAATTATCTGGAGTTTATTTAACAGGTTCCTGTCCGTGTGGCAAACTACCGATTCTAACCCGCGGAGAAACAGTCGTTGCTGCAGGTAACCCTCTTCCCCATTCTTTTGGTTCACCCAAATATGATTTCGGCAATGTAGTAACAGCTGCAGACAACCTTTGACCTTGCTCCCCTAGTGGTTTTTCAATCATTGTTTCTACACTTGCCATCACCAAAACAATACCTCTAATTTCTGCAAAAATCAAACCGCGTTAAAATTTCTATCAACCATATAAATTACTGTGGGAATCAATTGCTACAAGTAGCGCAGTCTTTGCATCTCTTAAAAATATTGCCCTTACATCACCTGTTATATTTATGCTTCTATAACCTAAATATCCACCTTTTAGCGCATGATTGTTCAAAACAGGGTTAAATTCGTCTTTTGCAAAAAGCCTCAACCTTTCATCAAACTTGGTTATTATTTTTGGCGGTAATTTTTTATAACTCTTTTTAAAATCCCGATGAAAAACAATTATCATTAAGACTTTAACCAGTCGATTGCTTCATCGGCAGACTTAAAAGCTGGAGACAAATTGCGGCCTTTTTTAATGTCCTCTTCTATCGTCTCCAAGTACTTTTCAAACTGCGGAGTCATCTGGGGCGAATCCGAGAAAATCACTTCGCGGGTCCTAATAAAATTCCTCAAGGATGCGTTTATAACATCGCTCAAGTTTAAACCCATCTTGCGGGCAAGCGCCTGGGCATTCTCTTTAACTTCTTTGTCTGCTTTGATATGAATCACCGTATGCATAGTAACTAGAGTATACACAACAGTTACAACTTTGTCAAACAAAATCTTACGCTCAAATGAGGCAAAAATCAATTCCGCACATTTCTTTGTCCAATAATAAATAGAATGTGGTTAAAGA
>JAKALT010000030.1 GCA_021813125.1 bacterium | reverse complement strand
ACTCAGCGAGATATTGATGATATTGCCTGGGAACTCAATAACAGACCAAGAAAGGTATTGAACTTTAATACCCCACAGGAGATACTTGGAAAAGAGCTAGGTGGTCGGATTCAAACTAGAATGTAGCATGTTTCGCAAGTAATTTGACCTTTGGTATACTTACCCAAGTATTGAATTACACAAATTGCCGAGGTGGCAGAGGCGGTCAACGCACCCGTCTGAAAAACGGGCTATGTCGGTTCGATTCCGACCCTCGGCACCAAAAAATTGCACGGTATTTGAATATCACGCGATTTTTTGTTGTCTAAGGGTGGAATTGTGCGAAGCACGATGGAGTTTATACTGAGCGTAGCGAAGTGACCTTCGGCACAGCAAAAAGGATGACTAACGACCTAGTTACACTTAG
Source organism: bacterium (assembly GCA_021813125.1). Lineage (GTDB taxonomy): Bacteria > Patescibacteriota > Microgenomatia > Curtissbacterales > GWA2-41-24 > JAKAJD01. Next base: position 2,550 of record JAKALT010000030.1, on the reverse strand, counting down.
AACGTTTAGGAATAGAGCAGAAGCCGACACTGCTAAAAGCCTCTTAGATTCACAAAACATTGAAACGTTTGTAATCTCTGATGATGCAGGTGGTATGGATCCAGCATTAGCTTTCGCTAACGGTGTTCAGCTCAAGGTTTATAGAAAAGATTTAGAAAGGGCAAAAAAACTTCTCGGCTCAGAATATAGCTAGAGTTTCAAATAACACCCGTCCCCACGGCTTCCGAAATATTTTTAAATCCGTCCGCCTTCAACTTTTCCAATAAACCCTGGTTTATCTGCGCAATAAGCTGCGGCCCCACAAAAATCATTCCGGTTATAAGCTCCACAAGTTGCGCTCCTTTTTTAATCTTAAAATAGGCGTCCTCCGTACTAAAAACGCCTCCACAGCCGACAATTACAAATCTGTCTTTAAAATTCCTGTAAGCAAGTTCTATCAACTCATTTGATCTTTGCCATGTCGGCTTACCGCTAAAATTCCCAATTTTAAATTTTTTGATCTCGTTTTTATCTAAAGCCGGGTCATTCCTGTTCGTCTGCAAATTTCCAAATATTACTCCCGCTATTTTATGTTTGGCAGCAACCTTAAGAAGCGAAAGTGTAACATCGTCCGATTTGGTTATGGGCAACTTTAAAAAGATAGGCTTTTTTACACGAACCACGTCAACTGCAGTCAAGAGCTCATCGAGCTTTTTGGGTTCGTAAAAAGTGACGGTGCCCAGCAAATTCGGGCAGCTGATGTTAAGTTCATAATAGGAACAGGAAACTTTAGATGCTTCGAATGTTCTAAAAGAGGCAACAACATCTCTAATACTTTCTGCCTGACCTAGTTGGGGATTATTTGTGCGGCCAATACTAACACCAACAGGGATTTCAAACTTTACCTTACCCAACTTATTGGATATAGCGCGCGCACCCGAATTTTTAAAACCTTTATTCACCATCAAAGATTTCGATTTGGGGAGCCTGCCTAGCATAGGTTTGGGATTTCCGTCATACGAATTATTGGTAACTGTCCCAATGCTGTGGAATCCAAACCCCAAAGAAGGCGTAATTTGAGTAAGCCGTGCCTCATAATCAAAACCCGCCGAAAGGCCGATAGGGGAATTAAACTTTATCCCCAAAATTTTTTGAGATAGGTTTTTAGGCCTCTTCGCGAAAGTTAACGCCAAAACATTTCTTAACAATTTACTTCTTCCCAAAAACTCGCCGAGAGCAGTCATCGCATTATGGACAACTTCAGCATCAACCTGAAACGCTAGCGGTTTAAAAATAAACCGGTATAAAATTTGAAAGATAAAAAGTATAAATTTTCTTGCCACGACAAGATTTTATCTCGCCCTAACGTACAAATCAAAATCCTTCTGCACCTTATAAAGAAGAGGCAGGCTCCATCGAACCTTTTCCTTCAGCTTCAGCTTCAGCTTTTTTTCTCTCAGCATAGGAAAGGTCTATTCCAAAATGGGAAACGGTATCGGAAATCACCCCGCTAACAAGTGCATACTCGCACCTTGTCATTTCCCGTCTAGGCAATGTATCTATCTCAAACTTTGGCAAGTGTCCATTCGTAACCAAAAGATAATAGGAATCGTCGAAATTTAAATTAAAGTGGATTTTATAATCGCCCTTGGGTGCTTGCACCGTAAACTTTGAGTATGGCTCTAAATTTACAGCCAACTGATTATCCCACGGCTTCGGTTCGACACTAATATAATATTTTTTAAGGCCATCGGTTCCTTCATCCTCGAGCCAAAAGATTTCGTGCCCAGCATCGCGATATTCCAAATCAGCGTGGGCACCAGCATCATTACCAAAATCTTTTAACCACACTCTAATCTTTCTAACATTGTCGATTAATTCCTCGTATTGCTCATCAGTAACCGGTTCTTCTTCTTCACCGAAAGCTGCAACCTGAACCTTCCTCGACCAATCTTCTGGTGTCGTCCGAACATAGGCTGGCCACCTTCCATCAATCGATCGGATCGCAGCAACAGTCTCATCAGCGCTATAAAATTGCTCAACCATTCGGGAGATTATATGCCTTTGCCTGAAGAAAAACAAGCAAAAGACAACTATTGTGTAAGTACCCTATAGTTGCATTCTCTACAAACAGCTGATATAATTATAGGCTATGAGCGAAAAGCTCCGTCCATTTCCTGACATTGCCAGGTTGCCAAACGAACCCAAGCTGGAAGGAGTTCCACACCGGCCGGGCCAATCAGTTCTGCTAAGAACAGATGGTCTTGGTGATGCACTTTTAGCGATACACAACTTCCGGGAGGCTAACTCAGATGGAAGACGAGCTTTTCTCAAGCGTACAGACAGCCTAAGCGAAATTGACCGCGAGCAGCTTATCAATGCTTTAGTCGAAGTAGCAGACGGTGACCTAACAGATAGTACTTCAACCAAAAACGGAGCGAACGATCTTCTGGAAAAACTTGAACCGGATTTCAAACTAAGGCCAACATTCCAGGACGAATATTTTGATTCCCTTGCAGAAACGGATGCGTTTGCCGAGCACATGGATGCATTTTCTGACTATATGACAGC
>JAKALT010000006.1 GCA_021813125.1 bacterium | reverse complement strand
TCTTGCTCCGAAGTATGATTCATCAACCTCGACTTCGCCATCAAGATCCTGGCTGGTTTTGCTTAACTCCAAAATACGTAACCTGAAGAAGGAATACAGACCGTTAACTGTATTTCTTGAAATACCTACGATTTGAGAAGTTGCCTTTGCTGTATAATCATTGGTGAAACAGACTAGAACTTGCTTAAATTTCCTTTGAGAAATATGTGCATGTTTTAAGTATATGTTTTTCATTGTCTAAACAAGATATTCTAACACTCAAATGTGTTTAATCTTGTCTAGACCCTTGCAACTTACCTTGGCGAGTTGATATTAGATGCCAAGGACAATATCAATGAGCTTGGAGAATATGATGTTTACATTTGCAATGATAACTGTGATAAAAATCCGCCAAGGCGGGATTGGAACCCTAGGCGATGTGTTGCCAAGACGTGGTCAGATTTGATTTTGAGTCTGGCGGATAGGGATTTGATTAATTCCAAATATATTGTCGGCGATAGTTGCGAATGAGGTTGATTTGGACTCAAGTGGCAATGTGATTTACATGTAATTAATTTATTATCAGTCAAGATTTTTAACTGCTAAGATTTTACCCGATAGTTTGATTTTCTTGACATAGCCGGATTCGGAGATCGATACTTAAGTTGTCGATGGGAAGAAGAATACTCAAAAACAGGAATTTAGCCTTGCTTGATATTTTTTACATTACCATTCTGGTGGTTCTCGGCTGTTTTGTCATTCTGTGGGTTTTAAATTCAAAAAATTATAAAGTACACGCGGCGGGAACAGTTACTTATACCGCTCTTGGAGATTCAATAAGTTCCGGATTTGGTCTGACAGATCAAAATAAGGTTTGGGTTTTACTCTACAACGGAAACCTTGCAAATGATGAGGGCGTATCGACAGATCTTAACAATCTGGGTGTGCCGAGCCTTTCGAGTACCGAACTTCTTAACAAACTAAAAACAGATGCAACTTTCAGAAGTGCTGTTTCGGCAGCTGATTTTATCACGGTTGATACTGGCACGGTTGACTGGTTTACCGCAAGATGGAACGGCTGTTCAAGCTCTGCCTGTTTTGATCCCATGCTTGCAACTTTTAAATCCAATTTCGACTCGATTATTGCAGAAATAAAAGCTGTTAATACAAAAAGTAATTTATATATTGCTGTGATGAATTTATATAACCCGTATATTTCGGTCGATACAGGCTATCCCGAACGCGACCGTTATCTGCAGCTTATGAACAGTTATATTGCTACGAAAAGTAGTGCTTTGGGGTTTGGACTTGCAGATGTCCATAAGGCTTTTAATGGGGCAAGTGGAACGGAAAATCCGGTGGCTAAAAATTACATCCAGGTTGATGGTTTACATCCGAGTGAAACCGGACATGGTGTAATTGCCGATGTGTTCAGGAGAGTTGATACGGATGGCGATGCCTGTGCCGATGTTAAGGAGATTGGGCCGGATTATAAATTGGGGGGACAAAGGGACTATAAAAATAAATGGGATTTTTACAGTGTGCCCGTGCCGGCATTGATTGCGGCTCCAGATCCTACCAAGGCTATAAAAGATAGTGCCGTCGGGGCTGGCGATTCCCAATCTGTATTTGCATACTTCAAGGTGGGAGCCAAAGCCGGAAGTCCGGAATATGAACAGGATTTAAACAATAACGGGATTAAAGACGGTTTGGAATACGACCGATCTATTCCTCCTGACCATGCTACAAAGCCATGGTTATCGGGCCCGCCAGATGGCGCAATAAGTGCCGGTGATGCACAGCTTGCATTCGGTGTTTTTAAGTCCGGCGGCGGAAATTGCAATCAACTTCCTTAGCCTAATTTAAGGTTATTTTTTTGACACCTTGCAGGACAGGAGTATAATATCAATCCATAAATGGCAAGACTGGAGGCAGCACAGTCTTATTCACCGGAAGAACCTTCAACTAGGCAAGCTACCACTAAAGGAAAATCCCACAAAGTAAGACCCGGAATAATTGCTACTTTTGGAGCGGCAGCTGTTGCAACATTATCTTCAATTGCATGTGGTGACGGGCGCGATAATGGTCCCAAAACACCGACACAATCACCACCGGATGTTGGAACCATGACGACTGAAATGACTGCAGTACCTGAACCGACAGTAACTCCGGTTGAACTTCCTCTTGCCTGTGATATTACCTTTGAAAAATTCAATACGCTGAGGCAAATAGACGGCAAAAATTGGACTGAGGTTGCGAACGAAGCATCCGGTGGAAGATACAGATTTACCGAGGTTTCCGAGATTATTCAGTTTCCTGGCGGTAACCGAGCAAAGTATCTGGATACTTACCCCGACACCCATGGAGGCTCCGGCCGTTTTGTGATTAAGGTAGATTTGCAAACCGGTGAAAAAACGGAGCTAAGAGATCCTGAAACGATAGGAAAAGACATGTTTGACAGCCTTTTTCCGGACGACCCGAATAACTCCGCCTATTACCCATTCCAAAGGATAAAACCTGAAGATTCCCAAAAGGTTTTGGCCTGGGTTATGGCAACAGATGGCTCTGCCACCTCTGAATTTAACGGCCAAAGCGTTCAGCTTGCCGACCGGCAAGTATTAATTACTTTTGATATTTGGAGACTGAGTGTTGACCCTTATTCCGGCCAAGCTGCCGCACAGGTTTTACGGGTTACTTCCAACACAAAGGAAAGTCCGCCACCTTTGTCTTTACTATCCAATTTTCCAATTAGTATTAAAAATGGAGAAAGCGCCGGTACGGTTGCTTTCTGTGATCTGAAATGAAAAAGTGGGCAAAGCGGATTCTTTCCAAAGTTTTGCCCATAATATTTACCCTGATAATACTATTTAGCTCCTTTAACTTAACTGGTCTACTATCCGCATCTTCTGCCGCAAGTGACACAGCAGTTCCGACTTCCCTGGATCAGGTTAAAACACTCAATGATCAGCTTAATAAAACCTCGGATGACTTTAAAAATGCGAGCTTTTTGACAAAAGGTTTGAGGTTGGATGATCTAAAAAAGGTTTCCCAGAAAAGGAAAGATGCCTTAAAAAAATTGATTAAAGAAGACCCCTCAAAAGTCGGGAGCGTTATTGTTGACGATGCCTCTAAATATCCTGCCGAAATTCAGGATCAATTAGAGAAAAAGGGCGAGCAGAAAGGCTATTTTGTCAGGCAGGTTTCGGATTTTAAAGATAAAGACGAAGAGAAAGATTTATTGTTTTCAAAATTGGATCTGAAAAGTTCGAGTTTAACTTTAGTTCCGGATGCAGCAAACGGTAAGATTGACAACAGCTTGGTTGGTCGTGAGGTTACCGTTTCAGGTTATCAGTTGGATAATCTACTTTGGTATCCGGTTTCCCAAAATACTACTCTGCTTTCTTCAGCAGTGACTTCGCAAATGACCGGCTCAAGAGAGGTGGCGGTGCTTTATATTTCCTTTAAAAATAACAGAACGAGGAGTTTGACAGAATCTCAAATAAAAAATTATGCTTTTTCAAGCTACAATAGTTTTTTAAAAAAATCATCCAACAATTTATTTACTATAACAGGTAACGTATATTCTTTGGACCTCAATATAGATCAGACTTGTAATTTTTCTGTTGATTCCGGCGATCCTTACGGTATTTACACTTACGATTCTCCTTTAGTGCGTGAAATTTTATATCAATTTATGTGGCCAGGAAATCCTGACCCCGCTTCGGTTGATAAAATGGTAATTTTCGATCCGTCGATTTCCTGTAACCCTCCCGGTATGGCATTTATTGGGCTCCGTTGGGCTTACTCTGTGGGTTTAGAACCTTTTTCGCACGAATATGGGCATCTTTTGAACTTAGCACATAGCCAGGGTTACGAGTGTGGTACAGCCTTTGTTTTTAAAGGCTGCATGGAGATTAAATATGGGAACAAGCATGACATCATGGGAACTCAAAATGAAGATAATGGAGATTATGGAGCTTACGCCAAGGAATCTCTAGGTTGGCTTCAAGGGACACAAATTGCCAATGTTTCAACAAACGGGACATTTACACTCGAGCAGTATGAAGAATGGCCAAGTAGTCCGGGGCCAAGTTTTCCCACAAAGGTTTTAAAAGTCAATACATTCTTGGGAGGTCCGGTATATTATGTTTACTATCGAAGAGCAAATACTACGCTTAACCCAGAAGGACCTGTTATAGAGCTTGCATCTGGGACAGTTGCGCCTTACAGATTGACATATCTTTTGGATACAACACCAGGTTCAAAATCGGCTCTTATTGATGACGTTGCCGATGGTTATTTGAGGGACGGACAAACTATTACCGATCCTTATAACGGAATTACCTTCAAAGGCATAAGCCATACTTTTAATTCGGCAACTTTAGGAGTTGAATTTGGGCCGAAGTCATCTGGCGGTGCGACTCTTGATGTAAGTTGGAGCCGCGCGAACGGCTATCTGGCAGCGGTTGGGCAGAAAAAGGACATGACTTGGCCCAAAATGCATTACTTGGTTGACGTTAAATGCAGCGGGCCATATTGTACGGGCGAATGGAACCAATGGAGCGGGGATTGTACAAATATTTCGCCGGATGGGTTATGCCCGCCGATTGATACAACGGATACATCACTTACCCTGAATGTAGGGTCATCCTCACTTGGATATAAATACACTTACCGTGTCTCGATCATTACTCTTGAGGATGGTACTACCGATCCTACGAAAATCCATGCCTATTTGTGGAAGGGGGAAACAGACGCTTCAACAAACTGTAACGGGCCAAATACCTGTACAACGCCAATTTCTTGGCCAAAGGTAACTTATAAGGGAATTATTTTTGAAAAAGGTACCGCTAATGACCCATGCCTGAGGATGCAGATACCTGGATTGAAGGTTGGTTGTGTCAGAAGCTTTGACACGGTCCAAGACGATACGTCTTTTATGTTTAGAGGTTTGCCGACAGGAGTTAATTTTTCGGGATTTCTTTATACGACGGATTTTTCCAATACAAACCATACGGTCAGAATTTATAACGATTTGGGACAATCTGAGAATTATTTCAAAAGCTGCTCTTCTAACAATGATACGAAATGTACGATCCCAATGTTTTCTTTTGTTGGATATGAGCCAATTTTATATTCCATTAGGCTTGGTGATGAGAATGGTTACAATTTATCGGGCACAAAATCAGCGCTTGCATTTTCGGACGGAAGCTACAGCAATGGGTGGAGCTGGAATTACCGTGCTGTAATATATACGGCAGGATACAGCGATTGTATTGCAGCAGCCGCAGCTGGGGCTACATGCCAGGCACAGGATCTTTATGATGCTAACGGCACTGCTTACAGTTTGCGGTTTGTAGGACTTACGCCAAACACGGATTATAAGTTCTTTGTTTGCGCCTTTACATGTGACCAGTCAAATGGAAATACGTATCTTTTTAGTCCACCGATAGTTGTCAGGTCCAGCACAGACAATGGGGGGCCAAGCTTTTTCCCGAATGATCCGTTTTCCTATTTAACCGACACAGATTCGGACTTATGTCCAGACGTAAAAGAATTGGGCTCGGATTGGAAAAAAGGTGGGCAACGGGATCCGGAAAACAAGTGGGATTTTTGGGATGTGCCGGTGCCGGCAATAAATTCTACTAACTGGAAACTGCCCGTAGGTGATCCGGGGAGGCCAAGGATGGATCATAACATTGGAACGACTGACGCTCAAGCCGTATTTGCTTATTTCAAAGCCGGGGCAAAGAAAGGGGCACCGGAAAAGAACGGAATTTCCTATGATTCACATTACGGATACCTGATGGGTTTAACAAATGACCCGAATTTTACGGATGGAATGTTTTACGACAGGACTTCGAATCCTGTTGATCCCGTAAACCAATTCTGGAAAGTCGGGCCTCCATCGGGGACTGTTAGCGCAGGTACTGCACAGCTTGAATTTGCAGTCTTCAAAAACGGCGGAAGCAACTGCAATTAGCTGACCGTAGGCCGCAAATTGTAGACAGTAGACCCTAAGCGATTCATGATTTATGAATATGAGGCATTGGCTAACGACCTCCTCTGTAAAGATATTATCGCTTGACATTTGTATCTGCCAAAATTTTAACCGATAGTTTGATTTTCTTGACAGAATTAGATCGAATATTCGATACTTGATTTAGTTTGATGAAAAGACGGAAGCTTAGAATTCGGAATAGGAATTTAGCACTTCTTGACGTTTTTTATATATTAATTTTAATAGCTCTTGCGTGTTTTGCCATTATATGGACTTTGAATTCAAAGAATTACAAAGTCCATGGAGCTTCTGGGCCTTTAAATTTTACGATTGGTAGCGTGCTGCCGATAGCCAAGGAAATTGGGCCTGATGGCAATAATTCTACCCAAAATGTGGACGTTTGCGGTGCTGATTTGGGGAGCTTGTTTGACTGGAATGGGAAAATCTACAGTGTTTTCGGAGATACGTTCGGATGTCCATTGAGTTCTACTCCACCAAACTGGCGAAGCAATACTTTGGCTGTCAGTTCGGATACAAACCCAACTGACGGCATGACTTTTGATAACTGGATAACCGGTGCGGACGGAAAAGCAAAACAATTATTTCCCAGAGATGCCGGTGCAATAACCGCAATTCCGACTGGTGGGGTGTCTATTACCAGTATAGGTGCTGCATATCTTTACTATATGGACGTAACGGACTGGTCGACAACACCTTGGAAATGTAGTTATTCCTCTGCGGTTAAATCTACAGATGGAGGACAAAACTGGACAAGGTTAACTGGTCTTACATGGGGTAGTCCAGGTAATTTTAATCAGGTAGCAATTTATAAAAGCGGCGGATATGTTTACTTTTTTGGGATTCCATGCGGCAGAACGGGTGAAGTGAAGTTGATGAGGGTTTTGGAGGGATCTATTGAGAACAAAGCAGCTTATGAGTACTTGACAGGTTATGATGCCAGCAACAATCCGATATGGGCGGTGAATGCCGAAAGTTCGGCAGTTACGGTTGTTGGCGCGCAGGTTGGCGAGTTAAGCGTCCGCTGGGATGCTTATATCGGCCAGTACATTATGATGCACCTTCACGATGTTTCCCCATACACAATTGAGTTGAGATCGTCACCAAATTTGTGGGGGCCTTGGAGCAGTCCTCAAACTGTAACGACAGGAGACACTTATCCCTGCCTATATGCACCTTATATGCGGGAGGGATACGACGAAAACAATGGTCAAACAATATACTTTCGAATGTCCAGATATTGCCCTGGATTTAATCCTTACAGTACCTATTGGATGAAGATGACTTTAAATGCGATTGTGCCAAGTCCCACGCCGACTCCGTCGTTGGTAGATAGCGATGGTGATGGTTGTTCAGATGCCCAAGAGCTAGGTTCTGATTGGAAACTTGGAGGACAAAGGGATCCGAACAATAAATGGGATTTTTGGGACGTGCCGGTGCCGCCAATTTCCGCAACGAACTGGAATTTACCTGTGGGAGATCCAAAAAGACCAAAAATGGATCATGCGATTACCGTTCAGGATGCCCAGGCAGTATGGGCATACTACGGAACAAAAAAAGGTGGTCCTGCCAATGCAGCCGGTTATTCATACGACACACATTATGGTTATCAAATGGGACTTACAGACGATCCTAACTTTACGGATGGTATGTTTTATGATAGGTCACCCAGTACGGATCAAACTCAATTCTGGCGTACAAATGCACCACGAGGCATTGTTGGTGCAGCTACTGCACAGCTGGAAATGTCCCTGTATTCCCGGGGCGGATCAAATTGCAATTAAGCTTGGATTCAAATGAAAAAATTATATTATTTGATATTTTGCATTTTGGCTGTGGTTGTTGTTGTTGCTGTTATATTTATGGCGTTTCAAATAAAAAATAGTAAGAAGTTTCCGGAACTTAGCACGCCAACTCCGGCTTCTGCGGTCAGTCCCTTGCCGCTTCCTGCGGTTGTCATGTCTGCAATTGCTGACTTATCAAAAAAGGCAGGTGTTTCTGAAAGCGAGGTTAAGGTTATAAGCGTTGAAAGCGCAGAGTGGATGAATAGCTGTTTGGGGATTTCGAAGCCAGGGCAAGTGTGTGCACAGGTTATAACACCCGGCTACAAGGTCACTCTTGATGCGGGTGGCATTAAGTATGTTTACCATACCGATTTAGGCAACCATTTCGTTTTAGAATGAGGTTGATTTGGACTCAAACGGCAAAGGGATTTATAGGTAGCGCGTACTTTATCAGTCAAGTTTTTTAATTGCCAATATATTACCCGATAGTTTGATTTTTGGCCTTGATTCTGCTATATTTCGCGCCTATGCCAAAAGAATCAAGCCCGGATTCCGGTTTGCCTCAAATTAGCTACAAGTATAAGGATGAGGTTTACGACGAAGTTAAACGTGTTATCGAAAGTTGCGGATTACCATTTAATGAAGAGGTAGTCAGATTCCCTAAGGTAAATGAGGTCAAAGAAGATGGCCAGCGCGGCGCAATTAGGTCGAGGGACTTTTTAGTAGTTGATCTGGCTAGGATAAAAAGGCTGGCAAAAGCGGGTGAAGAGGATCAGCGGGATATTATTTCCAGGGGTCTTTTAAGGCTTCTTGGTTTTTTCGATGATAGTGCTGTAATTTCCCATGGAATGGAAGGTGAAGACGGCAACAAAATATTGGAATTTGAACATCCAACGCTGCCATATAAAGCAGAGGTGCTAGTCCACAATATGGGCCGCAAGCAGTATTTAATAAGCGGTTTTGTAATAAGCCCCAAGTAATAGTAGAATTTTACTATGGTGAATAAAAGGCCTTCGCTCAAGCAGCATCTAAACAAGCCTTTTAACCATAAAAGTCTTTTAGATGATTTAATTGTAATTGTTTGTTCTATCCCACTTTTGACGCTCTGTATGCTAGGGCTCTTGTATCTTCTTAAGATCTACAATCTTTTGCAATAATTTACCTGTTGACATTTAGTCCTGCCCTCAGGAGATAATAGATTAGTGCGCCAAAACAAGGGATTCGTCCACATAATTATTATTCTTCTGGTTCTTGCGGTATCTGCTGCAATCGTCTTTTTTGTAACCCGAAATGAAAGGCTGGCCAAAGCTGCTTCTCCTACACCGCTGGGAAATTTAACAGTTAATCCTACATCCAGTTTCAATGGCGGCTCGTTCACACTATCCGCAGATGGTGTAGTTGGGGCTGAGGGTGCCCAGGTCGACAACGTGCGCTATTATCTTTTGAACCCTAAACTGGCAGCTGGGAATAATTGGGGTAAAGCCGATTGGTGCGCAAATTCAAGCTATACTCAGCCGGCTGCACCTACTTATGATGATCTAAATAACAATTGCGGTACTTTTACGTTTGACATATCCGAATCTTCTAACCCAGGTAATAATTACCAGATAGTTTGGGACAAAAATACCCATTCCTCTGGTTCCACCTCTTACGGCAGGGCTTTAACTGCTGCAAATATTCCACCCGGTACCTACACTGTTGGTTTGAGGGTCCAGGACGTCAACGGAAACGTAAATGGGGGAGCAAGCCAGGTTAAAGTGACAATTACGCAGGATATCGGTTTGAAATTTTCAACAACTTATTTTGGATTAAAGATGGCTGCAGGAGGAGTGGGGAAGAAGGTATTTGATTTAACTAGCACAGGTGCGACATCATTCGAGCTTTATACGCCAACTAGTTCCTTGGGAATAAGGTTTTCTCCTTCATCGGGTACTATTACTCCTGGCCAAGCGGTTCCAATATATGTGTACGCGGATAAAAATCAGCAATATGGTATTTATACAGGCAAGGTTTATGCTGCATCCTCGTTAACAAACGCGCAAACGGAAACGGGAGTTTCGGATAGTATAACGGTAGAACCAGGAAGCGCTGATTCTGATGTTGACGGCTTTACTAATGCGGCTGAAAATGTGATGGGGGTAGACCCTAATTACAGTTGCAGGACTCCATTTGGAGCAAATGCATGGCCACCGGATGTAAACAACGATGGAACAGTAAATTCTACAGATTCACAATTGGTATTTAGCGCTTATTCTTCGAAAACTTATGTTCCAAGGTATGACATGAATGGTGATGGGGCAATAAGTGCACAGGATGCGCAGAAAGTCTACTCCTATATCGGCAAAACCTGCAGTTAACAGAACTTAAAACTTCCCAAAATATACATTTATGCGGGTATAAAACGTGCCCGGATTTTCCTTAAACTCTTAGGCCTTGGGGCAAAGTTCTTGGCTTGTCGGCCTTCGCGAGTGCGCAGTCGGCTGGCTGATATTTCTACGATAGGTCCTTGGGTGAGTTTACTTTTAACAGTACTTTCCGATTCGGCTTTGCCGGTATCCACGTACCGTATATTCCTGTTTGCGTCAAGTCTTAACCTTATACCATCTAGTACTTTAAAGTCGTAAAGAGTTCTGATTTTAAATACTGCTTCTACTGAAAGAGTAGGGTTTTTAACCTCTTCCTTGCCTTCCTCAACATCCGGAAATAGGGTAAGGGTGCCCGGTATTCCGTTCAGTTCAATAGCGACATTGAACATATCTTGGTCGATTCCCTGTTCCGGGTCGTATTTTGGCAGTGCAATTAAGGCCCTAAAGGGTTCGAAATCCTCGCCAACCCTGACCCTAATTACGCCGGCAGTTGATTCTTGGGGCGCACTTTTGCCACCCACAAGGCCTTCTGTATTTTCCAGACTGCCTCGTAAAACTTCGCCCATATTGCGGAATTGTACACATCAAAGTATTCATTTGCAAATTACTCTTGGGGTGTTGGGTTTGCTAACCGAAGCGGATAGTTTGCGCCAATACTACAAGTTTGTGCCTTCTATACTGCCCGTCTACGCTTCTGTTACTTTTATCTAGAAATTTTCCAAGTAACGCTACATTTTGGCCAGGAACTGCATTAGCTGAAACATATTCATGAAAGTTTTCCTGCTCGACTATTATCCTAATGTTGTAGTGCGAGTTACCTCCAGATTGCAAAAGAAGAGTGAAATTGAGCCTTGGACCAGAAGGTGTTTGTGTATGGTAAGGCGGTCGGTCTACGCAACCGTCAAAAAAGAAGGTTTTTCCAATTAATTCCTGCCGGCTTACTTTCCTGGGTTTCAATTGTTCTACCATAGGTTTGGTATTGTATTTGCCTTTCGGTGATTTTGCAAGCTGGGTATTGACTGGGTTACTACTTGCTTGAATCTTTGTGATTAGGAGTTTATACTCCCTGCTATGCCAGATAGAGATCCAGGTAGACGGCATGTAAGACTTGTAGCTTTTGTAGCACCGACGGTACTACCAGCTTTAGCCGTAGTTGCTTGCAACGTTGAGGGGCCGAAACAGGTTAAAGATACTGATCTTTGTAGTAAGCCGCAGATTTCAGCCGGTCGGCAAATTACAGAAGCAATCAGCGCTCCAGATGGCTATGTTCCTGTAGACAGCAAACAATATCTAATTGTGGTAAAAAATCCCGATGGTTTAGAAGGGAGAATAGAAGAATCTTCATCTGCAAGGTTGTTTGTGTCGCTTTCACCAAATGGTGAGCAAGTTGCTTTTATCAAGGACAGTGAAATACATATAACCAAAACTGATGGCACTGAGGAGAGGCAAGTAACAAACCTTGCTGGTAATACTGATGTTGCACTTCGTCTTACAAGACCTGCGTGGTCTCCGGATGGGAACTCGATTGCGTATGCACTCAAGAAAAGAAGTGGTTCATTTGTTTCCGTTTTAAACTTGCAGACAGGACATTCGAGAGATCTTACGGGATACAGCTCGCCAGAGGATATTTCCGGAATTTCATGGGCTCCGGATGGCAAGATTGTTGGTTATGTTGCTCAGTTTCACTCGGACATAAATGGTGATCGAAATTCTTATCTAAAACTTTATTTTTTCAAGCTTATTAACGACTCCAATTACTATTCGGATTTTGGAGGCCGAGACATTGGATTTGCCCCGCAGGGTTTCTATGATACAAGGACACATTGGTCTCCTGATATGAAAACCTTTTCTTGGGATATTTGCCAAAACGCTTCACAATAAATAAGATTACTGCTGATGTTTGACTTTTTGGTAGTGTAGGCTTGAAAATTAGGTCATGATTCGCGATTTGATTACGGAAGATATCCGGAAAGCTTCCAAGAAGCTTGGTGTAAGCGCAGACAAAATTGAGTTGATGCTGCCGACTGACCCTAAAAACGGCGATTATTCAACTAATTTGGCCCTTCGACTCGCTTCGCTCGCTCAGGGTAAACTTACCCAGGAAAACAAGCAATCGCCAATGGAGTTTGCTAAAAAAATGGCTGATAGTTTAAAAGGTCAGCCTTATATTGAAAAACTAGAGGTTGCGGGGCCCGGGTTTTTGAATTTCTTTATAAAGCCGGAATTTCTGGTAGATGAGGTAGAAAAAGTACTCAAAAAGGAAAAAGTTGCGCTTGGGCTTTCCAAACAAAAGGTCATCGTTGAGTTTACGGATCCGAACCCATTTAAAGAATTCCATATCGGACATTTATATTCCAACATAGTCGGTGAGGCTATTTCGCGCTTACTTGAGGCGACCGGCAATAATCTCAAAAGAGCAAATTACCAGGGTGATGTCGGCATGCACGTTGCCAAAACAATCTGGGGAATACCAAAAATGCTAGATCAGGAAGGGGAAAGTTTGGAAGACGTGCGCAAAAAGCCGCTCAAGGCGCGGGCGTTTTTTCTAGGTCAAGCCTATGCTTTGGGCTCGCAGGAATTTGAGGCGAGCCTTGAGGTTAAGCAGGAAGTAGCCGAGCTTAACAAGAAGATTTTTGATAAGGATCCATCCATTTATCCGCTCTACGAAGAGGGGCGGAGGTGGAGCCTTGATTATTTCGAGGAAATTTACAAGCGACTGGGTGCAAAGTTTGATTATTACTACCTGGAAAGTGAAGTTGGCGAAGTGGGGGCGAAAGTTGTTTCGGAAAACCTCAAAAAGGGAATTTTTGAAAGGTCCGATGGGGCCGTTGTTTTCCCGGGCGAAAAATACGGCCTTCACAGGCGTGTTTTTATCAACTCTCTTGGTTTGCCGACTTACGAGGCCAAGGAATTGGGCCTTGCGCCGACAAAATACAAAGATTTTGCTTATGACGTATCCGTAATTGTTACCGGCAATGAGATCAACGATTACTTTAGGGTGCTTTTTGCGGCTATGGGGAAGATTTTCCCGGATTTAGCCGCCAAAACCAGGCACATCGGCCACGGAATGGTACGGATGCCCGGAGGCAAGATGTCGTCGAGGCTAGGGAACGTGATTTTGGGCGAATGGCTTTTGGATGAAGCGAAAAAACGGGTCAAAGAAAGTTTTGAGTCTGTAGATGAAAATCTTGCAGAGGAAATTGGCACAGGGGCGGTCAAATATGCGCTTTTAAAGGGGAATTTGGGCCAGGATGTAAATTTTTCCTTTGAGGAATCGATTAGCTTGAACGGCAATTCTGGGCCTTATTTGCAGTACACGCACGCGAGGGCAAAATCGGTACTTGGTAAAACTCCAAACTCCAAACTCCAAACTCCAAATTTCTCGGAGGCTACTGACGAGGAGATGATGGTATTAAGATCTATCGGCCATTTTGAGGAAGTAGTTGCCGATGCTGCGGAAGCATTTGCACCGAACCAAATAGCCAACTTTTTGTATGACTTGGCCCAAAAATTCAATACCCTTTACAATAACCTGCCGATCTTGAAAGCTGAAGAGCCGGCAAGGTCAAGGCGATTGTTTTTGACAGAAGCGACGGCCGATGTTTTGAAAAAGGGTTTATATCTTCTGGGAATATCCGCGCCTGAGAAGATGTAGGCTAGGCGACAGATTTGTCTTCGTCTGTGGTTTCTTCTGGCTGGCCTTTACTTTTTGGTATGGTTAAGTTTCTTGTTACTCCGCTTCTGCGATACTTTATAACCATGGAATCTCCCAAAAACGATACTGGTGGTTGAAATTTGGGATCATAGTCTTTGGTCCATCCGTTGGTAGCTGGAGTTAAAAAGAGAGCACTTGATTTTTCCGGGCCTTTAAAGCCGATCGCAACAAGGCTCAGATCGTTGTTTGTCTCTATCCAGTCAAATGCAGCACTAGATTTATGAATCCTGTAGATAATTTTTCCGTCTCTCGCTACTAAGGTGTCCGAATTTGTATCTGTTCCTTTAGTAACTGAAATTTGCGTTTTGTAGTCGAGGCTAAACGCTATGCCTGTACCGAATTTAGATTGGACGACATCTTCAGCGATTAATTGGTTGTCCCTAAAGAAGGTTTTACGTTTTTGGTCAGGACTCTCGGTTTCACTGTCTTGCTGAAAGGAGGTTATGGTTGTCAAGTCGTTGGCACAGTAGGTTTTTGCAGATTTGGGGAACGGTAACGCCATCTCAATTTCGAAAGTTTTCAGAATCTCACCTTTTTCATTCATATAGACGAAAGTCGTTCGATCTTGTGAAACCCCAATAGCTCTATCGGCGTAGCCTTGTTCAACATAGACTACAGATTGATCTATAATGATTTGTTGTTGGTTTTTCATGATTGGCTTTGTCCCGTCTTGATTTACATAAAGGAGAGAGGTTCCGGACTCATCCTTAACTTCACATAGAAACCTTGGTTTGTCTTCCGGCGCGTAAAGTGAGTCATCGACTACTGTAATTTCCTGTACAGGCTCATTGAAAACTACTTGATCGTTTACGATTATTGTCGATCTGTCCTCATCGCGGCCAATTGCAACGAAATAGTTTGATCCCTCAGCTGAGGAAGCCTGGAAATATGTAATTTCAGCAAAGTGCAGATCCGGAGGAGTGTGGGTTGGTAACTTTGGGACTCTTTTCTTGAGCAAGCCGCGAGTATTATCTTTTTGCCATTTTGCTAATCTTTGGCCGACTGTAATTCCTTCAGCTCGTTTTTCGGTCAGGACAATTCCTTCCGGGCGCTCATACTCTATTACCATAATAGAGCGGATTATAGCACTGGAAGTAGCTAAGTCAAGCCGGGGGCGATGGAGGTTAGCAACTAGCAATTAGTTTCCAGAGACCAGGTAAAGGGCAGGCCTTAGCTTCGGTGAATCTGGACAAAGGCCTGCCCTTACATCGAGGTTTTGTTAGAATATAGCGACTGTGAAGAAGGTTTTTTTAATAATCATTTTGGTTGCCCTGATTATCTGGGCGTTTTTTTATGTTAAAGGTAAGGTTTTTGGCCACATTAACGTTTTTGAGCCGGCAGGGGGACTAGACCGGGTGCAGGGTGAAAAGGTTACAAAAAAGCCTATTTTAAGGTTTGCCATGGTTGCCGATTCGGAAAATGATAATGAGCTTTTGGCTAAAGCACTTGACCAGGCCAAAGGATCCGGAGTCAATTTTGTGATTGGGCTTGGGGACTGGTCGAGTATCGGCACAGTTGATCAGTTAACGGCGGCAAAGGCCATTTTTGATAAGTCCGGCCTCACATATTATCTGACGCCCGGCGACCACGACTTGTGGGATAGCCGCAACCGTGGAGATGATGCCTTGACGAATTACAAACAAGTTTTCGGTGAGCCGAGCCGTGATTTTACGGAAAATGGGGTGGAGTTTGTTATAGTAGATAATAGTGATATATACAATGGTATAGGTTCTGGAGAATGGCAGGACCTTAACTCCAAATTCCAAACTCCAAATTCCAAAGTAACGTTTGTTTTTGCGCACAAGACGCCGTTTCATCCGCAGTCCAGCCATGTAATGGGGGAAGGGTCGGATACTATCGCCGGGCAAGCAGGTGATTTTATGAAATTGATGGAAGACAGGCACGTTAACGGTTTTTTTAGCGGCGACATGCACTTTTTTGCCGAGTACAAATCACCGGCGGGGAATGTTAAAATCACAACTGTCGGCGCAATAGACGCCGATAGTAATTTCCAGGGCCCGCGGTTTGCAACGGTGACGGTATATAATGATTATTCTTGGGAAGTTAATGATATAGAGATTAGATGATTTTAAATTTGCAATTATTAATTTTTAATCAAATCTAAATTTTTAAACATTAGAACATTAAGAATTCATTTAAAATTAAAAACTGAAAATTAAGAATTAATTTATGGAGCCTTCAGATTTTGAAAAAGTAACTTTAAAAAACGGTTTGCGGGTAATTTTTGCCCCGCTTTCTTCTGTGCTTTCATCAACTGCAATCGTAATGTGCGGGGCCGGATCAAGATACGAGCGCAAAGACACAAACGGCATCTCGCACTTTTTGGAGCACATGTTTTTTAAGGGTACCAAGAAGAGGCCAACCGCCTCCGATATTTCGCATGCTTTAGACGAGATTGGTGCAGACTACAACGCTTTTACATCCAAAGAGATAACTGCATACCACATTAAGGCTGCTTCGCAGCATTTGCCATTGGTTTTGGACATGCTAGCCGATATGGTTTGGAACAGCAAGTTTGATGAGCGTGAAATTGAAAAAGAGCGGGGGGTAATAATCGAAGAACTGAACATGTATGAAGACACGCCGATGAGGCGGGTTGGGGAAATCTACGAGCACCTCTTATGGGGTGACCAGCCTTTGGGTTGGGATATAGGCGGCGAAAAGGATGTAATCCGCAAGATTAAAAGGGTCGACTTTTTCGACTATATTAACGAGCGTTATGCCCCAAATAATATGGTTGTGACTGTTGCCGGAAACTTCGACCGAGATAAGGCCTTTTCAAATATAAACGAGCATTTCGGGAAGCAACAAAAGAAGGCTGTCAGTGGGTTTTTGCCAGTTGAGGAAGACCAGAAGAAACCGGCTTGCAAGGTTGTTTATAAAAAGACCGACCAGGCACATTTGGTGGTTGGTTTTAGGGGCTTGAGGCTTGCCGACCCTGACCGTTATACGGCAGCAATTTTGGGGACTATTCTGGGGGGCGGAATGTCTTCAAGGCTTTTTGTGAACGTTCGCGAGAAACGCGGCCTTTGTTACTACATCCGCGCCGACCACGAATCTTATCTTGATACCGGCACACTGGCTGCTTCGGCAGGAGTTGACCTTAAGCGAATCGATGAGGCTATAAAAGTGATTCTTGCGGAATTTGGTGAAATTGCCAAAGAAAAAGTGGATGACAGGGAGCTCAAAAAAGCAAAAGAATACATTAAAGGCAAAGTAATCCTTTCCTGGGAAGATTCCAGGACGGTTGCGCTATCCTACGGATCCGACGAATTGATGGAGGGCAGGGTGAGGCCTCTTAACGAATATTTAAAGCTTATAGACGAGGTAACTGCCGAGGATGTGCACAGACTTAGCCAGTTTTTGGTTACGGAGAGCAAGTTGAATTTGGCTGTAATTGGTCCTTTTAAAGATTCCGCAAGATTTGAGAAATTATTAAAAATTTAAGTTAGCCACTAGCAATTAGCCATTAGTGATTAGTTTTGGCCTTAGCTAGGGTTTTTTGTGTTATAATCAGCCTGAAATGAAAAAGAAAAACCTCCATTATGTTATCTGGAAAGAAGGCAAATATTTTGTTGCGAGGAGCCTTGAAGTCGAGGTCGCAAGCCAGGGCAAAACCCGAAGAGAGGCTACCGGCAACTTACAAGAGGCGCTGGAACTATATTTTGAAGACACAGATAGTGCAAAAACTCCGGTTATCGAGAGTCCACAAGTAGAATCCCTTTCTTTTTCGGTGAATGCCTAAGCTTTATTCGGCTAGGCAAATAATCCGTGCCCTTCAGAGGCTAGGGTTTGAAGTGGTTTCCCAAAAGGGCAGTCATATAAAATTGAGAAAAAGAGTTAACGGCCAGGTATTTTCGCCGATTGTTCCAAACCACAGGGAAATTGTAATGGGGACACTGCAAAGTATTTTAAGGCAGGCGGGTATTACCAAAGAAGAGTTAGATGAAAATATTTAGCACCCCGAAAAACTTCTGAAGATTTAAATTAGCTTCCAGTAACCAGTTTCCAGAGACCAGAGTCCAGATTAAGGTCAGGCCTTAACTTAGATCCGGCTGGACAAAGGCCTGCCCTTAGCTAGGCCACTACCTATTTTGCGCGCAGCTGTCTTTGATGTTTTGGGCTTCCGGAGTTATCGAATCGTCATTAAGAGCTTTTCTTGCGGCTTCATCCGCAAAGTTTATAGCCTGAGTGCATTGGTTTTTCTGTTGGTAATAGGAAGCAAGTACGAGGTTATAAAGAGGGTTTTTGGGATATATTTGGCGTGACTGCTCGGAGATGCTCTTGGCCTTTTCGGGGTCGGCTTTCAGGTAGTAGATTGCCAGCTGGGTGCGGGCAAAGGCATTTTGGGGATCGAATGCAAGCAGATTTTGGAGTTGTTTTACGGCAAGCTGAGCGTCTTTGTCCTCAAATTTAAGCGGTGAGTGCAGGCCTTCATTAATGGCAGAAAGGTCGACGGGCAGGCTTTTGATAACATCTTCCCTGGCATAAACATAAGCCACGTCGTTGGCGTAGACCAACTTCCAATTGGGCAAAGTATAGACAGGTACGCTGACCGGCCAGTATGAGCCGGGTTGGCTATTGATGACTGTGTCGATGTCATATTTTTTAAGAAGTTCCCGCCAATTGCCCTGACCGCCGGCTAAAGCGACCTCGTCGTTATAATCGTTTTGGGCACGGTTATAGAAAAGGGCATCGGCAAAAGCCTGGGTACCTGGCAGATACCAGATAAAATATTCATCCCAGGGAGTTGAGGTGAAGAAACGTTTGGTATTTACGTATTTTTTGATTATTTCCGGTTCTTTCTGGGGAAACGTCGGGTTCCAAAGTAAATTGATGACGCCTGCCGGTTTGTAATTTGAGGGGTCGCTACCACGGTAGAGGACGATGGCAAAGTCGCGGATGCCGGCGATTCTTTGCTGGCCGATTGAAATTACTATAATCAACAAAATCACTACAAGGCAGGCGCCGACCACTTTGTTTGCAAATGCTGGGATTTTCGGCAGGCCTTTTTTGGCCAAAAGCAGGATGGCCGGTGCCGAAACCAGAAATACCGATGGCAAGATCCTATAAAGTTTAACGGGTGTCAGGAAAATGGTAAGGTAAAAAGCGCCTAATAAAATCAGCGGCAGGTTTTTGCGCCAGTTTTTGGCAAGCAAGGCGAGCGAAATAATAAGGACTAAGACAGAGGTCAAATAAATGTAAATGTCGTAAGAGGTTTGGTTAGCAATGTCAAAGCCTTTTGTTAACCAGATGCGCTGCGACAGTGAGTAAAATTCGGTGAGATTGTGTTCATTCAAGCCACCTAATTCAAGAAAAATAAACAGCTTTTTGAATTGGATTAATGCCAAAATGGTAGATGAAAAGTAAACTGCCAAT
This sequence comes from bacterium, assembly GCA_021813125.1. GTDB lineage: Bacteria > Patescibacteriota > Microgenomatia > Curtissbacterales > GWA2-41-24 > JAKAJD01. Next base: position 37,002 of record JAKALT010000006.1, on the reverse strand, counting down.
ATTAGGTTTAGGTTTTGAGATTTAGTTTTTAGGGCAAATTTTTCAAACAGGAAAATGAAGATGAAAAAGCTGAAAATTGCCAAGCCGATGATGCCAAACGGGTGAGTATTGGGCCAGGCAAGAAAAATGAGGGGCAAAAGATAAGAGGAGATAGAAAGTTTCTTTTTAAAAAAGTAATAAAAGCAGGAATAATTGACTATCGAAAGAAACAAGAAGCTGGCGATTTCCGGCCGGTCATACAAGCGAAAGGCGATCATGTAGCCGGTGAGGGCGACCAGGAAACTTTTGACGATGTTATTTTGGGTGATGAGAGATATTGTCCGGTAGAAAAAATAGATGCTTGCGGTGCCTACAAGAACACGCAAAATGGTTACGCCAAACATTCCCAAGAGGTTTTCAAAACTGTATAAAACTATATCAAACAGCCATTCTACTGAATTAAAAGTCTTGTCGATGGGGCCATAAATAAACTTGTCGGTTGTGGGAATTGCTCTTTCTGCGATTATTTGACGGCCGACGGCCAAGTGCCAGTACGTATCGGCGCTGGTTTTAATGGCGGTTGCGAAGAAAACGGAAAGAAGCAGGAAGATGCCGATTAAAGGGTAATTCAGCTTAGCGAGATGCCGGTTCATGGTTCATGGTTGATAGTAAATGGTTAATGGCGGATTGGCAACTGTTATAGAGCTAGCCACTGGATTCTGGTTTCCGGAGACCAGGTGAAGGGCAGGTCTTCACTTGGGTGAATCCGGACAAAGGCCTGCCCTTGTCCTTTGGTTTCATTGCCATGCTTTTTGTTAGAGCTAAAAAGTGCTATCTTTTAGAGCATGGTCGAGCAGATTTCCCGCTCGGAGCAAATTGCGGCACTGAGAGAGCCGGTGCAGGGCCTGGTCCGTCTTGCATCAAACAGGGTGAGGCAAGGTACGGTTAATTCCCGCGGTGTCCAACGTATATTTCTGATGAGTACGGGTGCCGGGCTTGTTTTTAAAATTCAGGATGAGAAGGTTGAGCACAACGGAAGGGCCAAATCTTCAGCTGTTTCTGTCGGGGGAGAAGACCATGGCCTTTACGTTTACGGCTTAAATTATCTTCTTTCCGTTCCGTTGGAAGAGAAGGAGTTTATCTTCCAGCTTCCGAGGAATCCAGGACTGGTAACTGACGAAACTCTGGCAAGTTTGGCACAAAAATATTCACCCCAAAGGATACAGGAGATTGGCATAGCCGTATATAACGCAACGCCGGTTCCAGAACCGGATTTTAAAGGTCAGCACGAGCGTTATTTGGAAATGCTGGTCCAGGAGAATGAAAGGCAGAAGGTTTTATTAGTTACTAGCCACTAGAAAAAGGTCAGGCCTTTGTCCAGCCGGATCCAAGTTAAGGCCTGACCTTAGCGTTGGCCTCCAAACGCTCCTAAATTCTTATCCTATAATTGCAAATAGATGCCTGTTCCGCTAGAATGGTTGTTTATGCCGGAGCGGGGAACTGCAGGTTTTAATAAACACCAGGACTTGATAAGACGTATGAGGGAGGCCGACCCGGAACACGCCGGTGGTTGGGACGAGCTGGGTGATTTTGCAAGTTTTTTAGCAAGAAACGGAAGGTTATCCAAAACCGCAAAAGATCCGGTTGGCGAAAGTGCAAGGCCGCTGGAAAATACTACCTACGCGCATCCCTATTTTCAATTTGACATAGAAGGCCATTCTGTTGTGGTTGAAGGGGATAGGGTTCATTTAACCAAGTTAAATTTTGACTTATTGCACTACCTGGTTTTAAAGAGGAATAAGGTGGTTAGCAGAAGGGAGTTGGTCGAAAAAGTGTGGGAAAATTATGCTTCCCCTAAAACAGTAGATGTCCACATTTTTAAGTTACGAAGGGTTTTGCGCGCAGGGAGGAAAGATATACCGGATATAATAAGAACCCGAACAAATGTTGGTTATATGCTAGTGGACGAGCAGGCGCATGGGGAAAAGCAATGAAAGCATCCGGGAATTTAGAATTGAAAATTGAGATTTGAGAATTTAGAATTACCCTGATGGCTAGTGGAAGTGATAAAAATGAGCTTCTTAAAAGGTTATTAAAGTTTTCGGTAAAAATAATCGCTCTTTCATCAAAATTACCTAAAACCCCTGCCGGATATGCAATAGCAAGCCAGATAGTTAGGTCGGGGTGTTCGGTCGGCGCCAATTGCGAGGAGGCTCAAAATTCGATTTCGGCTAAAGAATTTTTGCATTCGGTTAATATTGCCCTTAAAGAGGCTAGGGAAACTTAATTATTGGTTGCGGGTGATTAAGTATTCAAGTTTGGTAGAAGCAAGATTTGTTGAGTTGGAGATGAAAGAATGTAATGAGATAGTTGCTATTTTGGTGTCTTCAGTAAAATCTTTGAAAAGCAAAATTTAGAAATAATTTTCAATTCCTAATTCTAATTTCTCATTTCAAGTGTTAAACTTAAGACATGGAGAAGACAGTAGTTCTTCTAAAACCCGACGCATTGCAGAGAGGATTGGTTGGAGAAATAATTCACAGATTCGAGCGGAAAGGGTTAAAACTTGTTGCCCTTAAAATGACCAAGGCTTCCGAGGCAATTATCGAAGAGCACTATGCCCACCACAAAGACAAGCCGTTTTTTGCGGGGCTTAAAAAGTTTATGATGTCGGCGCCATTAGTTTGCATGGTTTTAGAAGGTAAAGATGCCATTGCGGTTGTTCGCAAAATGGCCGGTGTTACAAACGGCAGGGAAGCGGAATACGGAACAATCCGCGGCGACTTTTCGATTTCGCAGTCTAACAACATTGCGCACGTTTCCGATTCGGAAGAAGCCGCCAAAGAAGAGCTGCATAGGTTTTTTGAGGAAGCCGACCTTCACGACTGGGACAGAACCATTTCCCCATACCTCTACGGAGAAGACGAGCTATAACCAGTTTCCAGAGACCAGCGACCAGAGACCGGGTTAAGGCCAGGCCTTTACCGAGGTTTATCCCAAGCTAAGGCCTGGCCTTAACTATGAACCATGAACAAACACACTTGACTTTGGCTTCGCCGTTTTTCTAAACTGGTCTGTTACCCCTAAATGAAAAGGACTTTTGTAGCCTTTCTGATTTCATTAGTTTTGTTTATTCCCTTGCCGTTGGTGGTTTCGGCTGCCGGACCGACCTTACCTGAGCATGCGAGCGGTAGAATTTTGGTGAAATTTAAGCAAGGCACGCCTCAGAATGTTGTTGATCTTAATATCAATAAATTTAATGCCAAGATTGGCGCACGGATCGAAAAGCTAAATATGCTTTCCTTAGAGGTGCCACAGGGTGAAGAAGACATACTTGCTTCGGCTTTTTCTAAAATCCCAAGTATTGAGTTTGCCGAGCCGGATTTTATGGCGCATGCGGCAACCGTTTCCAACGACCCATTCTTAAGTCAGCAATGGGGGATGTTTAAGGTTAACGCTGCCAATGCCAGCGGGGCAAGTGCATGGGATGTAACAGCAGGTGATCCTGTGGTTAAAGTGGCCATTTTGGATACCGGTATTGACCAGGACAACGAAGATTTGGCTGCAAAAGTTGTTGCGAATGCTAATTTCACAACAAGCCCGACAGTTGATGATCTTTACGGCCATGGGACGCATGTTGCGGGGATTTCGGCGGCAATTTCCAATAACGGCACCGGAGTGGCGGGACTTGGTTACAATTCCTCGCTTATGAATGTCAAAGTTTTGGATGACGCCGGCTCCGGTTACTATTCGTGGATTGCCAACGGTATTGTCTGGGCAACCGACAACGGCGCCAAGGTTATTAACATGAGCCTTGGGGGCTCGAGCGGGTCTACAACGCTTGCCAATGCCGTTTCCTATGCCGCAAGCCACGGGGTAGTAGTGGTTGCGGCTGCCGGCAACAACGGCAACAGCGCCCGCACGTACCCCGCATACTACACAAGCGCAATTGCGGTTGCGGCTACGGATTCAAATGATGCCAAGGCCGGTTGGTCCAGCTACGGTTCTTGGGTTGATGTTGCCGCGCCCGGGGTAGATATTTACTCAACGATGCCAAACCATGCCAATAAAATCGGTCCGACCAATTACGGAGCGCTTTCCGGCACTTCGATGGCAACGCCCCATGTTTCGGGTCTGGCCGCCTTGGTTTGGGCAAGCGGCCTATGTTCGACCAATACTTGCGTCCGGACACAGATCGAAAATAACGCGGACGCTATTGCCGGTACCGGAACTTACTGGGTCAAGGGGCGTATTAACGCCTATAGGGCCGTGGGCGGGTCGATTCCGTCACCAAGTCCGAGCCCGACGCCAACACCAACCCCGAGTCCCACACCAACTCCAACTCCAACACCGACGTCGAGTCCAACACCCACGCCAACACCCACTCCAACACCCACGCCGACCCCAAGCCCTACGCCTGCGCCAAGCGGGGTAATGCACGTTTCCGGCATTTCGATGTGGTTTACCAAGTCGTTTATATGGCGCAATGTTTACACCAAGGTGACGGTTTTGGATACTGGCGGCAGCCCGGTTTCCGGTGCCAATGTTTCCCTGACGGTAACCCAGCCTTCCGGCAGCCAAAGCACAGGATCGGGTAAAACAGCGACTGATGGGACTGTAACTTTCAGGTTGCGCTCATCGCAAACAGGGACTTATAAATCCAGTGTTACCAATGTAACCAAGTCGAGTTACACATACGATGTAGGCGCTTCTCAGACCACATCCAGCGTAGTTGTGAATTAGTTACCTGGTTAAGGCCTGCCCTTATGCTAGCTGCGGTTGCTTTCTGCCTCAGAAAGGATACTTGTCAACTAGCGTATAATAATTCTGGATCTGCCCCGATAGCCCTTTTTTTGATTATTCCTGCCCCTTTACTGCAATGAGCCAAAAAGACAGCGCATTTTCTACCCAAAACATCTCCCCCCAGCTTGTAAGCCAGATAATTGATGCAATCAAAAATAAAGCCTACGGGTCTGTTGAAATCTATATCTCCAACTATACCGTCACCCAAATAACGGAAAGGGTGATCAATAAAGTTGCCAGGCCAAGAAAGAGTTTAGACGAGCCGATTGAGACAAGTAAGACGCTTGCCGACTCGGTTTAGGATGATTGCAGCAGTTTTACTCTTTTCCTCTTTAAATTTTTCCAATTTAAGCCCAAAATTGGATGTTTCAAAAATTATTGAATCGGCGAATGCGAGTGCGGGTTTTGAAATTACCCAGGACAGTGTTTTTGCCCAGCCGAGTTTGATGTTTAAACCAGGACAGGTTGTGTATGTTCGGATCGTGACCGACAACGAAGGAGGGGACAAGCACAGCCTTAATGTCCACGATAGCGACTATAACCTTCTTTCAACGTACCAGTTGAGCCGTTCGGGCAACCAATTTACCGTTAGTTTTCCGGCTCCGCAGATGGCAGGAACCTATTCTTTAGAGGCTGATATCAAGTCGGACGGTTCGGTTTTAAACCTGGTTAAGACAATTACGGTTGGCGGAGGAGGATCCGGCCTGGGTGTAAAGATTGAAAATAAGGTGGATTCCAATACCGAAGATTTTGATGAGGGTTCCCCCGTATCAACTCCACCGGTGAGTCCGAGCCCAAAACCGGATGAAAAACATGCTAAGGTGAATATTATTTCGGCGGTTTGGGAAGTGATTTTTGGGTTTTTTAAGAAGATATTTTGAGTTTAAAACGGGGCTTGACAACCAAATTTTGCGATGGTAGTGTAAAATGTATCTTGTAAGATAGTTACTTTCAGACTGTTTTTTAATTTTCTGCCCCAATAGATTCTGCCCAATAAAATTGAATAGCAACTAGCCACTAGCAATTAGCGACTAGTTAGGACCGACCGCTAACGGAGGTTCGTACTTAAGTTCACAGTCAAAGTGAGGAGTGAAAAGTGAATAAACTTTACACTTTGACTTTCGACTTTGACTTGAGTATGGGCCTCCGTTTTTGGTTCCTAAGTGAAGCAAACGGACAATAACAAAATTTTAGAAAGGAAGGGGGTGAATAAATAATGATTTCAACAAAAAAATTAGTAACAATTGGTGCCGCAGCAGCAATTTTCGCGGCAACTGCAGTACCGGCTTTTGCTGGCCGCTCACACGGCGGCCAATTTAATTTCGCTGGCATCAGGAATTCTGTTGTGGCTGGTTCAAACACCGGAAACAACAATGTTGGCGGCGAGGTAGACCACGGTGCTAAGACTAGTACCGGTGATGCTTCAACAGGTGTTCTGGTGAGTAACCTTGCCAATAAAAATGTGAACGTTTCCTCGTGTGGCTGCAAAAATTCTCAGAAGAATGTAGCCCTTATAGGAAATGATGTTGTGGCTGGTTCAAACACCGGAAACAACAATGTTGGCGGCGAGGTAGAAGGCTCTATATCAACTGGTGATGCTACTACCGGTGTTGTAGTTAGCAACATTGTCAACAAAAACGTTAGCGTCGGACTTAGTGACGGTGGGTCTAGCCTTTAATAACGTTCCCTTCATCTTAGGAGAGGGAAGGGAAAACCTTTAGCAGTACATTCGGTTGCTAAAAGTTTGAGTTAGGCTTCCCTCTCCAGGGTGGAGTTTCAAAGTTAGTGATTAGTGAAAAGTGAGAAGAAGTGAAAAATGCTTAAAAGAATAACGGCAATAGTTTTAATAATATTTTTATCGGTAGGGTTTTTGCCCGGAAGACTGGTTTGGGCCGATACCACAACCGATACTACTTCCGGGACACAAACGGTGGATCCAACACTTAGCTCTTCCCCAAGTGATTTGCCCTCGCCAAGTCCGGCTTCTGAACCGTCACCGACACCGGCGGCTGACACTCTAAGCGTAGACCCAAGTCCGACACCGGACCCAAGCCCTTCCCCATGTACTTCACAATGCCGCCCGGATACGACCCAACAAAATGAAGCGGCGGTTGTAAATAGCGTTGCGGCAACTTCGGATACGGGTAATAACACAACCGGTGATACAAATGGAACACTGTCTGATACACAAAGTAATGAATCGACACAGTCTGCTACAGTCGATGCAAGCGGTTTGGTAAATACTTCCTCTAATAATAGTAATGACCCAAGCGCTGCAATAAAAACCGGGGATGCCGCAACAAGTGTTGAAGTTGTAAACCAGACAAATACCAACCTTTCCAATTCCTCTTATTCTTATGACGTCAAGAATATTTATCTTGACGCAAACGGCAATGTCGATTTGACTAGCCTTGGGGATTTAGGGCAGCTGCCTTCCGCTTTAGTTTTTGTACGGGACCAGAACAATAATGCGACTGTTGTTAATTTGATCTATGCTTCTGCCAATACCGGCCAAAACAGCGTTTTGGGTACAGGTGATGTTCAAAGCGGGAATGCTTATGTTTCGGTAAACCTTTTGAATTTTATCAACAGCAATTTTGCCGGATCGACACTGCAGTTTGTGGTTTTTAATATTTTCGGAAACCTAAACGGCAATATAGTTTTGCCGGATAATTTTGGGGCGGCGGCAGGACCCTCCTCCGCTAAAGCTTCGGAGGGTGAGCAGAGTCAGGTTAGCCAGGAGAATAATGCAAATATCCAAAACAGTGTTGAGGCAACTTCCAATACCGGTGCAAACAGCACTGGCGGTGGCAGTATTACAACCGGTAATGCAACAACTGCGGTTAATGTTTTAAATTTTGCCAATTTCAATATACTTGGCGGGAATTTTGCCGGGCTTATTATCAATAACCTTGGGGAGTGGAACGGCCAGTTTTTGGGTTGGGGTGCCAATGGTCCAAGTGGTCCTGTCTTTGGTCTAACCAGCTTTGATTTCGGCTATTTTGGAGGAGGCAGTACGGGTTTTGATTGTGGTTGTATTGGTAAAAACCAGTCTAATTTGGCAACTGTTGAAAACCGGGTTTTTGCCACTTCAAATACCGGAGGCAACACAACCGGCGGCGGTTCGATTACAACAGGCAGGGCTTTTTCGGCCGTTAATATTTTCAACTTTGTAAATGCCAACATCATAAATGCCAAGGGGTTTTTTGGAATAATCAACATTTTCGGAACGTTAAATGGGGATATCGGCGGGGCAAGTAATTTCCCGGAGCCGACAACGGAACCCGAAGCCGATTCGGCAAATTCCGAACTACCGGATGTGCATGGGCCGGGCGGAGCGCTTGGTACAGCGCTCTCCACAAATGTAGGAAGCCATGTTAACGGCGGCGATACGGTCACTTTCTTTGCGACTGCCAAAAATAACGGGACGGGGCCGGTTTATGACGGTCGGGTTATTTTCAACCTGTATGACCCGAACGGAAACTTGGCAGCGGTTCAGACGTTTGATTTGGGTAAGCTGGATGCCGGCAGGGTAGCTAGAATTTCCTTCGGGCTGGTTCTAGCCGATAGTGCCCCGGGAGGGACTTATTATGCGGTTATGGAGGCGCAAGGCAAAGTCGGGCCGGGCGATAACACTGTGACAAGCGATGCACAAACAAGCTTTATGGTCGGTTTTCCTCTGGGGACATTTATGGCCGGCGGCAGTATAGTGCCCGATGTTATGGCGGCGTCAACTGTCGGTGACGGGGGCGCAGGCCAAACCGGGGAGGGGATTTCGGGTGTTGCATCTTCTTATAACTGGATGGAAATAGTCTTCATGCTTCTTGGATACATGGGGATGGCTTATATGGCGCAGAGAATTTTAGTTAGACCATGGAGGGTAGCAGTTTATTATCTTGGCAAATACAGGCCGGTTAGGTGGCCGTATGTTAGGGGATGGGATTTGGCATCAAAACTTGCATCAAGGTTTGCCGCAGGGGCAATGGCCTTGAGGCACTTCTTCTTTTAGGTAACTAGCGACTAGTTTCCAGGTTCCAGTTTCCAGAGACCAGGTGAAGGCCAGGCCTTTGTCTAGCATGGTTCCGAGTTAAGGTCTGGCCTTATTGCCTGGCTTACTTTTCTCTCTTGACTTTGACTTTGATGCTCACCTAAACTGGTTTTGCCCCTTGCGATAGGCAACTTTTCAGCCAAATTCACTGTCCAATTTGAACCAGCAGGCACTTATAGACTATAAGCCTTATAGTTTATAGGTTAATGCTTGCAATATGAACTACTATATGTTACTATGACCCTTCGATTTAGAGCCTGTGTTGCTTCGGCCTCAGATTGAGGCTAATAGCAAATAATCTGCCCAAAACAAATTAAAAATGGTAAGTGTCGTTGTTCCGACATTTAATGAAGTTGAAAACGTCAAGAACCTGCTCGAGCGTCTCGAGAAGGCACTGGGCGCGTCCCCAAAAGCATACGAAGCAGTAGTAATAGACGATTATTCCACAGACGGCACCTGGGAGCTTTTAACAAAACTCAAGAAAAAATTTCCGGTAAGGGCATTTCGCAAAGAAAGCAAAAAAGGCAAAGCCTATTCTCTGGTTGAGGGCTTTTCCAAGGCTTCGGGCAATATTCTGGCTATGATCGACGCCGACTTGCAATACCCGCCGGAGGCAATTGCGACTATGGTTGCGGGCCTTGGCGACACTTGCGACATTGTGGTTGCCAACAGGCGTGACTACAAGGCGCCTGCCTTCAGGAAAGCTTTTTCCAAAATATTTAAATTTGGGTTCGGCAATGTGCTTCATGGAATCGGCTGTGATGTCCAGTCCGGCCTTAAGGTTTTCAAAAAAGAAGTATTTGAGGCGGTCCGTTTTACGCCAAAATCCGCCTGGTCTTTTGACTTGGAGTTTTTGGTTAGGGCGAAAAATGCCGGATTTTCGGTTGCCGAATACGATATTACTTTCAAAAAAAGGCAGGGAGGGGATTCTAAGATCAGTTTTGTCAGGAATGGTTGGGAGCTGGCAACAAGCGCCCTGTCTTTGAAGACCAAGAGGGTAGAACCAGCCCATATTAAACCGGAAGAAGGGGAAGCAATGAAGGGCGCGGGCGTCGGCTTTGGCGGCCGCAAGTTTATTACCCATACAACTTTAAGCCACAGAAAATCGGCGATAGTTAACTTTACGTTTTGGCAGAAAGTGCTTTTGACGGGAACCCTGTTTTTAGTTTCCTGGGGTCTTTTTATGGATCCTTTAAGGGCTGTTGCAACTGTGGTTGCATTGCTTTCGACCATTTATTTTCTGGACGTTGTCTTTAACCTGTACCTGGTTTTGCGAAGTCTGCAGTCGCCTCCGGAGATTTCCTTTTCTGGTCATGAACTTACAACTATCAACCAAAAACGGTTACCCGTTTATTCAATCCTTTGTCCTTTATATCGGGAAGCGCGGGTTTTGCCCGACTTTTTGAAGGCAATAGATGCAATTGACTGGCCGAAGGAAAAGCTGGACGTTTTACTTTTGCTGGAAGCGGACGATGAGGAAACAATCAAAGCCGTTGATGCTATGAACCTGCCCAGTTACATGCGCAAGCTGGTTGTGCCGCATTCACAACCTAAGACTAAGCCTAAGGCCTGTAACTGGGGCCTGGCGCACGCAAAGGGCGAATATGTGGTTATTTATGATGCCGAGGACATCCCCGACCCACAACAGCTTAAAAAGGCTTATTTGGCCTTTTTAAAATCGCCGCGGGAAGTTATTTGCATGCAGGCAAAGCTTAATTACTTTAATCCGCATCAAAACCTTCTGACGCGCTTGTTTACCGCAGAGTATTCGCTCTGGTTTGACCTTTCACTAACCGGCATGCAGTCAATCGACACGGCAATTCCACTTGGCGGGACAAGTAACCATTTCAGGACCGGTGACTTAAGGCAACTTGAAGGTTGGGACCCTTTTAACGTAACGGAAGACGCCGATTTGGGCGTGCGTTTGTTTAAGGCCGGTTACAGGACGGCGATTGTCGACTCAACAACTCTGGAGGAGGCAAACAGCGATATTTTCAATTGGATAAGGCAAAGGTCGCGCTGGATTAAGGGTTACATGCAGACTTATCTGGTCCACATGCGAAACCCGGTTGATTTCGTGCGCGAAAACGGCATCCACGCGTTTATTTTTCAACTTGTAGTCGGCGGCAAGATTGCCTTTATTTTTATTAACCCAATCCTTTGGGCTGCAACGATTTCTTACTTTGCGCTAAATGCGATAGTAGGGCCGACAATTGAGGCTTTGTACCCTTCGTACATTTTCTACATGGCCGGTATTTCTTTGGTTTTTGGCAATTTCCTTTTTGTCTATTACTACATGATTGGCTGTGCCAAAAGGGAGCAGTGGAGTTTGATGAAATACGTATTTCTTGTGCCTTTCTATTGGCTGGCGGTTTCGGTGGCGGGAGTAAAGGCACTTTACCAACTAATCTTTAAGCCGCATTTTTGGGAAAAGACGGTGCACGGCCTGCATTTGGCTGCTGAGGAAGAGGCAGTTGCTGCCCAAGAGCAGGCTATAAAAGCCCAGCCGGTTTATCTTGGTTCGCCAATGATAGAAAAGCTGCGGGGACTTATGACGTCAGGAAAAACCGCAGGTGGAATTTTGATTGCAGCCTCGGTTGTAGGTAACATTTTCAACTTTGCCTATAACGCTTATCTGGGCAGGGTAGTTTCTGTAGAAGAGTTTGGGTTAGTGAGTCTGGTCGGCAGTTTTTTGTTTATTGTAACTATCCCGTTCAACAGTCTTTCGAGGACAGTTACCCATAAGAGTGCCCATTATTTAGGCGAGTACGAAACTGCGCTTGTGGCATTTTGGCAAGCAGTCCGCAGGAGAGTTGTAACGATTGGCCTAGTTGCAACTTTTGTATGGCTTGTGTTCACGCCTGTTTTTGCGCCTGTCTTTAAATCCCAATCTGTCTTGCCGTTTGCCCTATTTGCTCCTGTTTGGTTTGTTGGCATCGTTTCGGCTGTCGATATAGGTTTTCTATACGGCAACATGAAGTTTGTTATCTATGCGGGTTTAATGGTGACTGCCGCTATTTCTAAATTTGTTATCAGCTGGTTACTGGTCTCGCTTGGTTTTCCTCAATTTGTATATGCGGCTATTCCGGGTTCTATTGCAATTACTTCAGTTTTTGCCTGGATTTTTGCCAGTTTAATCAAGGGGAAGTTAGTGAATGAAGCCAGGCAAAAGTCTGTTAAATTTCCATTTCATTTTTTTGTAACTTCAGCTTTTTCCGAATTTTCGATATTGGCCTTTTTAAGCTTTGACGTGATTTTGGCAAAAGTTTTTCTTAGCCCTACCGAAGCCGGGCAGTATGCCATTTTGGCCTTGTTTGGCAAGATGATCTTTTTTGTCGGCGGCTTATTTGGCCAATTTATTACCCCGATAATTAGCCGTGAAGAAGGTGCAAAAAGGGACAGCAAAAAGGCTTTTTACAAGTTGTTTTTGGCCTCGGCCATATCAAGCACGCTTGCATATCTAGTAGTCGGCCTGTTCGGTTTTGAAACGGGAGAGCTTTTGATCGGTGCCAAAGTACAACCTGTTGAATATTTACTTCCACTCTACGGGTTTGGAATTTTAGCCTTTACGGTTGCTGCAAGGATAGTCAACTTTTATCAGGTAAAGCATAAACACATTTTCCCCACGGCCAGTTTTGTTTTGGCGCTTAGCCAGATTGTTGGAATCTCGCTTCACCATAACGGGCTGTTGGAAATTGTACAGGTTGTATCTGTCGTTGGTGCTCTGAATTTGGCGATCGTTTTGCTTTTGCATTTTTTCTATGAGCCTCTAAAGACGATGTTTCAAAATTTGACAGATTTATTTGGGCTGTTTGCACCAATTCCTACCGGTGTGCCAGTTGCGGATGGAGGCTTGAATGTTTTGGTATTCAATTGGCGGGATACAAAACATGTTTGGGGAGGGGGTTCCGAGGTTTACATTCACGAAATTTCCAAGCGTCTTGTCGATAGCGGAAATTCCGTGACGCTGTTTTGCGGAAATGACAGGCACAATATGCCGAATGAAATAATTGAAGGGGTCAATATTGTGCGCCGGGGCGGATTTTATACAGTTTACGCATGGGCATTTTTATACTACATATTCAAGTTCAGGAATAAATTCGACGTAATTATCGATTCGGAAAACGGCATACCGTTTTTTACACCTCTATATGTCAGGAAACCGGTAATAGGGCTTGTGCACCATGTCCACCAGGAAGTTTTTCGCAAACACTTGGCTTATCCTTTTGCCAAACTAGCCCAGTTTTTGGAAGGGACTCTGATGCCGTTTGTTTACAGAAACGTGCAGATGGTGACAGTTTCCAATTCATCAAAAGCTGCAATGGAGGCAATTGGTTTTGGTAAGGTGCATCCGATTGAGGTTATCAATCCCGGAGTAGACCTTTCCAAATTCAAACGAATGCAAAAATCAAAAGACCCCAGTGTCCTCTATTTGGGTCGGCTTAAGCCATACAAATCTGTTGATGTTCTTATCCGTGCGATTAAAGGGATGGTCCAGGATGTTCCAAATGCCACGCTTACTATTGCGGGAGATGGGGAAAGCAGGCCCCAACTGGAACAGCTTGTCCGGGATTTGAATTTATCGGGTGTTGTTAAATTTGTCGGCAAGATTTCAGAGAGTACAAAAGCGGATCTTTTGGCAAGGGCCTGGGTTCTCGCCCAGCCTTCGATGATTGAAGGCTGGGGTATTACAATAATTGAGGCAAATGCCAGCGGGACACCGGTTGTGGCTTCCAATGTTCCGGGTCTTTGTGATTCCGTTAAAAACCCACATAACGGATTTCTGGTCCCCTGGGGGGATGCTTCGAAATTTGCCGAAAAAATCACATTACTGATAAAAGACGATAACCTCCGCAAAGATTTTGGGGATTTTGGCTTAATTTGGGCAAGAAATTTTCGGTGGGAGAAAAACGCCGCAAGGTTTTCCGCTCTGATTTATAAACAGATGGCATAAATATGAGTAAAACAAATCATAAGTTTACAGTAGCAGTAGGTATACCGGCTTACAATGAAGGTTTGAATATCGAGAATTTATTGCGCTCGGTTTTGTCACAGCGAAAGACAGGTTTTGTTATTCAGAAAGTATATGTAATGAGCGACGGCTCCTTTGACGATACGGATGAGAAAGTTAATAAGATTTCGGCAGAAAATAAAAATGTCTGCCTGATTTCCGACGGTAAGCGTTTAGGAAAAACCGTCAGGTTGAATAAACTTTACAGGCTCAACACGAGTGATGTTTTAGTGCTTATGGATGGTGATGTTGTCTTAGAAAATGAGTATGTATTGGCAAAGCTGGTTTCGAAGTTTGGGGATCCAAGGGTTAATTTGGTTTGCTTCAACAAAAAACCTGCCGAGGCGGAGGGTATTACAGAAAAGTTTATAAATACACTGTTTATGTTGCGGCAAGAGATGTATAGGAATTATGAAGGCGGCCATAATTTTTACAATTTCAGTTCTTGTGCGTTTGCACTGAGGAGGAATTTTGCGAAAACGCTAAATTGTCCCAAGGGAAACTTTCCACTCAAAAGGTATTTATTTTTTAAGGCTTATTTAGCGGGTAAAAGCTATAGATTTGCGAAAGATGCAACTGTACTTTTCCGGTCTCCCAGCAATATAAGGGACAGGCTGAAGCAGTTCAGGCGCTTCACAAATGCCAACAGGCGGGTTGCCGAGTACTTCGGGGACTGGACATACGAACTTTATAAAGTACCTGCCATGCATAAGATAACGGGAGCAATGAGGGCTTTTCTGATGAGCCCATTTTGGGTGCCAATGGCCATCATGTTCCACATTATTATCCGTAGAATCCCGCCCAAGAAAGACCCCTTGATAGAAAAAGGTTTATGGGAGGCGGTTCAATCTTCAAAACGGGTTATTTAACATGAAAAATAAAATTACACTTTCTGTCGGTGTTCCGGCATACAATGAAGCAGAGAATATTACCTACCTTTTGGATTCTTTGCTTAGGCAAAAACAGGACGGATTCCGGCTTGTTGAGATTATTGTTGTTTCCGACGGCAGTACGGATTCTACAAACGAGCTTGTTAAAAGTTATAGAAGGGGTCTTGTCAAACTTATTGAGGGTAAGCGCAGGCTTGGCCAGCAAGTTAGGCAGAACCAACTGCTTGAGACTTTCAAAGGAGATGTTTTGGCGGTAATTGAGGCAGATATTTTACTTGCAGACGATAAAGTGCTGGCTGAGCTGGTAAAGCCTTTTACCAAAAGTATTTCAAATTTGGGTATGGTAATCGGCCAAGGTTTACCTGTTGGGCCTCAGGGTTTTTACGAAAGAATTCTGTTCCACGGACTGGAATTTAAGAGGGGGCTTTTTGCCGATTGGAAAAAAGGTATAAACGTTTACACGGCCGGCGGCCATTCCATGAAGGCAATGTCAAGGCAATTTATAGAAAAATTCCGATGGCCAAAGCATGTTCCCGAAGATGCGTATACATATTTCAGGCTCAAAGAATTAGGGTTGGCGATGATTAGAAACCCTAAAGCGCGGGCTTACATGAGGAATGTAACGACATTTTCCGACCGCAAAAAGCAAGTTAAAAAGTTTATAGGGGGGAAGGTTGCGCTTGAAGCGCATTTCCCTAAATCTTGGCTGCAAGCTGAATATATGATTTCTCCAACCTTTGTTTTGAGGCATCTAGTGGGCAATTTTAAAAAAAAGCCGGTTTGGACAACACTATTTTTAGGTGAGCTGGTAACAAATCGTATTGCAGTTTTGAGACGGTCGGCTTTTTCCGCACTCCATGAAATTTACAGTTCATCTAAAACGTTAGTTGTTAATCATCCGATGATAGGACGGTTTACGAGGGGAAAACCCTCTATTTCTGTTGGGATACCTGCGTATAACGAGGAGGAGAATATCGGGCAGCTTCTTAAATCCTTACAAAAGCAAAAGATAACGAAAGGTTATTTGAAGGAGATTATTGTTGTTTCGGATGGCAGTCCGGATAAGACCAATTTGATTGTAGAGTCATCCGGAAGTAAAAAAGTCAGGTTGATTGTTCATCAAAAAAGAATGGGCCAGGCGGCAAGTCAAAATAATATTACGAAGCATGCATCAGGGGATGTTTTAGTCCTTTTGAACGGTGATGTCCTGCCTTATGCAAATGACTTTTTGGATAGGATAATTGAGCCTGTTATTTATGACAAAAGTGTCGGACTCGTGGGGGCAGACACGATAAGTTCCGAGTCGAAAACCTTTTTTGAGGGAATAATTGCCGGAAGCCATGAAATTAAAAAAAGACTTTATAGGCAGATAGACGGAGGAAATAACATCTATTCGTGCCATGGCCGCGGAAGAGCAATAAGAAAGGATCTTTATAAAAAAATCATTTGGCCAAACGGTTTCCCGGAGGATGCATATTCTTATCTTTTTTGTACAAACAAAGGTTATAAATTTGTATACAGTGAACAGGCAAAAGTGGTTTTCCGTTCGCCAACAAACATAAATGACCATATTAAGCAAAGTTTGAGATTTATGGCAGGGAGGCAAAAGATCGAAAATGAATACAGGGGAGTAACTAATGCAAGTTACAAAATTCCCCTGGGTGTTTATCTTAAGGTTGGAGCCATTTCCGCAATTTCCAATCCGGTAGTTTTAATGGGCTATGTTTTAGTCAACTTGTATGTAAGGGTACTTTTTTTGAGAAAAAGAAATTATTCGTCGATTTGGGATATCTCTAAAAGTTCAAAGAAGGTTGTATATGGCTAATATAAAACCGACAGTAACAGTTGCCGTTTCCGCTTACAATGAAGAGGCGAATATAAAACGTTTTCTGGAATCTATTCTTGTGCAAAAAGAATTAGGTTTCAAAATTGAAAAAATAATAGTTATATCGGATGGAAGTACGGATTCTACAGTTTTTAGTATTGAAAGTATAAAAGATAAAAGAATAATTTTGTTAAAACATAACAAAAGGCGAGGCTTAGCATTTAGGTTAAATGAAGCATTTAATATTAGTGAAAGTGATATTCTTATCAAGTTTGACGCGGATGTAATACTCGCTAATGAACTGGTTATTGCAAATTTAATAAAAAAATTTGGAAGCAATGTTGGATTGGTAGGAGGTTTTCGAAAAGCAATTTCTACAGGTACCTTTATCGAGAAAGTTCATATGCTAGGGGATGATATTTGGCACAATTCTAAAAAGACCATCAATAATGGTGAAAATATCCATAATCATCACGGAACTATCTCGGCAATGTCATCTAGGTTATACAAAAATTTAATTGTGCCCTCGAACCTTTACGGTATTGATGATTTTATTTATATCAAAAATTATTTGCTTGGCTTGAATTTTGTTTTTGCTGAGGATGCGCTTGTGCATTACCAAAACCCTACCAATATTCGTGATTACTTTAAACAGCACAGACGCTTTTTGTCTGCAAAAATAAATTTGCAAAGATATTTTGATGCCGATATTTCAGCTTTGTACTTGGTTCCCAAAAAAAAGTTGTTGGCATCAGCAATGAAAGCTATGTTGAAGTCACCAATGCTTTCTGTTGTCTATTTTTGTTTAGAAACCTTTGTTAGGATTAGTTTGAAAATTAAAAAATATGGATACAATAAATACGGTTGGGATTTATCCACTAGCACGAAAAGCTTAAGTTTTATCAGAAAATAAATAATTCGATGAAAAAACTAATCATTTTTATTTTGGTACTATTTGTTTCAATTATTTTTGCTTTTACTATAAAAGGCAATTACGGCAATCCGACCCCATCTAATATTTATGACAACCAGCGCTTTATGGGCCAGCCGTTTGAGCTTTCGCCCGAAAGGGGAAGGTACGCTTTAACAATGTCACTTGCCGAGGATCACAGTTTTTTCCTTAAACACGATATTGCCAGGATTGTGACGCCGGATTTGGGGTTTTATAAAGGTAAATACACGCTTCTTGTTTCGCCCGGATTGTCGATGTTGGGTGTACCTTTTTATTTACTAGGAGCAGGTTTTAATTTAGCTCAGGTTTTTACTTTTGGGATGCCGGCTTTTTTTGCGGTTTTGAATTTCCTCTTAATATTAAAAATATGTAAACAGCTTGGAATTTCTTTTAGGGGTGCAGTTTTGGGTGGATTAAGTTATTTATTTGCGACGACTTCCTTTGTCTATAGCGTTTCTTACTACCAGCACCAGACTACGACGTTTTTGCTGCTTGCAACAGCCGCACTTTTGTTTGGCAAAAAAAGTGTCTTGCGCTTTGGGATTGCGGCCTTTTTGGCGGGGTTTTCGTTTTGGATAGATTCCCAAAACCCGATATTTTTTATACCACTGATTTTTTATGCAATCCAAAGCATACTTAATGTGCAAAAAGATAAGACATTTACGAGGATCTTTTTAAATGCTAGGTACCTTTTTGCTGCTGTCGGGATTGTTGTTGCTTTGGGCGCTTATTCACTTTATAGCCTTGCGGTTTTTGCAAGGCCTTTCCAATTGTCGGGAACCCTAACATCAATTAAAGATTTTGACCAAAACAACGCACCAATTATCAAAACGTTATCAACTCAGAAAGACACTTCAAGGTTTTTTAACACCCGAAGGATGACAAACGGTTTTGCGACTTTGGTTTTTAACGAAGACCGCGGAACAATATATTACGCGCCAATAATTTTGATTGGAATATTGGGGGTATGTCAGCTTATAAAGAAAAAATACAATGAATCAGTGGCTGTTTTGGGCACGATACTTTTTATTTTTGTTTTGTATACGATGTGGGGAGACCCGTGGGGGGGGTGGGCATTTGGCCCAAGATATCTAATACCGCTATTTGCTTTTGCGGCTGTTTTTATCGGACAGGCCGTGGATATTTTCAGAGAAAAAATTTTGTTTAAACTGGCATTTATTTTACTTTTCGCTTGGGGGGTAGCTATCAACCTATTAGGGGCATTAACAACCAACCAGGTGCCGCCAAAAGTTGAAGCTGTCGCACTAGGAATGAAATGGAATTACCTCTTGAATTGGGATCTTTATCAAAAAGGTCTCAGCAGTTCGTTTTTTTACAAAACCTACTTGTCTTCTATTTTAACGCTTGAGGTTTTTTACATATCTATTTTCGTTTCAATTATCGCGGCCGCCGGTTTAACCTTATTCTTACCCGAAAGGACAAAGTAGATGATAAAAATAGAAAACGGTAGCTTGGAATTACTACTTGTCAATAGTTTCGTAAAAAGAATAAATGACAGGCTGGATAAATATATTTTTTCCGCAGTACTTTTGCTGCTTTCTTTGATTAGCATTTTTACTTTCATTTATTACTACAAGAATGGTCTCGGGCTTTCGTATAACGACGCCAGGTCTCATTTGGATATTGCAAGAAGGGTAGTCGAGGGTTTGAAGCCTGGTTTGGCGCAGCTTGGGTCCGTTTGGCTTCCGTTGCCTCACGCTTTGATGATTCCGTTTGTCTGGAACGACTTTCTGTGGCATTCGGGCCTGGCGGGCGCTATTGTTTCGATGGTTTCGTATGTTGGAACCGGGCTTATTATCTACCGCTTTTTGAAAAATCTCGGCGTAGGAATGCTGGGACGGTTAACGGGAGTTTTTGTTTTTGCCCTTAATTTGAACGTTTTATATTTGCAGTCAACGGCAATGACGGAGCTTCTCTTACTTTTTACGATGACCGTTGGAGTATACGAGCTGGTAATGTGGCACGTTTCCGACAAGATTTTTAGGCTTATTAAGGCGGCATTCTGGATCGCACTTTCAACCTTAGTTCGATACGACGGCTGGTTTCTTTTAATGTGGGCTTCGGGTTTGATTGTCTACCATGTTTTTAAGAAAAAAGGTTACAGGGCAGCGGAGGGGACCTTGATATTTTTTGGGACCTTGGCTGCTTTTGGGGCAGGATTGTGGTTCTTGTGGAACCTGGCAATTTTTGAAGACCCCTTATATTTTGCTTTCGGGCCGTATTCGGCGCATGCCCAGCAGGAACAGCTTCTGGAAGCCGGAAATTTGGCGACCAAGGGTAATTTGTGGCTTTCTGCCAAGATCTATTTTTTTGCGTTGATATACAGCACAGGTGCGTTGACTTTGGCGTTTGGGGCGATCGGGGCAGTCTTATTCTTTTTAAACGACAAGGTAAAAGAGAGTGTCAAGTTTGGTGCAAGTGCCCTGATGGCACCTTTGGCCTTTAACATCTTGGCGCTTTATTTTGGTTTTTCGGTCCTTTTTATCCAGGGGCTTTCGGGAAATACTTGGTTTAACGTCCGCTACGGGGTGATGATGATGCCGACTATAGCGATTCTGGTAGGGTTTCTTATAGACAAGCTCAAGAGCTTCAGATGGGTAATTATCGGTTTGCTCTTATTTGTGACGTTTTTTGCTTTTACAAGCGTTGATGCGGTGACAATCGATGACGCGCGGGTTGGATCTTCCCAGAAAAATGTCAGTGAGGTCAGTGGGTGGCTTAGGGCTAATGCCAAAGATGAAAAAGGGTTTGTGCTGATTTCTGCTGCTTCACACGATGCCATTATCTTTTCGTCCGGGTTGCCGATGAAGCGTTTTATCCATGAGGGTACGGGTGCTTATTGGGAAAGTGCAACGACCGGGCCGGAACACTGGGCAAGGTGGATTGTTATGAGGACTTATGACGAGAACGACCAGACCTACAAACTTATTAAAAATACGGTCGGGTTCAAAAACGACTACGATAAAGTGCAGAGTTTTCCGTTTGCAGACATTTATGAAATAAAACCGGAGTATTTGGATAGGCTGAACTTTGAAGCTAATCTGGGCAAGCAAAAGTAAAAGGAATATTTTTGGCGTGAACTGCTGTACAGGGTGGGGAATAAGGTATAATAGGCTCATATGACCGGCAACAAAAAAAACAGAAGTTTGTTAAAAGCTTTTAAGCGTTACAGGGAGCGTTATATTATTAGTGGTAAAAAACCAAATAGTAGTAAGTTCTTTCCGGAGATTCTTTATCGCACAATGAAGCTTGAAGGGGAAAAGATAACCAAAAAAGAAGCTAAAGCGCTTTTCAGGTAATTTTCTTCCAAGTTATTGTGGCGAAATCAACAAAACCCAAAGGAGCAACTAGTTACAAGGAAACAGCATTTGGAATCCTTCCCAGGCCAAAAATAATCCAGTTAGAAAAACAAGGTGTTGCAAAAGGCCTTAAATATATTCTCAAGCTAAATTCAAAAAAGAATAAAATCACCCCACAGTTAATTTGTGATATCCACAAAGAAAGTTTTGGTTTTATTTTTCCCGAATGGACAGGTAAATTCAGAACGATAAATGTAGCCGTTGGTGATTTTGAACCGCCTCATTTTAGTAAAGTCCCAGAACTTGTTAAAAATCTGTGTGCGGATTTCGATGAAAGGCTACAACATATTCCATCAGCCACAAAAGATGAAAAGTATTTAAAAGAGGCCATATCACTTCTCGCCTGGTTTCAACATCAATTTGTCTGGATCCATCCTTTCAACGATTATAACGGTAGAACCGCAAGACTTATGACTAATCTTATTGCTTTGAATTTGGGATTACCTGCTTTTGAAATCAAAGCTGATTCAACTAAGGACAGACAAAACTATATCAAGGCGATGAAAGCTGCAGATAAACACAATTTAAAGAAATTGGATTTACTAATTGCGGATGCCCTTAAAGAAACTTTACAAAAAATATAAAACGGATCAACCAATGCTGATTTTAGGAAAGTAAAAATGAGATGACCCTTTCAAGAAATATAGTGATTTTTGGCCTATTGCTGATAGCGATAGTTGGGGTTTATTTTCTGGCAAAAAAGCCGCAAGTTAATACGAAACCCGCTTCTCCTATAAAAGAAGAGCGTGTCTGGCAGATAAAATCTATTGACACGATGAAATATTCACGTGACCTTTCGGGCCAGGCTTTGGGCGATTCTACCTTCGATACGACAATTGACACGCAGGTTAAAGCAATTGCCCAAACGGGAGCCAATACGGTTGCTATTGCCACACCCTATGACGACAAGTTTGTGCCGGTTTTAACCCGATGGGTAGTGGCTGCGAGGCGTTATAACCTGCACGTCTGGTTTAGGGGCAATTTTTCAGCTTGGGAAGGCTGGTTCGGGCAGGACAACAATTTAACACGGGACGAGCATTTAAAGATGACGCGAAGTTTCATCCAGAAAAATCCGGGTCTTTTTGTAGATGGTGATTTTTTCAGTCCTTGTCCGGAATGCGAAAACGGCGGGCCGGGGGATCCAAGGGCAACAGGTGACGTTTCGGGTTTCCGCAAGTTTATGACAGATGAAAAGCAGGCGTGTGACGAAAGCTTCCGCAAGATTGGTAAAGAAGTGGACTGCAGTTTATGGTCGATGAATATGGATGTAGCCAGGCTTGTAATGGATGAGGCTACGGCAAAAGCCATGGGTGGGGTAGTGGCCATTGACCATTACGTTAAGTCGCCCCAGAAGCTTACCGGTGACATCCGCGACTTAGAAAAGCAGGCGCAAGCGAAGGTATTTTTAGGCGAGCTGGGCGTGCCGATTCCGGACATCAACGGCAAAATGACAGACCAAGAGCAGGCGGATTGGCTTGCGGCGGCGCTTTTGGAACTGTCCAAAGACCCGCAGGTTATTGGCCTTAGTTACTGGACTTCATTTGGGGGCTCGACCGCCATTTTTAACGATGATAATTCCTCGAAACTTGCCGCCGGTGTTTTGGAAAAGTATTTCAAGCTTACGGCCCTTCCTAATTAATACACAAAACTATCCTTCCTATATATATTGATATAGTTATTCGGTTTTAGCCTGTTGACATTGGATGTTTTCAAGTCTATATTCTGAACCGGAAAAGCCTGCACTTTGTATGGTTTTTTTAGACAAAATTCAGTTTTTTAAATAGCTAGACCCGCAGGTTATGCGGGTTTTTTTATGGCCGCCGGCCGTAGGGCCTATGGCTCGTAGAGACAGATGAAGTATTTTGTATACGTTTTACAAAGTTTGAAAGATAAAAAGTACTATGTGGGTCAAACTTACGATATAGAAAAAAGGTTAACGGAACATAATTCGGGAATGGTTAGGTCAACCAAAAGTAGGACGCCATTTATTTTAATAGGGACTAAAGTTTATGAGACGAGAAATGAAGCAAGGTGGGTTGAGTATAACTTAAAAACACATGGTGATAAGAAAAAGAAATTCATTGAACAATTACAAAAAGAGGAGCCACCGGCCCGTAGGGCCTCTGGCCCGGAGGGGAGGTGAAAAATATGAATATTAAGAAAATTTTAGTAGGAGGCGCAGCAGGAGCATTGATGCTTGGAGCTTTGGCGGTTCCGGCACTTGCAGATTCCCTTTCCATAAATTTTGAGTCTCCCACATATACTGTTGGGAATATCAATGGCCAGGACGGATGGACAGCTTTAGGAAGCGCAGGGTCAGGATGTGCCGTATATGATGAAGGCGTTGTAGCAAACACTTACGGTTATGCGTCTTTCGGAGGCCAATCATTCAGGCTTTCCGATGCGGTGACAAGCGGATGTTTTGGTGATCAGGCATTTGCAAAACCTTTGGTGAATGCGGTTGGGGAAGTGGATTCCACGGCCGGAACATTTTCAACGGGAACACTGCAGAGGCATTTTGAGATGCAATTTGATATTGCCTCAACCGTTCCGGGTGCACAACAACCGGGCATGCATACATCTGTTTCTCCGGATAGGGGTGACGGTTCTCGCATGAGTTATTTGAGGTTTGAAGACGGCACAGCCGGACTTGATGTGTTCTTTGACGATGTACAGGGAACTACAAATCCTGCAAATTTCGTTGAAACGCAGGTTGCAGCGGGACTTGATAGAACAGTTCCTCACACGGTAAAGCTAACAATGGATCTATTGGATGGTCCTTCCAACGATGTAGTAAAGGTTTGGATTGATGGAACTTTGGTTCACACAGGTACAAGTTGGGAGAATTACTACCGATACGATCCTGAAGCTATTGCTGAGCAAAGTCCTAGAATTGTCAAAACAGTTCTCTTTAGGGAGAGCGGTGCTGCCAACGCAGCGGATGCCGGAAAGGGTTTCTTGATCGATAACCTTTCGACACTTTCAGGACCGATTTTGGTAGGTCCGCCGACTACAAAGGATCAGTGTAAGAATGGCGGATGGAAGACATTCAACAATCCTACATTTAGGAATCAAGGTCAGTGCGTTGAATTTGTGGAGCATCAAAAGGACAAGGATAAACACGATAGTGATCGTCATGAAGGTAACAATGATGACGGGCACCATGACGACGGTGAAGGGCACCACAGCAGTCAACAACCGGAAGATTAGATGAGTGGAGTTGTTTTCAGAATAAAGCCTATCGGTTTTTCGGTAGGCTTTTTCTAATTGGGCTTGTTAGTTGCTGCCTCGTGCAGTTAAACTATTCTTGTGATCCATAGGAAAGTGGCAAGCCATTTTGCCCATAAAATGCTATACCAGATGTTTTTTGATCCAAGCTGCAATTTGTTCAACAGTCCAGTCGTCGTTATGTGCTTTTAGGGTGAAATTAATCGCCTCTTTTTTTGTGAACTGAATATGATACCCATTATATTCAAGAAAAAGTACGGTGCTGAAAAGTGATGTTCTTTTGTTCCCATCCAGGAATGGATGATTGTTGATTATTGAATGGAACATTGAAGCTGCTTTCAGGTAGATTGTTGGGTAGGCATCTTTTAGGCCAGCGGACATTTGTGGCCGCCCAATGGCTAGCCTTAAGAAATTTAAATCACGCACCCCATGCAAGCCTCCATACTTTGCAACCATTTCGTGATTTATTGCAATAAGTTCCGCTTCGGAGAGATATTTTAGAGTTTTGCTAATTCTTGCCACACTTTGGAGTATTTTTTGGAAATCTTCTCAATCAAGTTAATAACTTTCGGGTCTATTGATCTTGGGCTTTTCGCGACTATTTGCGGCGAGTAGAGCAATAAACCTTTTTCTGTTTTTTCCCACTGGATAGGCGTTCCGGTTTTAATGTTTAACTGGTCGGCGAAAGCTTTTGGTACTGTAACAGCAAGTGAATTACCATTTACAAACACTTTTTGCATATGTTGACATTGTACTGACATTGTACTGACGTGTCAACCAATTACATATAAGTGACTTGTTCAGGTGTCTGTATGGCTATTCAATAAGTAGTTTTAGGCGCTATACTTAATTTGTGATCCACCAGAAAATCGCACGTCAAATTGTTCCCCACCACCACGAAGACGGCGAGCAGCACCACGCCCATGCGCTGACTTTGCCGGCGCTTTTTACGTATTTCCAGATTTTTGTTTTTCTTATAGCCGGGCTTTATTTTGTAAAGCTGAGAGCACCGCAGGTGTTGGGTGTAGCCACTTTTTCCGCCCAGGAAATTATCGATTTGACCAATGCCAAGAGGGTCCAAAACGGTTTGGGGCCGCTTGTTTATAACGGACAGTTGGCAACAGCTGCTGCCGCCAAAGCGCAGGACATGTTTGCGGTTAACTACTGGGCGCATAATTCGCCCTTGGGGAGAACTCCATGGAGTTTTATAAATGCTGTTGGATACAGGTATATCTACGCTGGGGAAAATCTGGCCCGTGATTTTAACGATGCGGGGTCTGTTGTGGATGCCTGGATGAATTCACCTTCTCACCGCGAAAATATTCTGGATGCCAATTTTAAAGAAATCGGAGTTGCGGTTTCTTCCGGAAAATTGACCGGGGTGGACGGGATTTTGGTTGTGCAAATGTTCGGGACTCCGGTTGCGGGGGTACCAACAACACCAACTTTGGCTGTAGCACCTAGCCCCGTTGCCAGCCCGACATCGCAGACGGCAGGGAAGCAAGTTGCCGCGCAGCCAACACCTTTGCCAAGCCCAAGCATGGCCCCAAGCCCGGCGCCGCTTGCAGTTACTAACCCGATAGACAACGTCAATTTGGAACCTGTAAGCGGGGCTGGCAGCAGTGCGACAGTTTTGGCAAGCAGGCAGTTTTCGATTAGTAAATTTGTGACTTTGGCGATTGTAGGTTTTATATTTTTCCTGTTTGCTATTGAAGTTTTATTTGTTGTGAGGCGGGACAATTTGCAGTTGAGGCCGGGGGTAGTTGCGCATTTGGGAATGCTCGGCTTTGTGCTTCTGGTGATTTGGTATGCGGTACAAGGAGCAATAATTTAGTTCATGGTTCATGGTTCATGGTGAATAAAAGTGATTAATTTTGAGAGATTAAATGTTTACCAGGAGGCTGTTTTGTTAACAACTGACATTTATAAATTGACCAAGAAATATCCGAAAGACGAACTTTTTGGATTAGTTGGTCAGATGAGAAGAGCTGCAGTATCTGTACCGCTGAATATAGCGGAAGGTTCAAGCAGGACAAAAAAGGACTTCAGACATTTTTTAACAATGGCTGTAGGTTCATGCTATGAGTTGGTTGCTTTGTACAAAGTCTCTTTGGAGCTTGGCCTTCTATCTAAACAGGAATACGATAAGCTATATGTATCCACAAGCGATTTAGCTAAAAGAATCAATGCACTCAGAAAGTCTATGAACCATGAACGAATGACTATGAACTAAATGAATAAGCATTTGGACAAACTGGCGCATTTGTTTTTGTATTTTGGGTTTGCGGTTGGTGCCGTGGCTATTTATTTGGCAAGGTACAATCCGACAGAACAGTTTTTAATAATAGTTCTTTTGGCAACGTTTTATATTGTCTGGGGATTTTCGTACCACCACGCCAGGCGGGAAGCAACGGGGCGACTGTTTTTGGAATACCTCCTTATAGCCCTCATTGCGGTTTTGGCCGGCTTTTTTGTGCTGGTGGCGTAAACACATCAAGTCCCAAACCCAAAACTATAGATGCCAGGTTAAGGGCATGCCTTAACCTTAGCATTACCGTGACAAAGGCCTGCCCTTTGCCCTGGCCTGACCTTTTAGCTATTACATTTGTTCTTATTTTCCCATTAAGTTAAAATATTGATGCTTTGCCGCTGTAGCTCAATGGATAGAGCAGTCCCGTCCTAAGGGAAAGGTTGGAGGTTCGACTCCTCTCAGCGGTACATGATAAAGGTCAGGCCTTTGTCTAGACTATCCCAGGTTAAGACCTGACCTTAACTTAGGGTTTCGGGGTGTAGTGTATCGGTAACACGCTTCGTTCGGGACGGAGAGACACTGGGTTCAATTCCCAGCACCCCGACATTTGACAATTGATCCCCCGGCAATAAACAATAAATCAATGCCCCGGACAAAACTTAAAATTTGGAAATTGGAGTTTGGAATTTGGAATTTTAAACCCGGTTTCACTTTGGTCGAGCTTCTAATAGTAATTTCGATAATCGGAGTTTTGGCAGCAATCACAACCGCTTCTTTCACCCAAGCGCAGAAAAAAAGCAGGGACGGCAAAAGAAAAGCAGACTTAAAGGCTGTCCAGCAAGCAGTCGAGCAATATTACCATGCGAATAATAAATATCCAGCTACGACAAGCGGAGACATAACCTGTAATGTCACAACGCCACCCGGTGATTCAACAAGGATTAACTGGGGCAAATCATTTACCTGTTTTGGCTTAATTTACCTAAATCCTTTACCAACCGACCCAGACACCCCAACTAGGAGCTACAACTACACCACAACAGGTGTAAATAACTACCAGATAAATTCTGTCTTGGAAAACACAAACGACTCAAACTATTGCAATCCATCAACAACCGATTGTGTGGCAACTGGAAAGCTTCCTTGCCAACCGTCTTCGGGTTACAACTACTGCGTCATAAACCCGTAAATTTAGTAGAATTTAGCAACCTTTTTGGGCTTCCGTTTTAACAAAAGAAAAGCTGCTCTCGTAAAAAATATTCAGGCCGCAGATTTTGTCCAGAGAAAGGATATTTTTCAAAACTAGATTTGATTCGGTTTTGTACTGGTCGTACTGGTCTAAGGTTTGTGCCAAAATTGTGATTTTGTAAGCGTTTTGCGCTGGAGCGTATTCAATTTTGAAGTGATTATTTTGGTATGGCAGGCTTTTTGAGCTTGCCTGGACATTGGTCACAAAACTTGCCCTGTGCCCCTGGAATTTGTTGACGACTTGCGGGTAGTAGACAAAGGCGAACCAAAAGAGGGCGAGAGCAAGAATTATGATGGCGATTTTTATGGTAAGGTCAAGGGTTTTAGTCATAATTTTTTCCATCGTTTTAGGATATGGTCCTAGCAAACTGTATAAGCGCAAACATAAGTGCCAAAAGGGCTATTGTGGCAAATAGGGAAGCGACGAGCGGGTCGTCGAGAAAGTGCGAGAAATAGTGTGGCGGGTGCTTTTTGGCAGGGTGTTTCAAAATGGTCTCCTGATATTAGATTAAAGCGCTTGAGTGGGTAAAATCAAGCCGAGGCACAGGTTAAGGGCAGGCCTTTGTCTAGCAATTACTATGTTAAGGCCTGCCCTTTACTATGCTTTTTTTAGCTGACGTTATAGAGGATTTTGTAAAAGAAGATTAAAACCTGTGAGCCCTGGATTGCCCAGGTAAGAGGCGAGATGTCTTTTCTAAAAATGGTGTGGTCGAAGATGGTCGGTTCAATAAGCTGGGCGTTTTGGATTTCGGCTTTTAAGCGTTCGGATTCTTCCCTGGGGGTAAAGGTGTCGTTGTAGTCGTGGACGATGTAGGTTTTTGCTTTGATATTTTGGGCGGCATGATTTGGGGAAAGAAGTTTTGCTTCATCCAGCATAGTTTGGGGGAGGACACTTTCAATCTGCCGTTTTTTCTCCAGGGCGTTTTGCGGTTGCTTTGTGATTTGGTTAGTTTGTGCAGCGTTTAACGTTTCCGATGGGATTAAATTTGCCCGGTAGGTGAAGTTTTTCTCAAGAAGGTCGACTGTTTGGGGGTGCGGTTTCCAATCTCGTGAGTTGGTGACTGTTATCGCTTGGTGAGCAAAGGCTTGGGCGTAGTAGTCTATCAAGTCGTTGTACGGGGAAAATAGGGCTAACAATGAAATGCGGTCGGCGATGTCTTTGTCTTCGGCTGCCAGGGCCAAAAAGCTGGCGCCTGCGCAAAAACCGAAGTAACCGATTTTGTTTTTGTCGATTGAATTTTGGCTTTCAAGGTAGCGGAAGGCGTTAACGTAACTTCTGATTGAGCTTTCGGTAACGATGTTGTCCTGCATACTTTGGGTTTGCGGAATCATGACGGTTATCCCTAAATCGGCAAGGCTAGATGCGAAACTGTTGATAAGGCTAGTGTTGTAATTTGTGAGCCCAACGCCAGCCGAAATAATTACGGCACTCTGTTTTTGGGCGCCTTTTCGAAAAATCAGGGCTTGTGTAAACTTGCCGTCGTCTGGGTAGGAAATTTGGGCGTATTTTATTTTGGATGGCTTGGTAAATGTTGTTTCAGAAGGGTTAAGGGCTGTTGCCAGACGAAAGACTTTGTAGAGAGTTTTGCCCGGCCGTGTGAAGGCGATAAAGGAAACCAAAATAACAACCAGCCCAAGCAGAAAAAGCCATTTCTTGGGTATATTTTGCGGGCGGGGCATTTAATTTTAGTCGGAATCTACACAGTAGTTTAAAAGCGGGCGGAAACCTGCGTCGAAACAAGGCGCGCTTGAGTTGGAAGCGAGTTCAGGATCCGTTGTGTTTTCGAGCCTTGCCCAAAGCTTAAAACGGGTCCTTGCGTCGTTTACCGAATAGCAATAGAAGAATTGCGTTGGCGGGCTGGCGACGATACAGCCGGTGGCCGGAGCGGGCGTCGCATATGGGGTTGGGCCGGGAGGCGGTGGAGGGGGAGGCGGTAGGGCAGTGCCTGGAGGCGGGCCGATATTGACTGTAGGCGTGCATGTATAACCGGAGCCGGGTGTATCCATAGTAATTGATCCGACTCCGTCCGGAGGCGCAACGCCGCCCAGATGGGCAGTGGCTGTTGCCTGCACTGTACTTCCATCCGAACAGCCGGTGAAGACAACATAAGGAGCTACTGAGTAACCGGATCCATAGCAGAGCATGCTAACGCCATCTATGGTGTGGGTAGCAGTATTGTAAGCAGCAAAAGCAGCTGCCTGGCTTGCACAACCACCCCCTCCGCCTCCTGCCAGCACTGTGCCGACCAACTTAAAGTTTTCAATAGATGCCAGCATGTTTTGGAAGAAATTAGAAGCGGTTTGAGAAGGGTCTTTGGGGAGATTTGCGATGTACTGCGAAGTTAAATCTGTAATCCAAGGTGTTAATCCGTTGAATGAAGTGTAATCGTTCGGGACACCTCCGCCCGAAGCCGCTGGGGGATATTTTTGGTTTTGCTGGAAGTAAAGGTTTAAGGCGGATTTTATGGTTTGCAGGTCGTTTTTTCTCTGCGAATCCCTTGTTTTAACTTGGGATCGAGAGAAAGAAACGGTGGTTGTTCCGGCCAGGATGCCGATTATGCCTATAACGACCAGAATTTCGATGAGGGTAAAACCCTTCCTTAATTTCCAAACTCCAAATTCCAAACGCCAAATTTTGAGTTTTGAGTTTTGAGTTTTGAGTTTGATAAGGGGCATTGATCTATTTTTAGATCTTGGGCCTACGTTTGTCAATTTGGTTGGGATAAGGGCAGGCCTAGGGCATCAGTAACGAAACTTTTGTCTCAAGGTCAGACGTCTTTAGGATTAAGGGCAGGCCTTTGTGCCGAGAAACTCTTTGTTAAGGCCTGCCCTTTACTAGGTTTAAGACCAAGCCTTATGGCATCAGATAACGAAACTTTTGTCCTAAGGCCAGGCCTTGGAAAACTGAAAGGCCTGGCCTTAGTTGGGTGTTTAGAGTTTAATTAAGTTAGATGTATGTAGACAAGAAAATTCTGGCCATCAGGACAATTGGCAACGTTCTGGTTTTGGGGTCCTTACTGGCGATCGGCTATACATTTTGGCCTGTCGGTAAGGCATTTGTCGGCCATTCTTTTGACAACTTGACCGGGAAAAAATTTGAAGCGGCGTCGGTTGCTGCTTCCGGCACACAAACGTTCGGGTCGCTTCTGGGCAAGCCTGAATCAAATGTAGACGTTTTAGTCCCAAAAGACCCTAATTTTTCGATAATTGTGGAAAAAATTGGTGCCGATGCGCCGGTTGTTCCCAATGTGGATGCTTCCAATAAAAACGCTTATAACGCGGCTTTGAGACGCGGAGTTGCCCATGCTTTAGGAACAGCTTTCCCTGGCGAGCCCGGTGTGACTTACCTTTTTGCCCATTCAACGGATACGATTTTTAACGTTCCAAGATTTAATGCTGTTTTTTATCTTTTGAAGGATCTGGTGCCGGGTGACAGGGTAGTGGTTTTTTTCCAGGGGAGAAGGCATGATTATGTTGTTAACCAGACCAAGATAACGGATCCCGAGGACGTTTCTTATTTTACGCTTAAAACAGATAAACAATTATTGGTCCTTCAGACATGCTACCCTCCGGGCACAACCTGGAAACGGCTTCTGGTTATTGCCGAACCGGCGGCGGGGCAGAGTCAGTGATTAGCAACTAGCGACTAGCGACTAGCGACTAGCGACTAGATTCCAGTTTCCAGAGACCAGGGTGAAGGTCAGGCCTTTGTCAAGATTCACCTGAGTTAAGGCCTGACCTTAGCTAAGATGTCTTGTGACCAACCCCTATTGACAAGAAAGGTTTGGTTGTGCAGATAATGAATTATAGAGTAATAAAGTTGACCATTTGCCTGCATGTCGGATAACCTTGTTAACTTTCACAATTTAACGAAATCCCAAAAGAATACAATTGTTGCATTTGTTGTGAGTGCTGCCACTATGCTGGCAATGGGTTTCCTTGTTGTGTTTATTATTTTGGCGGGCAAACCCGGTACAAGGGCGGCAGGGGTTTGCAGTTATAGTTTTTTGCCGACCATAGTTGCACCGGCCACCCCTGTGTCAACCTATGTTTCTGCCCCAGACCAAACAAGTGTGGCAAAGGATACATTTGAGGTGGAGATTTTTTCCCCAAATTCTATCCAAAATGCCAGTGGTACAAGAGTAGGTCCCGGCACATTAACACTAACGGCACCATCCCTTGAGGGAACATACGGGGTTTCCGTAAAAGATATCACCTTAAACGCAATGTGTGTTTCAAGCAGCAATAATACTAACCTGATAGTAAGTTTGAACCTTCTTGTATGTAAGGCGGATGTTAACCACGATGGGGTTGTAACGGCACAAGATGCTCAACTTGTCTTTTCAGTGTTTCAAAATAAGAAGCCGTATGACGCAAATTATGATCTAAATGGTGACGGAAAAGTTTCTGCTGCTGATGCCCAGCGGGTTTTTTCACTCGTAGGTCAGAAGTGCAGCTATAGTTTGAGTGTCGGTTCTTTAAGTACGACTTCGGTTGTTTTTACTACTTCACCACAAAGTGCTGGAGGAATTTTTTTGGTAATTAAGAATCCAGCCGGATCGGTTGTTGCCAAGCTGGGGCCGATTCCGGCGGGACAGACAACGATACCCTGGAACCTGGCAACGACAGCAGCGCTTCCGCAGGGCACATATTCTGCCACTTTGGTATTTTCTAATGATGCGCAGGCTTCAAATACAGTTACCTTTCCGGTCCAAAGTCCACCACCAACAGTAAAAATATCTGCCGCAAGCACAACCATTCCCTTCAACACGTCAACTACAATTTTCTGGACCTCAACAAATGCAAGTTCATGCGAAGTTTTTCCTCCAGGGTGGAAAGGAACAACAGGCCAGCAGCCAACAGGTAATTTAACCCAAACAACCAACTATATCGCAAGTTGCACAGGTCCGGGTGGAAGCGCCAAGGCTTCGGTTACTGTTAATGTTGTTTCAAGCCCCTCACCTTCCCCAACTGCGTATCCATCGCCAAAACCCAGCCCAACACCAGCCACAACGCCGACTCCTACCAGCTGGACACTTATTGGTGCAAACGTATTGCCAACCACAGCAGGTATAAATGTAGTTTTTAACTTTACTCCGGGTTCTAACGGTAATATCAATTTAGTTGTTATCAGTTCAAACACTGGAGACCGGGGTTTTGATAGCGGACCAATCCCTTCAGGATCACAGTCTGTGATTTGGCAGAATGCACCGGTTGGTAATTATACGGCAGCACTTTATTATGGTACTTC
The DNA here is from genome assembly GCA_021813125.1 of bacterium. Lineage (GTDB taxonomy): Bacteria > Patescibacteriota > Microgenomatia > Curtissbacterales > GWA2-41-24 > JAKAJD01. The sequence continues at coordinate 4,136 of JAKALT010000006.1, read as the reverse complement.
TAAAATTTCCAACAGCATTCAATTCGTTATTCAGTAAGAGCAATATCGTTAAAATGAAAAGGGGCTTTTCCGACCTTCTCTTTATTGCGACATTTTCATTTTTGTTGCTCGTGGCAGGAGTTGCGACCTCCTTTGGGCTTTTGGGGCAAAACCGGCCTTTTCCAGAAAAAGTTGCGTGTTTGGTAAGGCCTACGGACAGGGTATGCGTGAAAGATAAGCAAGATGAATTGTGGGTTATCCAGCCGGCAAAGATTGACGGCGAAAAGACCAGTATTTCTTTCTACCCGCCTTCGGACGGCAGGATTAATTTAAAGGTGAGTAATACGAATGAAAATATACCATCTTTTGACAGCGGTGTAATTTCAGAAGGCAGGTCTTCTCACGCTTTTCGTAACTTACCGAAAGGAAGCTATAAGGCGGTTTTGATGAGAGGCGATAGGGAAGTATCTGGTGTGATTGCATTTATAATTTCGTAGCAACTAGCAACTAGATTCCAGTTTCCAGAGACTAGTATGGAGGTCAGGCCTTTGTCGAGATTCACCTGAGTTAAGGCCTGCCCTTATGTGAGCCTTACGTTTGACTAATGTCGCGTCGCGGTTGCACAATTTAATTACACACTTTGAGAAGATTAACTCCCTTAGAGGAGAGGTTAAATAGAAGGCTTAGCATTTTAAACAGAAAGCTTTTTGGTTTCACCTTAATTGAGCTTTTAATTGTCATCGCCATTTTAGGGATTATCGGTTCGGTGGTTACCTTTGGGGTCGTTAATGGGACCATAAAAGCAAGAGACGGCACACGCAAGGCAAATCTTGCACAAATTGCCAATGCACTGGAGCAATATTACACGGATAAAGGTTTTCATTACATTTCCGGAAATTACACTTCACAAACCGGTGACAACTGGATACCGAACTTGAACCCCTATTTCAGGACAATTCCGAGAGACCCCAAGCAGGCAGCTAGTGGTGTTTTTATAGCAGATCTTCGCTCAAGATTTTTGGGTATTTTAAAGAATCTTGAGCCAAAACCCGTGTATGCTGTGATACTTGTTAGTGGGACGGTGACAGGCCCAGCGTGTGTGAATTATGGCACCAAATACCGTTTTACAGCGACGTATGAAGATTCAGCGGGTTATAGCGATATCCTGTATGCTTATATATTGATTAATAGTACGAATACTTATGATGTAACTGCTGCTCCACAAGGGGCATTTTTAGCGGTTTTGAATAATGATATACAGGATTTTGGAGTAAAAGATGATTCCGGAACGTGGTTATGGTCGGGAAATGGTAATGGAAACAGCTATGCAGATTTGGATCGTGTAACTACTTCTTTTTCCGGTTCGGGTACGACTCTAACGATAAATTGGGACATCACTTTTAAGGGTGCTTGGCAATCCGAGAGTGCTCAGGTTTGGACAAGGGCTGCAGACCATTCTGCTGGGCCTACGACTTATGGAGCCGGCCAAGCTTTGACAATTCCATGTCCAGCTGCAACCCCAACACCGACACCTTCGCCAACTACACCACCAGAACTGCCACCTTCCGGGAGCGGCTACTTTTACGCGTATTATTCGGACCCTGTCGGTTCGTATTACGAATTATGGGCAAAGCTCGAAGACCCAACAGATCCCCAAGCCAACACTTCTTCTACCGCAAAGTGCAAGCTTTCGGTTCCCAACGGGGCGCCGATTGCCTTCAATTACTGCGTGGCATCGCATAAGTAGGGATAAGTGTACAGTGATAAGTGAATAGTGAGTAGTGAATGAATACAACGATAAAAAGTTTTAGGGATTTAATTGTTTGGCAAGTGTCTCACGAGCTTGCAATGGATGTTTTTAACTTCTCCAAAAACGCTAGAAAGACTCAGCTAAATTATGAAATTTTTAGACAAGCTTTGCGGTCTGCATTTTCCGTTCCAGCTAATATAGTTGAAGGCTTTATACCCATAAGGGAAAGGCTTATGTTTCGTATCTTGAGGTTGCCAGGGGATCTGCCGGAGAAACCTTGTACTGGATTCTGGTTCTTGGTGAGACAGGTGATATTTCAAAGGATAAGGCGGAGCGGCTCTCTTTAAAATACGAAGAAGTAATCAAAATGTTATCGAGAATGATTAATGTAGTGATTGCGAGATATTAGTATCCGTTCACTATGCACTATTCACTTTGCACTTTTCACTTCAGATTTACCGCGTAGAGGTTATTGGGTGTGCCTTCGGGTTGGGTGAGGGTGGTTAAGATTATCAGCTTGGAGGCCGAAGGGTGGGCAAAGACAAAGCCGTAGTCGAATTTCCCGGAATAGATTGCCATTTTGTTGCCTCCGTCCGATTCAATAATCGATATCTGGTTTTTTTGGGCAATAACAAGATGGGCCGAATCAGGAAACCAGGTGATGTTTACAAGATCCGTAAAATCCGGCAAGGTGTACTGCTTTTTGGCCTTGATATCGTATACATGGTGTTTGCCGTTTTTGTCCAAGTACAGGACCTTTTCTTCATCCGCAGAAAACATTAAACCTGTAGGGTAGTAATTGATTAACTTGTTTACGGTTGGCTGCGCTACCGGTGAGGCTTGTGGCGATGGGGAAGGGGAAGCCGGTGCCGCGGCTTGGGTTGCGGATTTGACTTCATCCGGTGCCAGAACCGCCAGGGTTTGGGCGCGTGAATTTATTTGCTGCTGCCAATCGGAAATTGTGGCGGTAAGAGATGCGGTGACATCGCGGAGCGGCTGGTCAGAAGTGTCGGAATCGAGCATAAGGTTTGCAATTACCGTGCCGTCGCTTTTTGGAAAACGGGCAATAAGTTGCTTGGAATCGGGGCCCCAGACAAACTGGCCTTGCGAAAAGTCAAACGTTGAGGTATTTCGGGCAATCAGCTTTGTGCCTTGCCGAAAAGCCAGAAGGCTGTCTGAAACCGGCAGGATATAGGCTCCGCCATTTATTCCTGAGACACCGTAGACGATTTTGGCGCCGTCCGGCGAAAGTGTGGGGTTTGTGGCGCCAGTTGTTGTAAGAGGCGATATTTGGGGCGCAAGCGGGAAGAGAAGGGCATTTATTTCGGTTGCCAGGTCGGCCCTGACATCGATCTCTTTTTCCCAGGTTGTGTAGCCGTCTTTTTGGATTTTTACTTTGTAGGTTTTGGGTTCCAAAAAGGCAATGTTGGTGTTGGTGGCCGAGGTTAGCCTGTCGTCTATAAAAACCTGCGCGCCGGTCGGGACGGAATTGGCGACAATAAGGCCTGTGCGCTCGATGGTGCCGGTTCTAAAATTGGGCTTAAAACCACGTGCCCAGAAAATGGCTACGAGTCCAAAAATGGCCAGAAAAATGATTACAAAGGCTGTGTAGCGGACTCGGTTTTTGGCAAGGTTCATGTTAGTTCATAGTTCATAGTTCATAGTTCATGGTTCATGGTTCATGGTTCATGGTTCATAGTTCATGGAGCTAAGGTCAGGCCTTAGCAAAAGCCGATTGCCAGAAAAAGACATGGCCTTTACAAAGGCTAGTGCGGATTGTAGCAGAGTTTGCGTATTCTGTTCAAGGAAGACGAAAATTAACCAGGGATAAAACTCGAAATTCGAAATAAATACGAAATTATCAAAATTGGAATTTTAAAATTAAGACATTAGAAAATTGTTTCGGATTTCGTGCTTCGGGTTTAGAATTTGTTACCCTGCGCTAAGGTTAGACCTTCTGGCTAGGGTTAAGGGCAGGCCTTTGTTCAGCAACCACCTAAGTTAAGGCCTGCCCTTTGTATTGCACCTGATGTATAAATCGTACTTTATGACATCTTTTGATGCACTTATTATGGGCCAAGTGGTATAATTTTGGCGTATGAATTTTGGTGAAAGAACTAGGGGAGTTGCAGAAAATACCCTGAGATTGGGTGCTGTGGGTGCCGCCGTTGTGGGAATGTATTTCGGCGGAAAAACCTATTTCGATATAAGCCATTCAGATTCGAGTGTCCAATCCAGTGTAGTTGAGCAACCGAAAAGAGATTATTTCGATCATTTTACAATGGGGGATATAGAAATTGAGTTGAGCTACATTCTAGTTTGAATCCGACCACCTAGCTCTTTTCCAAGTATCTCCTGTGGGGTATTAAAGTTCAATACCTTTCTTGGTCTGTTATTGAGTTCCCAG
>JAKALT010000029.1 GCA_021813125.1 bacterium | reverse complement strand
ATTAAAATTGAAAATTAAGTGGTATTCACCTCCTCTCTGAATTTCATTTTATCTTTGGAACTTCCTTTTCTCTATCCATAAGAGGAGCGAGGATTGGTCCCCATGATTCATTCTGTTTTTCAGTATAGGGGTTTTAAGGCAAAATAGCAAGGGGTATGTAGATGTGGACCCGACCAGATTTGAACTGGCGACCTTCTCTATGCCATAGAGACGCTCTACCAACTGAGCCACGGGCCCTTTTGTGGACTCGGGGGGAATCGAACCCCCGCCTATGCAATGCGAATGCATCGTTTTACCACTTAACTACGAGCCCATTTTACACTAACCGAACTTATTTTACCATATAAAATGTGGATTATTGAAGAAACGGAAGTGGATTTACCGGTGTATCTCCTCTTCTTAGCTCAAAATGAAGGTGAGCCCCGGTTGTTCTACCGGTTAATCCGATCCAGCCGATAACCGTGCTTCCCCCGGAAACTTCATCTCCTGCGCTCACGTTTACGCCTTTCATATGGGCATACAGCGTTTTGTATCCGCCATGGTCAATCACAACGTTTGTGCCGTAGCCGTAGTTCCATCCGCCGACTTCTACCGAAACAACTCTACCCGACTTGGCCGCAACAATTGGAGTACCGTAAGGAGCGGCAATATCCAAGGCCATATGGTACCAGGAGGCAAACTGCGAAACGATTCCGTGTGCTGGCCAAGTAAACCCGCTGGTAGAAAAATTAGTCGAGCTCGGTCCTTGAGCAATATATACTTCACGTTTAATAAAGGGCTGTTCGGAAGGCTTAATTCCATCAGGAACAACAAGCATCTGGCCTTCCACTAAAGAAAAAGTTTCGGGATTTGCAAAGTCATTAAACGGAAAATCTACGATTTTTTGTGATTCGGTATCAAACTTTTTGGCAATAGAATAAACCGTGTCTCCCTTTTGCACTTTATATGAAATACCCGTAACCGGTAATATCTTTAAAACATCGCCCACATTAATCGTATCGTCCGTTAAATCGTTTGCCCACCTAACCGTATCTGCAGAAATTCCGAATTTCTCAGCCACCGTGGAAACCGTGTCTCCCTTTTGAACAATGTAGCTTATTACTTTATCTCTTGGTTTTTGTGAAACTTCGGTTTGAAACACATTGTCACCCACTGTTATTGACTCTTGGGCAGAGTTACTTGCGGAAAGAGAATTATTAGAAGAAAAAACCGGATAGGTTGAGGCTAAAAACGGAGCTGATATTACGCCGACCCCCAGAACTCCCATGGTTGCCAAATGCAAAAAGGGCCGGTTGTATCGGCCTCTTTTCATCATAAAAAAACGTACCAAAATATTCTTATTGGTTTCAAAAATAATTGAAAATTTAATTACTTTTGCCTTGATGTAGCTGTAAAAATACCTACAAAAACCCAAAAATTCGGTTGTTAATTTTGAAAAATCAGAGAAAGAAAAAGGTAAAGGGATTTTTTTCATTACGGGAGTTAATGCTATCAAAAACATCAACTTATGTCAAATTTTCGAAGCTAATTTAGCCTTTTCCAAGAGTATCGAGGAATTCTTCATTGGTTGTGGTTTTCGAGAGTTTTTCAATTAAAAGGGCTGTTCTTTCTTCTTCGCCTAACATGTATAACATTCTTCTCATGGTTACTACTTTTTTAAGAAGTGCTTCATTTACAATAAGCTCTTCCTGTCTTGTACCGCTTCTTTCTATATCAATAGAAGGAAAAATTCTCTTATCAGCCAATTTTCTGTCCAAATGAAGCTCCATGTTACCGGTTCCTTTAAATTCTTCATAAATTAAGTCGTCCATTCTGCTTCCGGTGTCAACTAAAGCAGTACCAATAATAGTAAGGCTTCCGCCTTCCTGACAATTTCTGGCAGCACCGAAGAATTTTTTTGCCGGCCAAAGCGCTGCCGGATCAAATCCTCCGGATAAAGTTCTTCCCGAAGGAGCGACAGCCAAATTATACGCTCTAGCCAGACGGGTAATTGAATCCAACAGTATAATAACGTCAACTCCCATTTCAACTAATCTTTTGGCTCTATCTAAGGTAATTTCTGCTACTCTGGTTTGGTTTTCCGGCGGTTCGTCAAAGTTAGATGCAACAACGTCTCCTTTTACAGACGTACTTATATCTGTAACCTCTTCCGGCCTTTCGCCGATAAGAGCTGCCATCAGATGGGCTTTGGGAAAATTAAGGGAAATTCCCGCTGCCAGTTCTTTTAAAATGGTAGTCTTTCCTGCTTTTGGTGGAGAGACAATCATTCCCCTTTGCCCAAAACCAATTGGTGCAATTAAATCAATTATTCTAGTTGAAATGGGAGTTTTGCCGCTGGTTAAAGTAACTTGTTTTTTAGGATAAATCGGAGTTAAATCATCAAAATACGGTCGCCTTAATGATTCTTCTGCAGGCATATCGTTTACTTTTTCTACCTTTAGCAAACCAAAATACCTTTCCGTGTCTTTTGGGGGCCTGCCTATTCCTGCTACCAAATCACCAGGTCGAAGCATAAACCTTCTAATTTGGGATTGGGAAATATATATGTCACGCAGAGAAGGGATAAATTTTGGCCTTAAAAAGCCGTGTCCTTCGGGTTGGATATCTAAAATACCTGCAACTTCTTGCGTAGGAACAACTGGCGCATGATCGTAAAAATCCGAAACCGGCTCAACGGGCCTTGATATAACTTCCGGTTTTTTTTCGGGTATAGCTTCTTCAACGGGTTTTCCCACGATATCCTCAACCGTTGATTTTGGCTCTTCGGGCTGTTTTTTTACTTCATCCTGAAGTGGTGTATGTAGTTTTTTCTTATAAGGCATATTAATAGAAATTAATACTAGCTGCTAAATATTAGTTAAAAATTGATAGTCAATAATTTGTTGGTCAATAATTCTTAGGGATGCTTTCGAAGACCTTTTGAAAGCAAGCTAATTACATCATACCTATTCAATTTTGTCAATAGACAAAAATTGT
>JAKALT010000023.1 GCA_021813125.1 bacterium | reverse complement strand
TGGTGAAAGGTACTCACCTTTCTCCTCCTTCCAGTTTCTTAAGCTCTTTCTTCCAAAAAACCTCGTCCCAGATTTCAAAATGGTCGCCGGCACCGATTACTACTGGCTTTGTAATTTGTGCGTATTCCAGATAATTACCAGGAATAACAAACCGGCCTTGATCATCGAGCTTGATAACGGTTGCATTGGCGAAAACGAAACGGCGTATATCGCGTGAACGTCTTTCGGTAAGAGGTAAAGCAAGCTGTTTTTCCGACTCCTTTTGCCAAGTTTGGGTGTCAAAGCCAAAAAGGCATTTTTCGAAGCCGAAAGACAGAATAACTTCACTTGTCGCAAGATAGTCACGTATTTTTTTTGGTAAAGCAACCCTTCTTAGGTGTTTGTCGAATGAAGGTATGTAGCTGCCCAGAAACATTTACCCTTACAACCTCTCCCTTTGGGGGACATTTAACTCCGGGCAGCTTGGCTTAGGAGTTAAGCAGTGATATTGGATTCACCAATCATCACCATCTATTACCATTTTTCACCATTAGGGAAGGGATTGTCAAGTACTAAAAAGGCTTTGTTCGGATAGCAGGTTAAAGGTCGGTCTTAGACTGAGTTAAGGGCAGGCCTTAAGCTAAGATATTGCTACACAAAGGCCTGCCCTTAATCCTGTAAGGCATTGACCTTTTACGGGCTGATTGGGAATGTTGGTTTTTAAAGAGTTATTTGGAAAATAATAAAGGCCACTATAACCATAGTGGCAACAATTGCGGTAATTAGTGCCAACACTTCTTTTTGCAGTTTCATACTAAATTTATGATAACACCTTTTTCGCTTTAAGATAGTTTACTTTAAGGTATTCCGGGTCGTAAGGGCGCATGTCGAAGGGGTTATTGTAGCTGAGGCAACCTGTACAATGGGTGCTTTCCATTTGCTTGGTGGTTAGACCAAGGGACCTTGCCAGGCCGTCAAATGACAAATAGTGTAATGAGGCAACCCTTAGCTCCCTTGCGATTTCTTCCTCAGTCTTTTCACTGTAGGTGCCGTCTTTTTCCTTTCTGACTGCGCCAAGCTCGTCGCGAGAACCAATATTGACACCCAAAAAGCAGGGATTCAAAAACTTAGGGGCCAAAAAACGGCAATGGATTTCGGCAACACCAATATTTTGCAAATGTTCGACTAAAATTCGAAAAGTGTTAAGCCTTACTGCAGTGTCGTCTATTAGATAGATTGATTTGCCAATAATGGCCGGGGAGACGAAAAACTTTTTTTCGATATGACGTTTCCTGAGGTATGGATCGTCTTCTATGAAAGTCCTTTTTGCATAATCGTACCTTTCTTTAACAAGGCCGCGGAAATATTCCATTTTTACTTTCTGCGGGCCAAGTTCTTTCGTTAACGTTTCAAAGAAGGCAAAGGCACCTGGCCTTGCTGTATCCGGCACGGCAACGACGTAATCGATATTGTTGACCCAATTCTTATTGGTTTTTTGGGATTTAATCCTTTGCGCTTCTTCCTGGCCAAGCTGTCTTCCCAAACTATCCCTATTTTGCCCAATTACACCGTCCCAGCTTGACGTTTCATGGGAAAAATAAAGTTTTTCAAAAATACAGAAGCTTCTCTTTTGAGGTTTTGTATAATCGGTTACCGATACTCCGTTTTTGTCGGCTGTCAGAAGCTTACCGTTTTCTAGCCTTTTACTGTGGCGAATACTGATTCGGTCAAGCGCGCAGGTTTCAGAAGCGACAAATATGTGGCCGTTGTCTTGAGTCCAAACTAAAGGCCTAACACCCCAAGGGTCGCGAAGGGCAAGAAGTTTGTCGTCACCTGTTACCATCACCAGCGAATATGCACCTTTGACATCCGAAAGGCCGTTTGAAATCTTCTGCCGCCAAGTGGCGCCAGTAGCTGTGACAATAAGCCAAGCTAGAATTTCGGAATCGGAATCGGAATCTGTCTGGATTTTGAATTTATCCAGTTTTGCGCGGTGTTTTTTGACATCGACAATGCTACCGTTGTGGCCAAGTGCAAGTTCCCAGCCTTTGTACTGTGCGTAGAACGGCTGAGCGTCACAATTCTGCCTTCCGGCACCCTCTGTTGGGTATCTTAGGTGGGCTATGGCAATATCACCCCTTAGCGAATTTTCTTCGACAACATCTATTGATGTAAAGATTTCATTAAATGGCTTTGCTTTTTTGAAGACCTTTAGAAGTTTCCCCTCCCCTTTTACAGCCACGCCGCCACCATTTTGGCCACGATGCTGGAGGGCTTTTCCCATTTCGATTACTACATTTGAAGCGTTTACGCCGTCTTTTGCTACTGCGCCCGCTAGGCCGCAGTGGTCGTGCGGTTTCTCGAGGTCAAAATTTTGGGTTGGCACCAGATTTGTGGCTAATAGCCTGGTACTAGTATGAGGGCTGGAGGGATTTTAGTCAAGGCTTCTTGGGTTTAAGAAAGCTTTGATTTCAGGGTATTTCCCAAATCGCCGATTTTGATTCTTTCCTGTTTTGCAGTGTCGCGGTCGCGGATGGTGACGGTGTCATCTTCGAGCGATTGGAAGTCGACTGTGATGCAATATGGGGTTCCGATTTCGTCCTGGGCAAAATAGCGTTTGCCGATGTTTCCCCTATCGTCCCAGACAACATTTAAATCTTCCTTTAAATCATCATAGATTAATCTTGCTTTTTTAACCAAGTCTGGCTTATTGGCTAGAAGTGGAAAAACAGCGGCTTTGTAAGCTGCAAGTCTTGGATCTAGTTTTAGGACAACCCTTTCTCCGTCCTCATGGTAAGAATCCATAAGTAGCATAAGAAGGAGTCTGTTAATTCCAACCGCAGGTTCAATAACGTGCGGTGTTATTTTTTCGCCGGTATTCGGATCGTCGATCGTTAAATCCACGCCGGATACTTCCATGTGTTGTTTAAGATCATAGTCGGTTCTATACGCTAGTCCCCACAACTCTTTGAATCCAAAGGGGAATTTATATTCCAGATCTTCAGTACGAGTGCTGTAGAAAGACCTCTCTTCCTGAGAATGCTCGCGCCATCTTAGTTTTTTTTCATCAACCGACAAGATCTTGGTTACAAAACTCCACATGGTTTTTTTCCAGACCTCAAATACTTTTTCCCAGTTTTCGGCTTTGGGATCGAAGAAATATTCGATTTCTCCCTGTTCAAACTCAATAGTCCTGAAAATAAAATTGCCAAGGGTTATTTCGTTGCGGAAGCTTTTGCCTATTTGGGCAATACCAAAAGGTAATTTAACCCGGGTTGAGTCGACGATGTTTTTGAAATTTATGAAAATTCCTTGAGCTGTTTCTCCGCGTAGATAGGCCAAAGATTTATCGCCTTCTACAATCCCTAAGTTAACCGGAAAAAGGAGATTAAATTTGCGAACAGCTGTCCATTCTTCTTTCTTGCAGTTAGGACATTTTACATGAAATTTTTTTATTAGATCCGATAATTTTTCTACTGTTAGACCTTCTACTTTTAAATCTTCTTTTTGATTTTCAATTAAATGATCGGCGCGAAACCTGGATCTGCAATTTTTGCAATCGACCATGGCGTCTGCAAAACCTGAAGTATGACCAGACGCCTCCCATATTTTTTGATGCGAAATAATACTTGCGTCCAGACCAACAATGTTGTCCATCCCCTGAACAAAAAATTTCCACCAGACATTCTTTATGTTTCTTAGAATTTCGACTCCAACGGGGCCATAATCGTAAGTATTTGCCAAACCTCCATAAATATCGGAGCCGGGATAGATTATTCCCCGGCGTTTCGCGAGAGATACTATTTTTTCCAAAGTGATCATTTTGGAGCTACAACCACAAGAGAGCTGAAATTTGTGACGTTTGCGGTTAATGTTTTTTGGGATGAGTCGAATTTGGCATCGAGTTTTTGCCAGGACTGATCCTTGTTATTGTAGCTATAAAGAGTTGGGTTTTGCGAATCTGAGCTAACCGCAATTGTTACTTGAGCCGGTTTTTTGAAGTCCGGCGCGATAGAAAATGCACCGTAAACGGGAAGGGCCACATCCTTAATGCTAAAGCCATTGGACCCTTGCGGAACACCAACCGTGTCTGCTGTCACAATCCAGTAATCCTGGCCCAGAGAAGGCAACGACCAGGCAACTTTTTCGGAGCGGTCTTTAATTTCTCCCTTCGTGCTTCCGGCCTGGAAAATATCCCACGGTGTTTCCGAGCGATATTCGGCTTCTCCTTTAAACATATGAAGGGTAAGTTTGCCCTCGGTAATCCCTTTGTCCGGACTGCGCACTCCTTTTGACGCCGTTCCAAGCAAAATTGATTTTTTATATTCGGGATCTTTTGGGTTAACATCGGTTCCCGTTGCCCCTCTTTCTATTTTTTGGCCCGGAGACTGCGGGTTGTCTGCCTGATATGTAAGTTCGTATTCAATTCTGTCGAATTCGGACATATTTTTAATTGTGATAATAATCTCCGCACCGTTTGAAACCGGAGTGAGAGCAACAAATGGCTTTTTGGAAATATCCAGCTGGTCGGCACTTATGATGTTGTCGGGACTGTTAGTTGGTTTAGGTTTTTGGGGCGACTTTTGGAAAATAAATAAAAAATAAACGGCAACAAGAATTACCACCAAACTTATTGCTGCTGTTATATAAGTTGACCTTTTAGAATTTTCCATTGGCAAATCGGGTCGTTTTTAATTTGCTTTCTGTCAGGCTTTCAATCATGCTATCAAGAAACGCTAAAAGTTTCAAATAAGAACTTTCTTGGACTTTAAGGTTTTCCTTAAGGTAGGCGTAGTTTTCCTCTTCGAAAAGCTGGATTAGGCTTTGGGTTTGAGAACCCTTAAAGCTTCTTGCCGAAAAGAAACCCAGGGCCGACAGAAGTTTAATTTTAAATGCGACGGAAATCAGGTTAAAATCTTCTTCGCGGTCAACTTTATCCAAAAAATCGACAAGTAGTGAAAATACTTGAGGGTTCTTCTGATTAACTTCCGTTAATTGGTTAACCAGTTCCAAAAGGTGAAAAACATTGCCGGCTTTGACGAGAGTCGGTTTTTTTATTCCAAAAGCTTTTTTAAGTTCAGCTTCAGTTAAAAGGTCCAGGCGCTTACCTTTGGCTATAAATACTTTGCACCAGTTACCCGGCACAACATGGCCGGCTTTTTTTGATGTTAGCCTGCGGACGCCTTTTGCAACGCAGGCCATTTTGCCGAATTCTTTAGTGTAGATTGTGAGTATTTTGTCTGCTTCGTTGAAATTTCGGTGTGCAAGAACAACACACTCCGTGGAAACGTACATAGCTTAAGTATAAACTTCCCAAGGAAATAATCCCAGCTATGATTAAGGCCGACTGAGTCTTACATAAGTTAAGGTCAGGTCTTTCTCTTGGAGTCGGCTTGGGCCAAGGCCTGACCTTTTTCAAATGGAGGTTTTAAATTCCTTGTCCCAGTCCAGGGGAAAGGTTTTGGTTTTTTCGCCAAACGCATCGACCTGATAGGAATAACCCGGTGTACCCGGTTCTTTTTGAATAAGCAGTTTGTAGGTCCCGCTGGCTTTTTGCGGTACGCTGTATTCCACCTGGATCTTGGCAGTTCCCTGGGGGCGGACCGTGAAAAAACCGGAAAAGACCGTTTTGCCTAAATCTTCACCTGCTGCTATGGGTACTTCGGTGCCGGATGCCTTGATTAGGTTTGCACCCTTGGGCACGTAAATCCTGATGTAATCCTGGTAAATTCCGGCCAGACATAGCCCTCCTTTTCGTTCCAGGTTACAGTTATCCATAGCTCTTGGATATTTGTATTCAATAGTTAAAGTATTGTGTAAATTGCCGTCTTTGCCTTTTTCAACTTTTAAGTTTGTGTTTTGTTGGATGTAAAGGTTTGATTTAGCACCTCCCAAGTTAGCCTCGTTTATTGCCAGATAATCCCCGTCGTATTGATAGAGGCGGCCGGCGTAATTGACACGTTCGACTGCCGCTTGGGAATTTGCGTCTTTGAAGTATAAAATGACGTCTTTTTCCTTTAAGGAATTAAGCATTGTTGTTAGAATATTCGGCCATGTCGATTTTGGAGCGGCGAAAGTTTTGGCCATCATCTGTTGCATGAGAACTGCAATTATATCCTTACGGCCGCTGTTTTCCGTCCCGCGTGGCTGATCTGCGAAACTTTCAAGCTGGTAGATGATTTGAGGACAGCCACAAGCATCAACATTGTCTGTAGTAAACTTTGTCCCGTAGGCATCGATTGGCCCCAGAACTTTGATCATATCCAAAACAAACTGAGTATCGACGGTTATGATGCCGTCAACATTTTTCTTTTGAGTTGAGCTGTTATAAAGAGTTTGAAACTGGTTCATTGATGCGACAAAATCCGGAGAAAAGTTTGAGTCCCGCAGGTTAAAGCTGGAAACATTAAGGTATTTAGCAATAGGAGCGGGCGGGGGAACTTTTTTTAAAACGCTGGCGTCGAGTGAATAAATATCCTGGGACCCTTCCGATTCGATTTTGCCTTTTGAAACGTTAAAAACGGCATAAGCTGTGATAAAGCCCCCGGTCGGTCGTAGTTCCTTGTCGTTTTGCAAAAGAACGAGGTATTTTTTGGGGCTGTCCTCCCCCATTATCTGCGGCAGGACGTTAACAAGAGGCCTTGTGTCAACGATAAATGTTTCTATTCCGTCCAAAGCGCTTTTTGCCTGAGATAATTTTTGACCAGGCTTTCCCGGTAAAATATTCGGATAGCGCCAGGTCGGTATTTGGTCAATTTGAGCCCTGGCCTGCTCCAGGTCGGAGCCAACCGAATCGAGTTTAGGGCTGACTTTGGAAAGCGTTTCGATAGCACTTGACAGGCGCTCCTGGGCTGTTCCTCCCAAGAAAGAGCCTTTTCCTTTGAGGCCTAAAACGTCCGCGTAGGGAGTTATAGCGTCTGTTAATGTCACTGCGGCATTAAGGCCGGAAACTGCAGCTGAAGTTCCTCGTTGGGCGTCAGCAATATACCAGCCGAAAAGGGGGATCACTCTTAAGGGTGTTAGGACTTTAAGAGAATTTTGAGCGCTGGAAAATTGTTTTTTGGCATCCGTAAGGTAGGCTTTGGTGGCGTCCAGATCCTGAAGTTTTATTGCCCCAACTGCTTTATTTGCTGTCTTTATACCAGCTTGGACAGAAAGCGCTGCCCGAAGCCCAAAAAAGCCAAAAAATAAAATTATGAGTAATAAAACTAAAGCTATTTTTTTCTTCATAGCTAGATCGCGCCGTTTCCGCTTATCATTGCCACCGGAGTCTTAATTATAATCCAAAGGTCGTAAAGAATCGATCTTTGCTCAACATAAACCGCGTCCATTTCCACCCTTTTGTCAAAATTAATAAAAGAACGGCCGGAAACCTGCCAGGGACCAGACGCTCCCGGGCGGGCCGTTAGAATCATCTTAACGAATTTGATAGTGTGCGGATATACTTTTTGCTGGTGCGAAAGTTCGTCTTTTTGATAAGCACGGGGCCCAACAAGTGACATATCGCCTTTTAAGACATTTATAAGCTGAGGAAGTTCGTCAATTGAAAGACGCCTCAGGATTTTACCAATTGGAGTTACACGAGGGTCGTTTTGAAGCTTGAAGCTGTTTTTTTGATATTCTTTTTTTAATTTGGGATTAGTTTCCAAATATTTTTGAGCATGGACTATTTTGCCTTTAATTTTGTACATTCTCATGCTTCTGAATTTGAGCATTTTAAAAATCCGCCCGTTTTTGCCAACTCTTTCGGGGGAATAAAAAACCGGCCCTTCGGTAGTTAGCATGATCAGCAAAGCAAAAACAATGTATATAGGCAAGAAAAGAACAATAAGAATCGCACTTCCAACAATATCAATTGCCCTTTTTATGAAATCGTAAAACATCTGTAGAAACTAGATTTTAGAGGAAGTCTTCCTTCTTTTCCTCTTTCAATTTTTCTATAACTTTTTTAACATCCTGGGTCTTGTCTTTGGGTACAATCAAAAGTGCATCTTCGGTGTCAACAACAATCAAACCTTCGACACCAATTGCCGCTATTACCTTTCTCTCGACTGTCGAGTAGATAAGGCTATCTTTTACATCGATATGGGATACGTCTCCCTGGGTAATTATGTCTTCGGGTTTTGTGGCCATTTCATCTTTAAGCTCGTTCCAGGTTCCGACATCGCGCCAGCCTAAATCTGCAGAAACAACCAGTTGGTCATCGCCGGT
The DNA here is from genome assembly GCA_021813125.1 of bacterium. Lineage (GTDB taxonomy): Bacteria > Patescibacteriota > Microgenomatia > Curtissbacterales > GWA2-41-24 > JAKAJD01. Next base: position 6,091 of record JAKALT010000023.1, on the reverse strand, counting down.
TAGATGAGAATAAATGGCGTAGTCTACCGACGTTTTGGGAATTTTAGGGTATTCCCTTTTCAAAACTTCTTCCTGCTTGGGAGTTCCCCATGCATCGCTTATTTTGACCAGACAGTTGTAGGCCTCCTTAAAATGCTTTTCGTAAAGTTTGAGCATTTTGGAAGCCGACCAAACACAGTAGCCTATGTGCCAGAGGTATTCCCAGCTTTCAGTAAATTTCTTGGCATCTTTATAATCCGGTTTTTCAATTTGGGTAACATATTCGAAAATTGCCATGCCGTTTTCGCGGCCCAGCATTTTGCCGAGTTTTAGATAGCCGAGTGCAACACTGGGGAATGCCGGGCGGACGCCAATTTTGACGAATTTACCTTCTCCCTTGGCAGTTTTTGCCGCTAGCTCAATTGCCGCTATAAATTCTTTTTCATTCCTGACTACGTGATCGCTCCAGAGGCTAACAACTAACGGGTCATTGAATTTTTTATTAAGGACTGCCGCTGCAAGGCCTACCGCAGCTGCCGTGTCGCGCATTTCGGGTTCGATTATGATATTTTCCAGGGGGATTTCCGGAGCAAGTTTGACAATCCACTGGACGTTATCGCGCGTTGTCACCGGAAAAATGCTGTGCATCGGAAACTTAGATGACAGCCGCTTTATCATCATTTCGAAAGTGGACTGGTTTTCGATCAGGGGCTGGAACTGTTTGGGGAGGGCTTTTCTTGACATCGGCCACATACGCGTGCCGGATCCTCCGCAGAAAAGGGCGAATTTTAAATTATCGTTTGCTTCTGCCATGGTTTGTGACACAACCTTTTAATCCCTTTGTAAAAGCGGCTTTAGAAAACCTCAATGAGTTGTTCCTTGCGGCCGCGCTTCCCCATTTTACCTTACTGAAGCGCACAATTGCATCTTTTAGGCTCTCTTTGTTCTGGGTTTTAAATAGGATGCCGGTTTTGCCGTCTATAACAGTTTCCGCCGAACCTCCTTTTTGGTATGCAATAACCGCCTTGCCGCAAGCCTGCGCCTCGACCTGGGCAATGCCAAAATCCTCTTCCTGGGTAACAATTAAGCCGACGCAGTTTTGATAATAAGATCGCAGTTCTTCAATAGTGACCTTGCCTGCAAAAGTTATCTGGTTGACGCTTGACGGCTGACGGCTGACAGCAAGATTTTCCAGCCGCTTTTTGTCAGGGCCGTCGCCGACAATTATTAAATTTGCGCCAAGTTCCCGCACGGCTTCTATCGCCAAATCTATTTTTTTCCACTTAACTAAGCGGCTAACAATTAAAAAATAATTTCGGCTTTTTAGACCCCAATTGTGGATTTTGGGGATTTTAAAAAAGTCGGTGTTGGCGTAGGGGTAAACTATTTCGGATTCACGGCCGTAGATTTCTTTTATTTTGTTTTTAACATTTTGGGAATTAGCGATATAAAAATCCACACGGGCAGACGAAGCTTTGTCCCAACGCCTAAGCCAGGCAAAAAGAGGTGTTAGTAAAAATCTGGCAATAGGTGAGAGATACTCATTTTGCAAATCCCGGTTCCACAAAAAACGCGGCGCGCTGTTTAAGTAGGCGATATGGATTGTGTTTGGCCTTGTGATAATGGATTTTGCAAAGCGGGTGGTAGAACTAATAACGACATCAAATTTGTCGAAATTGAAACTTTCAAAAGCTAAAGGATAAAGCGGCAGCAAAAGTTTGTAAAATCTTGTGGCAAAAGGGATTTTTTGCATAAAAGAGGTGCGGATGCGGCTTTTTTCAATTGATGAGGGGAGTTTTTGCCAGTTGACCAGGGAAGTGTAGATAGGTGCTTTAGGGTAAAGGGCTGCAATTGTAGCAAACAAGCTCTCCGCCCCACCCTGCTGGCTGAAGTCATCGTGTACGAGGGCTACTTTAGGTTGATAGGACATAATAATCAGTTACTATTGAGCTGCAAAAACGGCCAAAATAGTGAGTTAATTATATGTCAAAGCCAGAAAAAAAGCTTAATCTTGTCAAAAAATCCCAAATTGACCAATTATTAGTCAAATTCTTTGATTTTTACCGTCTAAGGGGCATGTCGGATAAAACAATCGAGCGAATTTGGTTCAATATCCGCTATTTTCCGAAATTTATTGACGGCAAGGAGATTAATAAAAATACTGTCAGGGAATACATCCTTTACTTAAAGTGTCAGAAGTCTAAGTCCACAAACGGCCTGGGAAACGGCAAAGAACTAACGACTGCCTCTGTAAACTCCATCATTTCCTCCATGAAGCAGTTTGTGAGATGGTTGTGGCTGGAAGAGGGTTTTTTGGAAGATGACCTTTCTGGCTGTATCAAGGCTCTCAAGCGTGATGCCTTCTTTCCTACCCTGTTAACAGTTGACGAGATAAGGACAATTATCCACTGCCCGTTAAAACGGGATAAATGGCATCAATTCTTGGCTCGGGAATACTTTGATTTTTTCTTCGAGCTTATTGCTTGTACCGGGCTAAGACGTGGTGAAGCGATAGGTTTGAATGTAGAAGACTTAGATTTTGACGAGATGGTTCTTTATGTAAGACGAGCCAAATTTGATAAACCTAGACTTGTGCCCATTCCCCAAAACCTGGGTTTTCGTTTGCAAGAATGGTTGGAAAGAAGAAAGGCAAAACCAGAAGAACCTTTGTTTAGATCGTTTCTGCGAAACCACGAAAGAATTAAGGCTGCTACAGTTATTGACGAGTTAAACAGAAGGGCAAGATTCCTGGGGATAAAGAAAAGGGTACATCTACACTTGTTTCGTCATTGCTTCATTACTGAGCTCATCAAGTCTGACGCACCAGCTATGAAAGTGGCAAGGATCGTTGGTCACTCAAGTATCAATTCTACGCTTCGATACACTCATCTAGTCGTAGATGACCTAAAAGGCGTTATTGAAAACCACCCGTTAAATACACGGCTAAATGTCGGTCAACGCATGATAGTTCCACAAAAAGCAGCGAAACTTACTGTAAATTAGGATCATCTTTTAAGAATAAACTGAGTTAAAGACCTTCGCCATTTCTTCTCCCCACAGATTGCAATCAAAATGATAAATTTTACCTTTAATAATTGGGTTAATAATATTCACTCTATTTTGAGAAAATCCCACCTGCAATTCTATTATTCCGTTGTGAATCAGATAATCACGGGTACTTTTTAATGCATCAAACCATTCAGATTCAAACACGCTATTGATATAGGAGTATGATTGAGGAGACTTGATTCTCAATGCCTTTTGAAATTTATTATTATCTGCTTCTTTCTTTACTTTTCGCCATTTGACTCCCGTTCCTGCAAACCCTAATTTAAACTTAGTATTAACGAGATGCAAAGTCATATCAAAACACGAATAGATTTCATAAACCAAGGCATAATAATGATAGATAAAAGGTCTAGTTTTTGGATTGTCAATTTCTCCTTTTTCGATCAGTGTTTTATTGGAAATAAAAATCTCATTTATCATTTGAAGATGATACTTTGCTGCACTCAATTTGAAAGCAAAATTATCTCGCCTGGTTTGTGAATTTTTAGTGTTAACCATGAAGTAAAAATTACTATTAATTAAGAATCGTATTTAGCATATCCTCTTAAATCTTTTTTCTCTATAACTTGACCTGAGTCCACAAGTGCGTCAAAGAATTTGTTAAATCTGTTTCTTCTCTTTGTTCTCTCCTCACTTTCTAATTCCTGAATAAACATTTCAATTGCTGCCTTGACTTGGTTTGTGAACTCAGGAATAAATATCCCGAATATGTTTGCTAATTTGGCAACATTGCTAACATACCATCCGCTTTTTGTTACGCTAAGCCATTTTGGATGATGACTATGCATAAGTCCGTGACGGAATGCTTCATAGTACAACCCACAGCCGGGATAAAGAATTTTAAATTTCCTCATGTATCGTGAGGCATACCTGCTTTCAGCATCATTCCAATTGCGACCATAATAGAGATGAGCCAAATGGCTTATCTCTGGGAAGAGAAATCGCAGCCCAGCATAAAATCCTACAGCTGTCCCGCTTTGTACAAAAGTCATTTCACGCTCCACAGACCCTAAGATTTCGTGTTTTAAATAGTGAATTGCTACAGAATAACTAAACTTTTTTCTGTAGTCGTTTTCAGAAACTAGCTTCCACGTTGGTTTATCAGAGAAATAACCTACTATCTTATTCATGCCTGGAGTATATCAAATTAGACCCTACCTGTGAACAAAAGGTGGTTGTGACCAATTTGCATATTTTGGGAAGATTAAATGCTGGGAAATTATTGTATTAAGCCTTATCGGCTGTCCAGAATACTTTTGGGGGTGACGTTTTCGAAAAAGGGATGGTTTTGGATTTTTAAAAATTAATTTCTTCTTTTTCGTTCTTAAAGACCACACCGAAGTTTTTAAGCTCTTTGATTATCTGCAGTTTTGCATTTTTGACCATTATTAACGACCTGCGTATTTTATCTTTTTCTTTTTTTACAATTCCCATGGAGTGAACTTTAATCTCATTTGGGATTTTATCGCCTGGAATGTTTTTAAAATCAGCAAAAACGTTTTGACTAATTAAAAGGCCATTTGTAGCAAGCTCCATATTGAAATATGCTTGCTGAGTTTTATTAAATATTTCATCATTTTTGCTAATTTCTAAAAATCCTCCCGAAGAGATTAAATTGTTGAAGGCATTTGTTTTAACTACCTTGGACATATTTATTAAAAACTCGTAATTGTCATATAGTTTACCAACGTTATCAGGGATGTTTGATATAGCCTGGTGCAAGATTGTTAAGGTATCTTTGTTTAAATCGAGTTCCGATGCAAGAATTTTTAAACTCCCTGTATATATTGCTTCATTGTCCTTTTTATTCTTTTCTTCTTGTTGTTTTTTCGAAAAAAGGAGAGAGAGATAAACACCCAAAAAGGTTACAACAAAAGCACCAAACAGCTCAACCAATATTTTAAGGAAATCTGTGTTGCTAACAATGCTCTGAATTCTAAAGAGGAGGTACAGTAAAATCACAAGTAATAAAAGTGAAAAACTTACCATTGGTAGTATAAAACCTGAACCTCCGCTAGACTTAGAGTCAACAGGAAATTCTTTAAAATAAATGGATTTTATATTGGCGTAAGGTATCAGAACCTTTAATTCTGCTGGAAGAGCTTTCTTTGCACCTTTTTTAATTTCGTTAACTTGCCGAAGGACAATCAAGTAGTCATTTTTGTTAGACCCGTATCCAATGTGTTTTACATTACCTTCAAATATGGTTCCGTCATGTAACTCTATTATTGCGACAATATAGTTTCTGTCAAAATCCAGATAATGTTCAATAGAACCTTGAAGGGGTGGCACATATTCAACACCTAAATTTAAAAATTTATTTATCCTAAATTTTTCAGTAAAATTAAATACGGCTCTTCTTAATTGTTTCATAGATGTCAGAATTGCCCATAAAACAGCTATGACTACTGAGACGCCAATTTGTTTGGAAATTACATCCAGATTTTTAAATAAGAATCCGTTAAAATTTTCAGTTGATTTCAAAATCTCAATTAGATTTTGGTGAAACCACTGTATTACTATCAACCAAGCAATGATCTGGAAAATAATAGAAGTGAATAAAAAACTGATAGCTATTATAAAATCCTTGTTTTCCCATACATGATGTTTAAATTTTGCCTTAAGCGAAGAGTAAACGTAACCAGGGAGGAAAAATAAAAGCAGTAAAAATAATGTTTCTAAGCTATTTAGGTTCATTCCTGCCACTATCTTGCTGGGCAGGTTTTGGTTCTATGCTATCACTGTCTGGCATTATCTGATTAAGAAGGCCGGCCCTATCTGTATCGCCTTCAGGCAAGGTGCTTAAATTTTTGCTTATCGGTTCGTTACCCGTAAAAGGTTCTTTGCTACTACCATTTTGTGGGGAATCGTCACTCATAGTGTAATTATATCCCTAATGAACTGTTTTTGCTTGTAGAGCGAGTTCTAAATGGAATCCGACCACCTGTATGAATACAATACAGGTTTATGGAGACTAAACATCACACAAAACTCACTGCCAAGGAAAGAGATTTAATCGCTGTCTGGAAAGGAGCCGGAATTT
>JAKALT010000022.1 GCA_021813125.1 bacterium | reverse complement strand
CGAAGTATCCCTCTGGGGTCCTAAGGCAAAACCGGCGATGGGGACTAAGTCGTAACAAGGTATCCGTTCTGGAAGGAGCGGATGGATCACCTCCTTTCTAAGGAGAATTTTTACTCAAACTTCGGTTTGGGTAACAGAAATTTTCTTGTCCTCACGACAAGAAGTGCGACGCCGAGTCGTAAAACAGGGGCTTTCTTGTTAGCCTTAAAACAAGACTCTATAGGAAATACCTTGTGCTTTGCACAGGTAAATTCGAAGCACGAAATACGAAATACGAAACAAATTCTAATGTTTTAATTTTCGAATTTCGAAATTAGAATTTCGGATTTTCTTGCGCAAGGCGCAAGTTTTGGGTGCCACTTTTGAGGATTTAATGGGAAACAGGTATCAAACGGTACAAATGTTTCAAAGGTATCGAAAGTAAAATCTCAAAAGAATTTTTGTTTTCTTTTAACCTTACATATAAGGTAGTTTTTTTGTGGCCATTTTGCTAGAATTTGATCGGAAGAAGAGGGAAAATGGCAGAAAGGTTCAGCGAAGACGGGAAAGAAAAATCGATTCTAAGCAAATTCAAAAAAGCTGCTCTTATTACTATCGCGGCAGTTGTTGGAATTGGTGTAGTGATAGCAGGGGTAAAGTAATTGGCCTGGTAGCCCCTTCGGCGAGCTCAGGGCAAGCAAGTGGTAAGATTTGTTATGGTGGTGCGGTGGCGAAGTGGTAACGCTGCGGTCTGCAAAACCGCGATGCAGGGGTTCGATTCCCCTCCGCACCTCAGGTTCGTTTATAGTGGAATGCTATTGAAACAATCGATTTCAATAGTTTGTGGACTATACTAAAATCTAATTTTATTTCCGATCCAGGCCTCAAAATGTTAGGGTGCTGTTGTATCTTTAAGGTTGGTGCCTGTTACTTCTTTACAATTAGGTTTTTGTCCTAATTCATTGATATCCGAGCACCTATAGATTGCTTTAGCGGGATCTTTTGGGTCTTCAAGAAGGGTGCCGACCCAGTATGTGCATCGTGCGTTGGGTGGAATAGGTGTACCCAGGCAGTTTCCACCGGCACTACCAGCGATACTTGGTTCGTATTTATAGAAATATTTCTTGTTGTTAACGGGGTCGACGGGAATGAATTTTAGATATTTTGTTTTGACTACAAGTTCCTGATATAGATAGTCGTTTGCACTTTGCCCCCAGTTGGTTTGGAGAACCCATGAATCGGCTCCGTTAGTGTAATCTGGACAAGGTTTGCCGCTGTTGACACCGGTAGTGCTGGAGCCAATACTGGCATCACACCCGTTTTCTTTAGGGTAAGTGCCTTTTTCCTCGCCATAATCACTGAGTGCATTAGCAATCATACTCAAATCTGTTTTTCTTTGAGAATCGCGGGCTTGTTTTAGACGTTTTGCAGGATTAACTGCTCTGGCTGCAAAGGCTGCCAAGATGCCAAGAACTGCGATTACAACTACGAGTTCTATTATGGTAAAACCACGTTGGGCAGGTTTTTTGGGCACCTTACATCTAATATACGACAAAGTGGGGGTTTGGTGAATAAGGTTTAATTCGTGAAGGTTTTTTGGTAAGATTACGAATATTCGGGCGCGTAGCTCAGCTGGTTAGAGCGTTACACTGATAATGTAAAGGTCCCAGGTTCGAATCCTGGCGCGCCCACTAAATTGACAAATTATTTATATCGGCTGTAGAATGCGGGCATGACGGAACCAGAAACTAAAAGTCCGTTAACAAAGGAGAGCCTTGATGCTCAGCTGGCTGACCTAGTTAAACAAGGGAGAATCCCTGTGTTTGTTGAAGCTATAAGCTCGGATCGGAAATTTGTTTTTTGCTGGGTTCCACCACTTGGTTCTCGTGCGTGTGGATGGCATCCTGGAGACTTACCAATTTTCTATTCTGATCTTGAAGGTAAGGAAACACTGGGTTTTGGAGAGCAGGTTATCTTAACTCCAAATGATGCTTCTAAAATAAAAGATAAAGTAGCTGTTTTGCATAAGCCTTCTTCTTGATTAATTCATTAAGTTAATTTTATGATCGGTTCGTGGATTTGTGTTACTCTTAAATTAGAGTGAAGAAATTTTTTGCTGCCGTTTTCTTCTGTTTGGTATTCTTCTTGTCTTATTCTCCTGTTCGTGCGCAAGACATCATTACCGATAAGAAATTAATTACTGTGGATATTGGTAAACAGATGGTTTATGCGTGGGAGGGTGGAAAAATGATTTTTTCTACCAAAGCTTCAACCGGAATGTACTATACACCAACTGTTAAGGGGACTTTTGCAGTCCAAAGGAAAATACCTGTTCAGGATATGAAAGGTAATTATCCTCCTTATGAGCCGTATTTTCTTAAGAACGTGCCAAACGTTATGTATTTTTATCAGGCTTATGCAATTCACGGTGCATATTGGCATAACAAATTTGGATTGAAGGTTACTCATGGTTGTGTAAACGTACCTGTTGCTGCATCCCAGTGGCTTTTTAACTGGGCAGACGTGGGAACACAGGTAGTCGTGTTCTAGGATTGGCGGATGTTTTAGTTTTAATTATATTCTCGGTAACCTGCGCGGCCCCAGAGGTTTTTCCACTTCCACTGAAAAGCAATGTAGTAGATGTTAAGAAGAAGAAATGTTATGAAAAATCCAATCAAATAGGCTCCGAGCGGGCTGGATGTGAATTTCCAGTTTTCGAATTTATCCAGTATAAAAAGCGCTACTACACAGAATAATCCGGTAATGGTTTGGTAGGGAGCGGTGCCGTTCGTTATCTGGGCATAGCCCATGAAGAAACCAAGAATTGCACCGCTTACCAAAATTAGTTTGGGAAGAGAATCCAAAGTTGGGCCGGTTGAAAGATCCAAAATTGTTAAAAGCACACCGGAGATGATAAATCCTGAAAATATGATGATGTGGCTTATTGGGCCATGGAAAAGATGGGTAGCCAAAAGCTGCTTTCGTAGTTTGGGATTTTTTCTGACTTCCTTTGGAGTCAGGGTGTCGATTATCACAGATGTCATGTAAACACCCGAACCATAAAAGGTGATGCCTGCTGCCAAAAGAAAAAAGGCAGACACGAGATAAAGTGGAAGCGAAAAAACGACATTTGGCTTTCTGAGGATGGATAAAAATATAAGCATAAAACCGAAATAGGCGAGGGAATTGATGAAAATGTTAAACGCAGTAAAGCGCATGACGTCCTTTTTTGTATAGGTTTTTGGGCTTGCGTTTCTGGACATTCTTTCGCGAAACCTTAAAAATGGTGGTGCTGCTATTGCGAAGACTCCCGAAAGCCCCACAAGCGAGATTTCCTGAAGTGCCATATAGTGAGCAGTGTACCGAAAAGTTATGAATGTCGCAAGTGAATGAGGTTAAAATTGACAAACTAAGTCTTGTTATATAAACTATGGGTCTCAATGAACACACCGGAAACATTTAAAGGCCATACCCAAAAAGAGGTTATTCAAGCCAAAAGAAAGGTGAAGGGTAAAGTGCTTTCAGATGCTGAGATAGTCAATTTGGTTGCTGATGGAAGTACAGAAGATATTGGTACGTCTGCTTTATGGTACGGATATGGGATTAAAAGAGAGGAGACTCCTATTGCTAGGCTTCCGGTTGTTATCGACGAATTTATTAGACAGCCAGGTGATGATGCTAAGCGTCGGTTTCTTGTGGGTGCAGGCAAATTTCTTTTTAAAGCACCTGTTTTAAGATATGAATTCCAAAGTACTGATTGGAAGACCCAAATTGATGCTGAGCATGTAGGCATTGTTCCGTCACCATCCAACTACTATTCAGCTGTATGTGCGCTTTTGGATAAAACTCTGGTCTTCACGAAGGGTAATGTAGGGGAGGCACTTAAGATTCTCTCACAAGGCGCTGATATGCAAAGCAGACCCTCCGTTCGCGTTTCCTTAAGCTCGATTTACCGATTAGGTGTTATTCAAGAAAAGAGAGTCAAATCACTAGATCCTGATGGCGACAATTCAAAAATAATTGACTCTAATCCTGACATTAGAAGATTAGCATTCAGGTTAGATGTAGAAGCAGGAAGCTTATGGCCTACAAGCCATCAATTTTATCAACTTATTGATGATGTTTTTCCCAGAGCTGACGGAGTGATGAAGACTGAGATACTGGCTTATTTGAAAAGGCTTGTTCTGAATGGAACTGCAAAGGGTCGTAAATTAGTTGATGTAAAAAGGCTTGTTAAAAATAATACAGCCCTATACACAGCGGTTAAAAAACAGTTTCCGAATTCACAGTTTGTTAATGATTATGAAGCAATTTCGGCTGTGATTCGCTATGACGAATTGGCCGAAAAAACAGCAGGTGGTTCAATAGAACCAGACGAGCTTGTCAGGATTTTGGAGGGCAGTGATGCACTTTTGAAGTACGTTTCAGTGAGAGAATTGGAAGTTGCATTAGACTCCGTTGCAGATCACTTGATTGCACAAAGGATCAATAGATTATTGAAAAGAAAAACGCAGCAGGAAATATCTGATAACACTTCAGCTCAGGAAACCAGCTAGAGTTGTACTTGTTATAGTGCCACCGTTTTTAATCTGTTCGGAGATAACCAGTTTGGCAATGCCGTCTTCTATTTTGTCGGCGATAAGTCTTCTTATCGGCCTTGCGCCAAAGGTGGGATTAAAGCCTTTTTGAGCGACGGCTTGGGCTAGGTTATCTGTAATTTCAAGGGTGATGTTTTTGGTTTCTTTTAAGTTTTGGGCCAGGTTTATAAGCATAAGTTTGGCAACTTGAGTTACTTCTGGAGCAGTTAGCGGTTTATAGACAACCGTTGCATCGAAACGGTTTAGAAGTTCGGGCGAGAAGAGGTTTTTGGAAAGAACGTAATCGATAACTTTTTTGGCAAGGTCGGCGCTTGGGCCTTTTTCAACTTCCTCACGGATGAATTCCGCTCCGGCGTTTGAAGTTGCAATAGTTATGATATTTGTGAAGGCGACTTTCCTGCCAAATGCGTCTGTTAAATGCCCCTCGTCAATTATTTGCAGGAAGAGATTTTGGACTTGGGGGTTCGATTTTTCAAACTCATCCAGAAGCAAAACTCCGTAAGGGTTTTGGCGAATTAAGCTTGCCAGCTGTCCGGGTGCTTTGCTTTCGGAATTTCCAATCAGACGCTCTAAGGCGTCGCCGCCCTGGTATTCGGTCATGTCGAGCCGGACCATTTTGCTTTCGGGACCAAAATAAGCTTCACACAATGCTTTGGCGGTTTCGGTTTTACCAACCCCGGTTGGGCCCAAAAACAGGAACGACCCCATTGTTTTTCTTGCGGTTTCAATACCGGAGCGGGCCCGGCGCATGGCTTTTGAGATTTCCACAATTGCTTCGTCTTGGCCGACGATTCTTTTATGCAGAAATCCTTCCAGATCTTTTAGTTTTTCTTTTTCGGTTTCTTTGATTTTGCCGATTGGAATTTTGGAAATTTTAGCAAGAGTGTCGTCTACAATTTCCACGTCTACGAGGCGCCTTTTGTCTTTTTCGGCTGAAGCTTGAGCATCCTCAAGAACAATGATGGATTTTTCCGGCTGGTGCCTGTCATCCGGTATTTCGCCGGATTTTTCGGCAATTTCCAGAAGGGCGGTTAATGTTGTTGCTATGCCTTTGCGGTTGTAAAGGTCCAGAGCTTTTCCGACCAGAATTGAAAGGACTTCCAGTTTAGTTGGCTCCTCAATATCGAGTTTTTCGAAAAGTGAAGTCATTTCGGAATTGGGCCGGACAAACTTGCTGTAAGCTTCGGTTGTGGTGATGCCAATTATCGGCATCGAATTATCGTTAAGGACCGCATTTATAACTTCGGAAAGGTCGACGTGATTTTCCAGGGGGGAGCTGATTCTGTCTATCTCGTCGATTGCCAGAATGATGTTTCCGGCGTGTTTGGCTTCCAAAAGAAGGCTTTCGAAATTGGCTTTTATCTCGACAATGTTGGAACTTGAACCCAAAAGCGCAACAGTGTCCAGAAGTATTAACCGTTTATCTTTGAGCTTGGGAAGTTCGTATTTGGCAACTGCAGAAGCCAGGCTTTCCAGGGTGCTGTGGCGACCAACGCCGGTTTCACCAACTAAAAGAACGTTATTGGACCGAGGGCGTGTGAGGACAGACTCTATCTTTTCCAGAAGTTCAATTTTGACAACATAGTGGGGAAGAGCTTTTATAGTTAGCTCTTCACCGAACTGGTCAAGTGTGTTCGTATATCCGAAAGCAAGGAACTGTCCAATCGGGGTAACCCTAGCTCTTGGAGGATTATCCAAATAATTTTTGACATATTCCAGAAAGGTTACAAAAGATTCCTGGTCGATACTTTCTTTTTCGAGATAATTTTTTAAAGACGGCAGTTTTTGAGATAAAATCGAAAGCATTTGGGGCAGGGATTGTGATGCCGAAATACCTTGTTCTTTTGGAGAGCCGATCGTAGTTAGGGTTTTTGGAAAATCTGCTTCAAAAAAGCGCGAAATCACCAAAAAATAAGGAGATTTGGTAATTTTGGCTTGGAATTTTTGGCCGTCTTGAATTTCGTCTTCGTAAAATGTGTTCTGCTTTTTTTGGGTGTAGCCGGGCATGGAAAAAATTGGAATGGCGTAGGCGGCAATCGAAATGAAATCGAAAATTACAAAAAGTCCGAGAACAATTAGGCCGGCTGCAATAAGAATAAGACGGACTATGGCACCGACAGCGATCGAAATCAGGTCAAAGGAAACGCGGTCCCAAAGCGTGGTTTTTTTGGTGAGGACTAGACGCCGGTATGGAGTAAAAAGGTTTTTTAAAAGGTTTGTGATATTAAAAAAAGCGGCTATCTGGGCAATGTGATCCGGCCTGGTTTTTATGTAATTTGGAAGGGCATACGAAAAATGGTAGGTGAAATAGTCGCGGGGTAGGTAGTTGTTGGCAGGGTCCATCAAGTTTAAATTTAACACTAAGAAGACCAGTATTCAATTCAAAGTATAGACTATAAGCCTTTTTTTTGGTAGAATTCGTGATTCAATGAAAGAATTACGCTCTGGGGCCAATAGTCTGGAGGTTCAAGTATCGTTTTCCAGCCATGAGCTGAAGTTTGTGCTTGGAATCATGCAAGGAAACGGGATTTCCCATGATGCAGGGAAAGTTTCATCGAAGCCTATACCGTGGCGAGAGAGTATTTCCAGAAAAATGGTTAATTACGGAGGTCTAGAAGATTCTTTGAATTGTGTTGACCGGCTCCCTTTTATGTATCGGGACGGGCAGAGCAGACGAGAAGGAGAAGTTACTGTCCTTAGTTTAGCTGGATATGGGGATTTGGAGATGTCCAGAGTTTTAGGTGTAAACAGAAGGGTAATCACGAAATATAAGGAGAGGGCAGAGAGGAAAAGGTTATTAAACAAGGATAAAAACGTTCCGGAATTGCATCTTAAAGAAGGTCAAAGTGACACTATTGATTTGGTAAAAGCAATGCATTTCGTGATTGCATCCGGTAAGAACAGGTACAAATCAAATGTGAGGCCACAGGCGCGTTTAAGTGTTAATGAATCGACTACTTTGTTATGGCTTTGCACCGGACGAACAGACATGGAGATTGCATCTGCTATGGGTGTGGCATATAGCGATGTCAGGATGTATTTAAAAAGGGCTTCCGAAAAACTTGGGGTCAGCAAAAGAATGGCACTTATTGCTGCTACCCTTTCTGAGGTTATGCGGCAGGGCAGTTTGCACAAATAGCTTGGTGTTTGCTTTGGTACCCTATTGGTGATAAATTCCTAGCATGCTTGGGTCTTATACTGAGGTTCGTGATTGGCTTGAAAGTTTTATCCCATTAGTTTACGGGAAAAGTGAACTGGGTTTATCCAGGATAGAAAATCTTCTAAAAAAATTAGGCGACCCTCAAAAAAAGTTTAAGTCTATACATGTTGCCGGTACCAGCGGAAAGGGAACGACTGCTTTTTATATTGCGAGGTTATTGATGCAAGTTTCCAGAGACCAGAGACCAGAGACCAGAGTGAGTAAAAATTCTGGCAACCGGCAGCTGGCTGCCGGCAACTTAAAAGTTGGTCTTCATGTTTCACCACATCTTGTCTACATCGGCGAAAGGATGCAAATTAACGGCAAAAGCATTCCAGTTAAACGACTTGTCAGTTTAGTCAATGAAATAAAACCCGTTGTAGACGAAATTAAAAGCAAACAGCCTCACTTAACCCCGAGTTATTTTGAAATTTTAGTAGCAATCTCATTTTTATACTTTGCAAAAGAAAAAGTAGACTATGCAGTTGTTGAAGTGGGAATTGGCGGAAGGCTGGATGCAACCAATGTTTTGATGCCGCAAGTTTCTGTTATTACAAACATTGGGTTGGACCACACGGAAATTTTAGGGAATACATTTTCTAAGATTGCCAAAGAAAAAGCGGGGATAATTAAGCAGAGACCAGTTACCAGAGACCAGAGACCAGTAGGAATTCCGGTGGTAACGGCGGCGGCAGGAAAAGCCTTGAAAGTCATTGAAAAAGTCGCAAAAAGTAAAAATGCGCCATTGATCACATTAGATACTCGAACGTTTAATTTCAGCTCTAAATCTGATATTAGAATTGATAGAAGTATATATAACGATATATTACGATATAGTCAAAATAAGGCTGTTTTGGATTGCATGTTTTTGGCTGTTTTGGCCGTTTTGGTGTCAAAAACCAAAATCAATCCTCAAGCAATAGGCAGTGTTTTTTTGCAAAAATTTCCGGGAAGATTTGAGGAAATTTCCAATTGGGTAATTTTAGACGGCGCACACAATCCGGACAAAATAAAAGCACTTGTTGGTTTCCTTGAAAATCAGAAATTCGAATTTCGAAATTCAAAAAAATTAACAAAATCTAAAATCCAAATGCAAAAATATATTACTCTGGTTATTGCATTTAAAACTGGGAAAGATTGGAAGAAAATGCTTGATTTGTTGATCAAAAATCTTCCAATAAAAACGATCATTGCGACGGAGTATCAAGCGGTGACGGATACGGGGAAAGGGTCGGCGGTTAAGGCTGGGGGAATAGCGGAATATATCAAAAATAAAGGATCAAATATCAAAATTAAGGTGATAAAGAATTCGCAGGAAGCTGTGTTTGAAGTAGTTAGTAGACAGCAGACATCAAACAGCAAACAGCGGAAAACTGAAAGCAGAAAGCAGCCAGCGGTGAGCAGTGAGCTGACCCTTGTAACCGGCTCACTTTATTTGATTGGAGAAGCCAGGACATTGTGGAAGTTACCGGAATTTTAGATAATGAAATTAATGTGAAGAAAAGGATTTTATATATTTTTTTGCTTGCAGTAATTGTAAGTATGTTTAGTCTTTTGCATCACGAAGAAGGTAGCTTTTGTGGTCCGAATAGTGGACCAAATGTAGGTATATGTGCAATGATTCCTGAGTCAAGAGGTTGGCCCCTGCCTGTAGTTTTAGAAGATCCATATAACAGAATAAATGAGACTTTGTGGGTTGAGCAGCTTGTTGCTTTTTTTGTTAACTTCTTAGTGTACTTTGTTGTTTTTGGTTCTGTTTATTTTGCTTACATAAAATTAATTAAGAGATCAAAAAAGAAATGAAATTATTAAAAGATTTGGATGTAGTTGATAAGCGGGTTTTTTTGCGGGCGGATTTGGATGTACCGCTCGAAGAAGGAAATGTTGATATAGCAACAAGGCTAACCAATGTTAAACCGACTGTTGATAATTTAGTTGAGCACGGTGCTTCACAAGTCATTATTGCCGGACACATTGATCGGCCGACCGGGCCAGATCCAACAAAATCTACAAAAAATCTTTTGGAAAGTTTGGAAAAAATTTTAGGGCAAAATGTAGCTTTCAGCGAACAGCTTACCACAGGCGGCAGTTTTAAGGACAACAAGATTATTCTTTTGGAGAATTTGCGTTTTTGGCCGGGAGAGGAAGCAAACGATATGGATTTTGCCAAAAAACTGGCAGAAATGGCGGATGTTTATGTGAACGATGCGTTTGGAAATTGCCATAGGGTGCATGCCTCGATGGTCGCGCTGCCTTTGCTTCTGCCGCATGCTGCGGGAATTCATTTAGAAGAGGAAGTTAACCAGTTAACCAAGCTAGTTGATCAGCCCCAGAAGCCGTTTGTTGCGATAGTCGGGGGGGCGAAAATCGAGACAAAAATCCCCGTTATTTCCAATCTTTGTCAAATTGCCGATTGGGTTTTGGTGGGGGGGGAGTTGCCGATAGAGATTGCCAAGCAAAACTTGAAGTTTGCAGAAAATGTTGTAGTTGGTCAGCTGACGGATGACGGTAAAGACATAAATGAGGCGACTGTGGGAAAGTTTGTATCAACAATAAAAGACGCGAAGACGATTGTTTGGAACGGCCCTTTGGGGCTTTTTGAGGAGGGACATGTGAACGGAACTTTGGCTATTGCGGATGCAATTGCCCAGTCGGGGGCTTATTCAGTAGTTGGTGGAGGAGATTCAACCCAATTTTTGGGAACAAAAGGGATACTTTCTAAATTCTCCTTTGTTTCTGCGGGCGGCGGGGCGATGCTGGAGTTTCTTTCCGGCAAAAAGCTTCCGGCAATCGAAGCCTTAAGTTAAGATAAGGTAAGCGGGTTAATTCAATGATTTGGTATCAAAAAACTGTCCAGGAGGTTTTGGACGGTCAAAACGTAAAAGTAGAAGAAGGCTTAAGCCAAAAGGAAGCAGAATCCAGATTAAAATCTTTCGGGCCAAACCTTTTGGCAACCGCAAAGCGGCAAACACTTTTTGATATCTTTTTAAGACAATTTAAAAGCCCTCTAGTTTACATCCTTATTTTGGCTGCTGTTCTTGTTTTGGTTATCGGCAACGGAGCGGATGCAGTCGCCATTTTGGTTGTTGTTGTTTTGAATTCCGTAATTGGAACATATCAGGAGGGAAAAGCTAAAAATTCTCTGGAAAAACTGAGGAGTTTAACAAGGCATAAAGCACTTGTCAGAAGGGGAGGGGAAGAAGTTTTGATTTCTTCCGAGGAAGTTGTTTGCGGTGATGTTTTAATTTTACACGAGGGCGACAGGATCGTTGCAGATGCAAGAATTACTATATGTGAATCTCTTAAGGTTAACGAAGCGGTTTTGACTGGTGAGGCTTACGCTGTTTCCAAAATAACAGGCGCAATTTCTAAAAAAGATGTTGTTTTGGGCGACCAGAAGAACATGGTGTTTTCGGGTACAAGCGTTGTTTCGGGTTTTGCGGAGGCTGTAGTGGTTGAAACCGGTTATAATTCCGCACTCGGGCAAATTTCCAAAGAGCTTTTGGAGACTTCAGACGTACCGCTGCCTTTGGCTGCGAAAATTTCAAAGCTGACACATTTTATTACGATTGCCGTTTTGGTAATTGCCGCATTTACTTTTACGGTCGGTCTTTTAAGGGGAATTGATTTTGGGGAAATAGCAGGAGCAGTGATCGGACTTTCGGTTTCTATTGTGCCTGAGGGCCTGCCGGTTGCGGTAACTATTGTGCTTTCCGGCGGCGTTTGGCGTATGGCAAAAGCAAAGGCAATTGTCAGGCAAATGGCTGCTGTTGAGGCAATGGGGAATGCCGATACCCTTTTAGTTGATAAAACCGGAACGATAACGACCGGCAAAATGGTTATAAAAAAGATCAATTTTGCCGGAAATATCCTTAGCGTTTCCGGGGAAGGCTACAACCCCGAAGGCAAGATAAGCAGTAATGAGCAATTCGACAGCCGAAAATTAAATAAAATCCTTTCGCTTGTTTTTCTGTCTTTAAAAGCTGACGTTGTCCACCATGAACACGAAGGTTGGCGGCCAACAGGTGACCCGACGGAGGCATCAATTGCCGCATTATGCCACAAAGTTGGCCTTTCAAAAGAAAAGCTGGAAGGGGAATTGAAAACGAATTTCGCGAATCCTTTTGACTGGAAAAAACGCTACATTGAGGCCTCTTTTTCTAAGGGAAATGAGGATTGGGAGGTTTTTGTTGGAGCCCCCGATTTTTTATCAGTTGAGCTTAAGATTGACCACCGGCTGATTTCCGATTACCACAAACTCACCAAAGAAGGTTTAAGGGTTGTGGGCGTTTGTGTCTTCGGACCGAAGAAAAAATTGTATGGCTGGTTGCTTCTGGCAATAGAGGAGGAGATTAGAAAAGAAGTGGAGGATTCCGTATGTGAGGCAAAAAACGCGGGATTTTCGGTTGTCATGATGACGGGAGATTTTGCAGAAACTGCGAAGGCAATTGCCGCCAAGGTTGGGATTTTTAAAAATGGCGATACGGTTCTAACCGGGGAGGATGTAGAGCGACTTACAAAAGAAGATCTGGAAGAAAAGATAAAATCCGTCACTGTTTTTGCGAGGATTACACCGCAACATAAACTTAAAATTGTTGAGGCATTTAAGAAGGCGGGGAAAATTGTGGCGATGACGGGAGACGGGGTAAATGACGCCCCGGCACTTCAGGCGGCAAACTTGGGGATTGGTCTTGGATCAGGTACCCAAGTTGCTAAGGACGCTTCGGATATAGTTTTAACAAGTGACGATTTTGAGGTAATTGTTTCGGCGATAGCCGAAGGAAGAGCAATCTACCTTTCTTTAAAAAAAGTAATTTTATATTTGTTTTCGACCAGTTTAGGAGAGGTTTTGGGGATAGTGGGTGCTGTGGTAATCGGCTTGCCGCTACCTTTGGTAGCTGTTCAGATTATCTGGCTTAACTTTGTAACGGATGGATTTATGGTTGTAGGTTTGGCGCAAGACACCCCAAGACACAAACTTGTTTCCCAAAGCGAGGTTGCAGGCAACTATCTTATCGACAAATTAATGGTGAAGAGAATAGTTTTGATGGGCTTTTCAATGGTTGTTGTGACCCTGCCGGTATTCTTGTGGTTTTTAGGTTCGCACCCTCTTTCTTACGCCAGGACAATGGCACTTCTTATACTTTCCGTAACGCAGTGGTTTAACGCTTTAAACGTACGCTCGCGGACACTTTCTGTTTTTGCCCGAAAGCTGGATAACACATTTTTAATAGTCTCGTTTATTACAGTTTTTGTCTTGCAGATTGTTGTGATTCAGACAAAATTCGGTAATGAATTTTTGCACACTGTGCCTTTGAGTTTTGGAGATTGGGTTTTGGGTATTGCCGTTTCTACGTTTATTATTTGGGTGGAGGAGGTAAGGAAGCTTCTGGTAAAGTTGACAGGACATTGATAAGCTAAAATCATGAAGTTCACTATTGACACTTTTTTGAAATTGTTGGTTGTTGGCACATTCGCACTTGAATTGCACCACCTGTGAAAATCTAAGTCTTTTGTAAAACCTCCATCATTTTCTCATAGGGCGTCAAGAATCCTAAACATTTTCTAGGTGTGTGATTAAGTTTATATTCGATGGCGGCGATCTGCTCTTCAGAGAACGTGTCGATACTTGCTCCTTTTGGGATATATCTTCTGATTCTGCCGTTGGTGTTCTCGACCGTCCCTTTCTCCCAGGAATGATATGCGTGACAGAAGAAAATGTTCATCTGGAGCTGCTTGGTGATCTCTCTGTGATAACTGTTCTCAGTTCCATTATCAGTTGTTATTGTTTGCCTGGCTTCTTTAGGGAAAGCAATTAGGCGCTTGACCAAAGCCTCGGTTTTAACTGCTGCTGTTCTATTTTTAAGTTTTGACATTAGTGTTAACCTTATCATTCTCTCAACAGTAACTGAAAGAACAGATTTGTCGGTGGTCTTGCCAACCACATTGTCCGTTTCCCAATGGCCCAAAGAACTGCGCAGATCTACTTCTTTGGGCCGCAAATCGATCGATATTGAACCTGGAATCTTGCCGTCCCTGTGGATTCTTCTGCCGTACTTTTTCATCCGCTTCCTTCTTGCAATGGTTAAATATTGCCAGTATTTGTAATGTTTCATCGAACCTTTGTAAATATATCGGTAGATGGTTTCGTCATCAATCTTTTTGCCCGGATGATCAATTGGTAGTCTTCCAGCGATTGTCTCTGGAGACCAACCGTCTTCTCTTAGATGTTTCCTGACGTAGAGGAAGATTAACGGTTCCTTAAGAGGAGCTTTTCTTCTCTGGTCTGCTGCTCTTCTTTCTGCTCTTTTGTGAGCCTTACAAGGAATATACTCTCTGGTACTCTTGGGATTGCCAAGCAGGCTTCTGGAGTTGGCAGCCAGTTCTCTTGCAACCGTTGTATGATTTCTTCCCAATCTTCGGGCAATTGTCCTCAGCGACAGGTTTTCTCTTAAACCACCGTAAAGAATTTCTCGCTCCTCAAGACTTAAGTGCTTGAAAGTTCGCATAATACACCTCCTTTAAGGCAAAGATTTTACCTTAAGTGGTGCATTTCGTTTGCGAACCTATTG
>JAKALT010000005.1 GCA_021813125.1 bacterium | reverse complement strand
AAGCTGCCTGACGGATTCAAAAAATGGTTTTACAATGCAAACGATAATTCAAACGAGGGAATAATCCACGAAAAATTACCATTTTTTTCCGTCCAGTTTCATCCTGAAAGCTTTCCCGGACCAACAGACACCGAATTTCTTTTTGACAAATTCATGGAGAAATTTCGATGAAAATTTTACTTTTGGGTTCCGGTGCTCTTCAAATCGGTCAGGCCGGTGAATTTGACTATTCAGGCTCGCAAGCAATAAAGGCGCTAAAAGAAGAAGGCCATCAGGTAATTCTTATCAACCCAAATATCGCCACTATCCAAACTTCCCAGAATTTTGCCGACAAAGTCTATTTTTTACCGATTACACCACACTTCATAGAAGAAGTTATAAAAAGCGAAAAGCCCGAGGGAATTATCCTGTCCTTCGGTGGCCAGACAGCTCTAAATTGTGGCCTTGATCTTGCCAAAAACGGTGTCCTTGCAAAGCACAAGATAAAAGTCTTAGGAACACCAACCCAAGCTATTGAAAAAACGGAAGACCGTCATTTGTTTGTCCAAACTCTCGATGAAATAAACGCAAAGTACCCAAAAAGCATTGCGGCAAAATCCGAACGCGAGGCAGAAATTGCCGCCCAAGAAATTGGCTACCCTGTTATAATTCGCGGCGGATTCTCTCTGGGGGGCCAGGACTCCGGCGTTGCCAAAAACAAAAAGGAGCTCACAGAAATTGCTTCCCGCGCACTTGCAAAAACCAAGCAGATTTTAATAGAAGAATACCTACACCACTGGAAAGAAATCGAATACGAGGTTGTCCGCGACAGGTTCGACAACTGCATCACAGTTTGTAATATGGAAAACTTCGACCCCATGGGAATCCATACAGGCGAATCGATTGTTATTGCTCCTTCACAAACCTTAAACAACTTCGAATATCATGGCCTGCGCGAGGTCGCAATCCGGGTTATCCGCCATCTTGGTATTGTCGGGGAATGCAACATTCAATTTGCCCTAAATCCGAGACCAGATACAAGGGACCAGAGACCAGAGAAAAAACCTGCAGAGTGGCAACTGGAAACTGGAAACTATCTCGACTACCGAATTATCGAGGTTAATGCCCGCCTCTCACGCTCATCGGCACTAGCCTCAAAAGCAACAGGCTATCCGCTGGCTTACGTTGCCGCCAAACTTGCACTTGGTTATTCGCTAACAGAAATTAAAAACTCCGTCACAAAAAAAACTATTGCCGCATTTGAACCGGCGTTGGATTACCTGGTTGTAAAAATCCCGCGCTGGGACCTTTCCAAATTCAAAAACAGTCATGCACAAATAGGCTCCTCGATGCAATCGGTAGGGGAAGTCATGGCCATCGGCCGCAAATTTGAAGAAGCCCTCCAAAAAGCAACCAGGATGCTTGATATCGGGACTCAAGGTATTTGTGATGAAGCCTATGCTTCGGGCGACTACAAAACCCCAACTCCGGCCAGATTATTTTCAATTGCAAGAGCCCTAAAAAGGGGTAAAAGCACCCAAACCGTCTCGCAAAAAACTGGGATTGACCTATTTTTCTTGGAGAAAATAAAAAACATCACAGATCTCGAAAAAAACCTCAAAAAGGAAACTCTGACAAAAGAAAATTTGCTTCTTTCAAAACAGCTTGGAACTTCCGATAAAAGAATTGCTCATATCAAAAAGACAGACCCCCAAAAAATCGCGGATCTTAGAAATAAGTGGGGGATAAAACCGGTCGTCAAGCAAATCGATACCCTCGCCGCGGAATATCCGGCACAAACCAATTATCTATACTTGACCTACAACGGCCAAAAAGACGACATCGAAAATTTAAAATTAAAAATTAAAAATTCACAAAACAATTCGGTCATTGTCTTGGGCTCCGGTCCATACCGTATCGGCTCATCTGTGGAATTCGACTGGTGTTCCGTAACTTGTGCCCAAACAGTCGCGGTAAACGGTTTAAAACCGATAATCATAAACTGTAACCCGGAAACCGTCTCAACCGACTACGACATGGCCGAAAGACTCTATTTTGAAGAGTTAACAACAGAAACTGTCGAAGAGATTTATAAAAAAGAAAAACCGCTGGGTGTCATCGTTTCGATGGGCGGCCAAACACCCAACAACCTCACGCCAAAACTGCAAAAGGCGGGGGTAAGAATCTTGGGAACCCTGCCAAAAAATATAGACATGGCCGAAGACAGGAATAAATTTTCCGCACTGTGCGACACGCTCGGAATCGATCAGCCTAAATGGGCAATGCTAAAAGACGCAAAAAGTGCCGCCAGGTTTGCCGCCAAAATCGGCTTCCCGGTTTTAGTACGTCCTTCGTACGTTCTTTCCGGAGCAGCCATGAATGTTGCGTTTAACAAGGAAGATCTCGAACAATACCTCAAAGCAGCTGCCGATGTTTCCCCCGAGCACCCAGTAGTTATTTCCAAATTCCACGAAAATGCCAAAGAGCTGGAAATAGACGCTGTTGCCAAAGACGGAAAAATCCTCTGCCAGGCAATTTCAGAACATATCGAAAATGCGGGGGTCCATTCCGGAGATTCAACAATAGTTTTACCGGCCCAAAAACTTTACCTTGAAACCATCAATAAAGTAAACGACATCTCACAAAAAATCGCCGCCCGTCTTAAAATTACAGGACCATTTAACATTCAGTTTTTGGCAGTCAGAAACCATATAAGGGTCATAGAGTGCAACCTTCGAGCCTCGAGAAGCCTGCCGTTTGTTTCTAAGGTTACAGGCATAAACTTTGCCAAAGTTGCAACCGAAGCAATCCTGGGTAAACCGTCTAGCATCCAGCATCTAAAACCTAATGTCTTTAATTATGTCGGCGTCAAAGCCCCGCAATTTTCTTTTGCCAGAATAAAAGGTGCAGACCCGATTCTTAGGGTAGAAATGGCCTCGACCGGTGAAGTGGCTACTTTTGGAAAGGATATTTACGAAGCTTTCTTGAAATCACTTCTGGCAACCGGAAACCGTTTGCCGGAAAAATCTGTTTTCATATCCCTTGCAGGCGATGAAAACAAGATAAAATTCTTGGAAAGCGCCAAGCTTCTAGATTCAATGGGGCTAAAAATCTACGCTACAGAGGGAACAGCTAAATACTTGGAAGAAAATGGTGTCAAATCTGCAAAACTTTATAAAATCCATGAACACAAAAAGCCTAACGTTCTGGACATTTTACATAACAAAAAGGTAGACCTTGTCATAAATATCTTCGACCCGTATTTTAAAAAAGAATTTGACGACGATTATCAAATTCGAAGAAACACTATAGATTTCGGCATTCCTCTTCTTACCAACCTCCAAACAGCCGAACTTTTCGTCAAAGCCATTTCCCTAAAAAAACTCCCAGACTTAAAAACCCTTCCCTGGGATTCCTACGTTAAATTTTTAAATTGAAATTTACGGACAAGTCGCAGCAGTTATCGAGTTCCCAGGTGGGGTTAAACCTCCCGGATAGACATGATTACTTCCTTGACCGAAATTGAAAGCCTTAATCCTCCAGTAATAGTTGATACCGCTTTGGGGAACCTTTTGGTCTCCGCCGGCCGAAGAATCGGTATCACCGCTATCCATTGGGCCAACAGTTAAACTCGAAGCTTCATTGTCCCAATTGAATTGTACCGTCCCTCCAAGTCCTGTCATATCTGCAAAGCTCCGGTAAATTCCTTTGACCCCCCAAACAGAAGGGTTTGCACTTGTGTTCGAAGGGCTATTGAAAGGATCGCGGGAAACATCAAGCCAAAACCCGCTCTCATAATTTGAATTGTCCTGCCATTTAAAAGTAATCACAGGCGACGAACCATTGCAGGAGGCAACTGCACTCAAAAGTGAGGGGTCACCAATAATTGGAGGCGGACTCGGAGAAGGTACTGCAGTCGGCGTTGGAATAAGCGTCGGGGAAGGGGTTGCAGTGGGTGTAGACAACGGTGTCGGTGTCGGGGTTGAGCCCGGTGTCGGTGAGGGGGTAGGCGAAGATGAAGGTGTCGACGTTGGAGAAGGGATGGCTACACCAACATAAATCGTAATCGGCTCGGTTTCCATACTATTCATCGCAAAGTCATAGGCTTTGGCATAGATAGTATGGACACCGTCAGGAAGATTGCGTTGGAAACTTGGGGTAGTAAGAGCATCAAAAGTCATAAATGGGAAAACATCCGTATCCTTCCAGAATTCCACCTTGAAGATACCGACGTCATCGGAAGCTGTTGCCGAGAACGTAATCGGCGTTGCCGAAGCAAAATAGCTATTGGCGGCAGGTGACATTAACGCAACACTCGGGGAGACAGGGTCAGAATTGTTAACCAAAACATTCATTCTTGAAATTGTCTGGTTCCCGGCATTATCATAAGCGAGTGCCGCAATTTGGGCTCTTCCGTTTGGCGACTGCGTCGTGTCCCAATCGACAGTATAAGGGGGAGCCATCACTTGTCCAAGTGACTTATGCCCCCCTCCTATTACCGAAAAATAAACCTCTCTGACACCCGAAGAATCATCGGTTACATCGGCAGAAACTGCAACCGAGCCTGAAACTTCCGAGTCGGCAGTAGGTGACGTAAAAGAAACAGCTGGCGCGGTAAAATCGGTACTGCCAAGAGTAACGTTCAGAGTAAGAGCTGCAGCTGTTGCTGACGTCACACTAATTTGTGCACCTGTTTTGGGATCGGTAAAGGCCGCGCCGGGTAAAATAACTATGTTGTATTTCTCATCAGGTGGCGTAGTATCTATAAGGTAAGTAGAATATTGTCCAACCCCTGCAATATGGACTGAAGCGCCTCCGTAAACATTGGAACCACCAAAATCTATGCCTACATCATCGTCAATAGGCTGGCGGTACTCAACATAAAGAAATTCGTTAGCTGCTCTTTGAATCTTAAGCGCCTTAAGATTTTGGGTTGCAGTTTCAATCGGTTCAAGGGTATAAGTACCGTTAGCTGTCACTGTTTGGATATTTGTCTGCGAAAACCAGCCTATATAATCCCTATGCGGGGCATTCCACTGACCATCATCAGTGGCACCCATAACATCATACCTGTCTCCGTATTCATCGATCGTGCAATCCCTAAAACGATCGGCTGTCAAGCCGGTTTCGCCACAGTCAAGAAACCTGGCGTGCCCAACACCCAAACCATGGCCCAGTTCGTGTTCTATGACAACTTGGTTATTATCCATAACAGCGGAAACAGACATAGAAAAAACTCCATCGGGCGTCCTTACATTTCCTTGTCCGATAGTTGATACCCCCAATATGCCGCAATACTCGAAATTGGCAATTATTAAAAGGCGGCTGTATTGTGCAAAATCAACAAATGGTGCGACAGCCTGGATTGCAGGATCTGTTGCAGATTGGAAGTCGCAGGACTGGTTGAGTCCAATTTGGTACCAGCCGTAAATATCACCGGCAAGGCTTGTCTTGTTATAGGAAGTATTTTTGTAGTATTTATTTACCGTACTTCGCGATGGGTCGTACCTATGTACAGGGGCTAAGACTTGATCGTATACATCTGACGGAGTGTAAGAAGGTTGCGCAGTATCCTGGAAATAGACGAGGACAACCAGGGTATTCTGAACCCCCTTGGCGGCAGGAACATCGGCATAAGCATTCTTGACTATAAACCCAGAGTTCTTATCAGCGCCATTTGAGATAATCGAAAGATTATCAGAATTCGAAGCG
Source organism: bacterium (assembly GCA_021813125.1). Classification (GTDB taxonomy): domain Bacteria; phylum Patescibacteriota; class Microgenomatia; order Curtissbacterales; family GWA2-41-24; genus JAKAJD01. The sequence continues at coordinate 58,543 of JAKALT010000005.1, read as the reverse complement.
TCAATTAACATATCGCTGTCTATCAAGCTGCCGGAAACCCTAACCGTCATACCGGAAATCAAATGTCTCTCAAGGTTTGCCAAATGCAGTGAAATTCGCTTTTCATCCTTGGTAATTAAAGTAAAATATGTTACCGATGTTCCTTCTATGAAGTCATATATCACAATATCCAAAGTTCCCTCGTACGTAATCTGGCGCTCGGAACAATCTTTAGTAAGACGGCCCGCTAGCTGCTGTTCCTGCGGGGTAAGGGTATTTACCAGTGCGGCGTTGGGATCAATACGCATCAGGCTTATCAAAAGCTCTTTTCTTTTGGCAGCCATTTCCTTAATTTGCACTTCAAGCTTTATTTTTTCCATACCTTTAGCATTCTGATACTTAACATTGGCATTTGATATTCCTCTTGAATAATTTTCAACAGCACTGGCTATATTTCCCGCCTGGCTTCTGTCTTGCTTCTTACCTTGCTCTTCAGCAGAAACCATACTGCACGATGAAGGAACAAACCTATCTCTTCTTTCTAAACCAAAAGGAAATATAATCAAAACCAGAAATGCACTGACGCAAAAAACTAAAAGAAGAAGTTGCAAAAACGGTCTGTCTGCACCAATATCCAAAAACCGTCGCACAAAACTTGCCCCTTTAGGTTGTTCTGCCGACAAATACCCAGGAGGTTCAAAAACATTCCCGCTTTCCATGATTCTTACTTAGCGTATCATACAATCACCGTAAATACCTCCGCTATGGACAGGTAGCAGCAGTTATCGATTTTCCGGGTGGAGTCAAACCTCCCGGATACACATGATTACTTCCTTGACCGAAATTAAAAGCCTTAATCCTCCAGTAGTAGGTCGTACCGCTTTGAGGCGTTAGCTGATCACCAGAAGTCTTAGAATCGGTATCGCCGTTATCAATCGGGCCAGCTGTTAAACTCAAAGCTTCATTGTCCCAATTGAATTGTACCGTCCCTCCAAGTCCTGTCATGTCTGCAGAACTCCGGTAAATTCCTTTGACCCCCCAAACAGAAGGGTTTGCACTTGTGTTCGAAGGGCTATTGAAAGGATCGCGGGAAACATCAAGCCAAAACCCGCTCTCAAAGTTACTGTTATCTAAAAAGCTGAAAGTGATCTTAGGGTTTGCTCCGCTGCACGAAGTAGTTGCAGTCAGATTTGAAGGGTCACCGGCAATTGGAACGACAGTCGGGGACGGGGTTGGCGTTGACGTAGGCACGGGTGTCGGCGTTGCTAAAGTAGGATCTTTTTGAAGAGTAACTTTCATCCAATATGTACTATACGGGTTAAACCCTGGACAAAACCTGGACATTCTAAAATAAACAACCTGTCCGTCATTTTCCTCATAACCCTCACGCATGTAAGGCGCATAAAGGCATGAATATTGTGACCCGGTTACCACTACTTGAGCATCGCTCCAGGGACCCCAAAGTTGCGGGGCGGTACGCATTTCTATGCCATGCCCGCCGCCTGGGGGTTGGTCGTGAAGGTACATCATTATATACTTACCTAAATAGTTGTCCCAACGGACACTTAATTCTCCAACCGGTGCGGGAACAACGGTAACGGCAGAACTTTCGGCATTAACTGTCCAAACCGGATTGCTGGAAGCATCAAAACCTGTTACATATTCATAAGTAGCCTTATTTTCAATCGACCCTTCCAAAACCCGCATCAGTTTTGCGCCGCCGGTCCTACCGCAAGGAATCCCAAAAAAGTACACGTAACCACCCTTCTTGTAAATTGCCACCTGATTAAAGTTTCCCGGATTCCACTTTAGACTCGCCAGCTTTGTCCAGTTTTGGCCCCCGTCCGTTGATTTGGCAACAGAGGAATAATTACAGGTCCAAGGGGACCAGTTTATTACCTGCATGTAATACAAATATCCCGTTGATCCTACCGAAACACCGTAGGTAGGAATCGCCGTGATCGTACCAGCATCTTCGGGAATAAGCTCTTTTGCCTTCCCATCTGCACCCAAAATCCAACCGTCAAAAGTAATCCCGTCGCTTGGATTAGTATCCGTTGTATAGGAAAGTGTGTTGCTTCGCCAGTTTACGGGAGTTGCGCTTAACGGGCATCCAAACGTATCACCGAATACGTTGTAAACTTTTCCGTTCCAGTCAAACATACTGCCTAAATCTGCCCCGCATACATCAACATTTTGGGTTGAATTATTGCCGTCCGGCCCTATTTCTTTTCCGATTCCTCCAAGACGAGGTGTTGTACAAGTTCTGCCCGATAAAGTATTCTCCAGGGTTAAATCACTAGCACTAATAAACCCGTCAGCGTTAAGATCAAACCTTGCATCATAGGTGGGGTCTCCAACTCTTGATCCAAAGTGAGGCACTACAAGTAGATTTATGTCGTTTGAATCGACAACTCCGTCATTGTTAAAATCCGGCGGCCACGCATCCGCACCGCAGGCAAGGTTGACATTAGTCCCCATGTAGGTCTCCACAAAATCGGTAAATCCGTCGTTATCTGTGTCTGTTGTCGGGCGCGGAGTCGGTGTAGGCGTTGGGGGAGGGTAGTATAATTTTTCCGCAGTCGCCTTGGCATTATCAAAATCTCCGATAAAATCCCACCAGTTGGAAAGTTCCGGGTTAGGGTTTGAAAGCCCAGGCATATTTTGCCAGCGCCAGACGTGAAACTTTGCTTCTAAACATTGCCATTCGTTACAATTTATATTGACTTTTTGACCAGTACCGTTTGGTGTCCAATCTTCGCAATCTGTCCATGAATCGCGGGTATTGGCATAATCGTATTCAAAACCCGTATTCGGCGGAACATGAGTCCAACCGCAACGATGATAGTTAGTTCCGCTTCCGTCATTGCTCCCATAAGTAGAAAACGGCCCAATGAAATTATTTTCAAACAAGGGGTCGCCAACATGTTTGAACATCTTCCCGAATTGATGACCATGGTTATGGACAGCCTCATTCGTACCTCGCCCGTAATTATAGTTATACAAAATATAAGTTTTAGAGCAAATCGGCATGTTATTAACTAGATAACTGTTAGCGATATTCCCGTATGGGCCTGCCATATATGATTCGGCCGGCGCTATTGAACCCCAGTGGTAACCAAATAACCAAACCTCCTTCAGGCCGAGATTGTCAACGTAATTGCAGATATTAATGTTTTTCATCATAGACGCGTAATCCGGATAATGAATAAGTTCTACAGAAGATACTGAGCCTGCCGAAACAACTGCAAAAGCATTAGCATAATTGCCTCCTCCACCCGAAAAAGTCACGGTAGGCGCTGAAGTATAACCGGACCCGCCATTTGTAATTGTCACGGCGCTTACTTTCCTTGAGGTAATTGTAGCCGTTGCCATAGCACCAGTACCTCCTCCACCCGAAAAAGTCACGGTAGGCGCTGAAGTATAACCCCAACCACCGCTAATAATATTACCCGGAGACAGGGAAGTTAAATATTCATTATCATCTATAAAGCTGTAATGAAGGCCAGCTTGGGCACTCGGATCCTTGTATCCGTGGAACTTGCTGCCTTCTTCAAGAAAACCTCGAGTTTCACTTTTAATTGTGTCGACATGCGACCTAATATCGGCAAGGGTTGAGACAACTCCGGTAACATTAGAATCGAGATTTACACCGTCTGTTGTCGGGAAATACCTCAATACTAAAACCGGCATATTATATTGCACCGTCTTATCGGGCAATCCGACGGAAGCAGCCATTACCTGCGGTTTAGCAGAAAGCTTTGTCTGGTAACGTCCAAACCAAACACCAACTGCCAAAAGCACGAAAAATGCCACAATAAAACTGGAAGAAAAATAATTATTCCGCAAAAACCTAAAGCGAAATGCCACCCGCATCACTCCTAAATTAAGTATAACAAACAAAGACCCAGAAAAGTAAAACTGTGACTCCGCAAAAGGTCAGGCCTTAACTTGGGCGAATCGAGACAAAGGCCTGACCTTAACCCTTGGCTACCACAATCCATAATTCATAAATCATAATTCCTGCCTGCCGGCAGGCAGGCATAATTCATTATTTGTTCCCGCTATGAAACGACTTATGGACGTCCTTAAGCTGCGCGTTGGTAACGTGGGTATAAATTTGCGTTGTAGCCACGTTTTTGTGCCCCAAAAGTTCCTGAACCGATCTCAAATCGGCACCGTTCATCAAAAGGTCTGTTGCAAACGAATGCCGCAAAACATGCGGGGAAGCCTTGACGGGCAAACGAGCTTTCCGCACATACTTATCAACCAGCCGCTGCACGGACCGGGGAGTTAGCCTCATTTTTTCTCCATTCACAGTCGGATCCATATTCCCCGAATAGCGGATAAAAAGCGGCCCAAAAGAATCGCTTCTTTTGGAAAGATAACGCTCAAGCCACAAACAGGCTCTGTCCGAAAGAAAAACTACCCGCGCCCTGCCCCCTTTACCTATTACCCCAAACTCGCGCCTTTCCAAATTTACCTGATCTCGGTTAAGCCTGCACAGCTCCGAAACCCTAAGCCCTGTCGAAAACAACATCTCCATTAAAGCTTTATCCCGCAACCCTCGTTCTTTTGAGACATCCGGTTGCCCCAAAAGCCTGTCCAACTGGTCACGGTCCAAAAACTTAAGGGACCTCGATTCCGTTTTTGGAAGCTCTATTTTGTCAGGCGTTACTACTTTCAAATCTTTTTTGACCAAATACCGCAGAAAAGATCTTAGTGCAATAACATAATAATTCTGCGTTACCTTTTTAATGGGTAAATTACCGTTTGGACTGTTGTAATGGGCTAAATAAACACGATATTTGCGTACAACCTCCAAAGTTAAATCCTGAGGTCTCAAAATAGGGGAGTTAGCTTTAGACCATTCACAAAAAAATTCCAAATAATGCCGGTAATCGCGTATCGTAAGAGGGGAAAGGTTTCGTTCAATTTCGCAATATTCTAAAAATTCGCCAACCAGGGCAGGCAGATCCATAACTATATTGTACGACGTCTACAAATTCGAAATCAAATAGTAGGGAAGTCAGTATCAAAATTGTGCGACGTAAAAGCTAATCAACCTAAAATATATCTTATAGTAATTTGACTCTTCAGAGTAAAACCTGTTATAATAAAACTCAATGGCAGACACGCCAAAATACAAACGCGTCCTTCTAAAACTTTCCGGAGAAATGTTTCTGGGAAGCCGCGAATTCGGAATTGACCCCAAATTCACAACCTGGCTTGCTAAAGAAATAATAAAGGCTCAAAAAGACGGTACCCAGATCGCAGCAGTTGTCGGCGGCGGGAACATTTTCCGCGGCACTTCGGCAGAAGAAAACGGTCTGGAAAGAACAGTTGGCGACTACATCGGCATGCTGGCAACCATCATGAACTCTCTGGCCCTGCAAGCCGCTTTGGAAAAAGAGGGTCAGCCGGCCCGGGTTCTTTCGGCAATCGAAATAAAAGATGTCTGCGAACCTTATATAAGACGCCGCGCCATCCGCCACCTGGAAAAGGGAAGAGTTGTCATTTTCGCGGGCGGCACCGGCAACCCCTACTTTACAACCGATACAACCGCAGCCCTAAGAGCCCTTGAAACCAGCTGCGATGTTATCCTGAAAGCAACAAAAGTTGACGGCGTTTACGAGAAAGACCCAAAAAAGCACGAGGGAGCCAAAAAATTCGACCACTTAACTTTTTCCCAAGCCTTATCAAGCGACGACATCCAGGTTCTGGACAACAGCGCGCTTTCTCTTTGCAAGGACCACAAAATACCAATAATCGTTTTCAATTTAGACAAAGAGGATAATATCCATAAAGCCGTCTCAGGCGAAAAAATTGGAACCCTAATATCCTGAGCAACATCTAAGAGCCAATCTCCTAGCCCTCTATCTTCATTAACCTATAGTAATAGTCCCTATTTTGTGGTAAAATCATAGCTTATGAAAGAAACAGTTGGCGATCAACTTTTAAACGTGGACGAAGAAGACAAGGCGGTTTTGCAAAATGCTGATCAGGCAGTAGCAAGGGCTAAAAAAAGAAAGCGCTTGGACCTGGTTTATATGTTAAAAGGCCCAAATTATGCATCGATAAAAATCGCAGAAGGCCGTCACAAATTTACGCATCTTACAACTGCTTTTGCCCAAACCGAATTCGGTGCCGGACATACGCCAACATTGCTTTTAGAAATTAAAGTTGATACCGACACCATAACTGATGACACTTTAATCGAATCAACAGTAGCTTTTTGCCAAAACAATTTACCAAACCGCAGACGAACAACTGTAAGTATATTTACAAGCCTTAAAGATTACCTTAATAAAAAACCTGCTGTAACTTTCGTGCCGATAGCTGAAATTGCTGCCTAATTACCTATATTTAGCCACATTTTAGCCACGCCGAGCCGCTGATAGCCCCTAAAACGGCTTTTTATAAACATAGATGATAAATGGGCTACTGCTTGTGGATCAATTCTAATCAATCTAACCCTAAAAAGAACTATTTATAATCAAAAGGGGATAAGTGGATCGAAATTGATCTGCGATGAAAAAACGGGGAAAAATGAAAAAGCAGAGAAATTACAAAAAGTTAAAAATAAGAAACTCAGCAAATATTCGAAACGTTGATAAACTCGACCCCCTCTCTCAGCTTCACCTCGCGTCGCAAAAGTATCATTGTGCGACGCAGTAGCTAATAGGAAATTGGCCCCCACCATGGGGAATATAGGGAGGAAAATTATAAAAGAATAAAATAACTTATCACTTTTTACTTATCACTTATCGCTTCAAAAATGGCCCTTCCCCAAAAAAGCCTAAAACGGCACTTTTTAACCTTTTAGCAATTAACTTGTCGGCATGCCAATGAGAAATGTAAGACTTTCTTACGTAGAGTAGAAGCCTTATAGTCCTCTGTCCTTCCAGTGCATCCATACATATTTATTTATGTTTAAATGCGGGAATTTACATAGTTCTGTAATTTTCACGTTACCCTTTTTCACGATTTCGCAAAACTATAACTATATCACACTATATCACCCATTCCTCTTCCCCATCTCTTCTATCCCCACTTTTTCTTGAAAAATATTTGAAGCTAATTTGTGGCTGGGAGTTTTTCCATTTTAGAAGAAAAAAGACTAAAATTTACCTCTTCCCTTATAGATACTATAGGCCTCACTTATCACTTATCACTTATCACTTATCACTTATCACTTATCACTTATCACTTATCACTTATCACTTAATATTATCCACCCCACCTTGAAGAGATCATAATAATCACAGCCACGACGAGAGCTACAGACAAATGTTCCCAAACTATTCTGGGCTTTAACTTTTCGTGAAACACAAACTGCCCTAGCCCCAAAAGTACATACATGGCTGTAATTACCACAAGCGAAGCGTTGATAGGTGCCAAGGGCCAAAAAGCAAAAACAGAAGCAACTTGCGCCGTCACAAGGGTAAAAACAACAGTGTGCCCAAAAACCTTCTGGGTAATATAATCCTCAAGCCCAAACGACCATAAGTTAACAAGATATATCGGTCCGCAAACCGCAACGACCCCCGCAACTGTCAAAAATATCGAAAGATGGAGCGAAAATAAAACATTCAACAAAAAAAAGGTAGCGACAAGCGAAAAAAGGTGTCCAACCGCATGCGCTGCCCGAAGTAGCGCAATCGTTCGTATTGCCGCCACATTATAGATATTGGAAGTCAGCATTAAAAGATAAACCGAAATTCCAAATGCTAAAGCAAACGGTAAACGTGTTATCCATCGAACAGGCAGTAAAAAGTAAAAAAGCGTCGCACCTGTCACGAAATAAACAGGCAGCAATAGAAGCAGGAAATATTTTAAGCCGGAGAGTTCACCCCAAAGGGCAAAAACCGCAAGAAGCGTTGTGGCAAATGCCAAAAAGACCATTACCTGGTAGCGCACAGATTCCGAAACCGTTTGGGCTGCAATTAAAATCGCGGTCAAAAAAAACGACATCAGAATAAACCTTTGCCGCTTGGTTATTTCGTATTTTGTTATCTTTGAAACCGATTTAATCGGGTTTGGAAATATATTTAGCTTCACTTCCCTACACCATTTGATATACGCCTGCATAAAGGCAGGCCTTTGGACAAGCAAAACCTTTACGTTAAGGCCTGCCCTTTTTCTTTGCCTTTGACACTTTTGCCCCCTTTTTTATATTGGACACCTTTGTAACTTTTGATACATTCGATACTTTTGTATTTCGATTTATCGAAACGTTTTCTACATCTGATACATTTGATACCTTTATATAATGGCAAATCGCAACCGCCAATGCATCTGCAGCATCATCTATATACCCGACCTTTGGTTTTTCCAGTTTCCTTTTTCCTAAATACCTCATCACATATTTCTGGATTTCTTTTTTATCAGACTTCCCCGACCCTGTTATCGTATGCTTTACATGGAGTCCTTGATATTCAAATATTGGTATCCTATAGGATGCTACCGTCGAGAGCACTACACCTCTTGCCTGCCCTACCGTCATTGCGGTCCGGGAGTTTACTCCAAAGAATAATTGCTCAATAGATACACAATCGGGTTTATGCTGTTTTAATAGCCTATGTAGATCGTTCTGAATACTCAAAAGCCTCATAGGCATCTCTTGCTCTTTGGGAGTAACAATACAACCGTATTCGATTAATTGAAATTGTTTATTTGAAGTTGTGACAAGGGTATCAATAACCCCATAGCCTGTAGTTGCAGTTCCAGGATCTATACCAAAAATTATCATGAATTACTCCCTAACCCTCGGTCCGTCGTATTCTACTTCCGACTCATCAAGACGTCTTACCGGCTTTTCCCGCAAAGCTTCTTCAACCACATGGGCAACGATTCCCGGAGTTCTTGCAATTATAAATATTCCCTTTCCTACTTTGGGATTAAATCCCATCTCAAGAAGCAGTGCCCCGAAAATCCCGTCAATGTTGAGCGGTAGTTTCTTCGCTCCTTTGGAAACCTCCGCTTCTACCTCCAGTGCAAACTTTACATATTTTCCGTAGAACCCGAGCTTTTTGGCAATTTCCAAAAGCTTTTGGGTCCTTGGGTCAACAGTATAAAGCCTGTGGCCAAAACCGCTTACCCTCTCTCCCCGCTTTGCAAAATCCGCAACCATTTCGGCTGCACCAACGCTTTGCCACTTTTTAAAATTCTCCATCGTTTGCTCTATTGCTCCACCATGGAATTCGCCAAACGCCAAAACTCCGGCAGCAACAGCCGCCTGAACAGGTGACCCGGCCGAATAAACATTTCTGGCGGCAACCACAGAAGATGGCTCTACTCCATGGTCTATTGCAATGGTAAAAATCGCATCCAGCATCCGCTCGGCATTTTTGTCCGGCATTTTGCCCATTAAAATTAAATAAATTGTGCGCGTAAATGAAGGTGACTCGGCAAGTTTGGTCAAATCGTATCCATACACATACGGCTTGCCGTTGTGATGGGTGGAAATCGATGTTTTATATTTTGCCATAGCAAATTAGCTAATTTATTATATCTTAAGCACTTATATTGTCCAACCTTAAAAATTTTAGGAGTCTGACCCCTATTAGTGTTGGCGATTTCCGCAAACAAAGCCAATAAACTTCTGATATACTTTTTCTATGAAAATTAAGGAGTGGCATTCCTCAAAAGTCGCAATATCCCTAAAAGCTGTGGCATTTAATAATAATGGGAAAATTTTAGTCCTTCAAAGGCTTAAAGAAGATTACAGCCGGCCTATGGGATGGGATTTGGTCGGAGGAGGACTAGACAAGTATGAAGATCCAACTGAAGGAATAAAAAGAGAGATTAAAGAAGAAACTGATCTTGAGGTAACTGATGTCAGACCAATAGATATAACTTCATTTAAAGAAGAAGATGGTTGTTTTACAGTAATGATAGGATTTAGTGCAATGGCCATTACTAGTAACGTTAAGTTGAGTAGTGAGCATATTGCATTTAAATGGTTAACCCCTGAGGAAATACTTAATTTGGATATTCCAGATATTTATAAGAAATTTATTCGATCTGCAACTACTTAATCACTTTCTTTAAGATTCCCGGAATATCTTCAAAATTTTCGGCCAGTATTGCTCCGGATTTTTTGATTGATGCAACTTTTTGCTCCATCGTCGAATCAAGTCCGACAATTGCTCCTGCATGCCCTAGTGCCGTGTCTTTCGGCAACTTTTCCGCAAACTTCCCTGCCAGAAATATTATCAAAGGTTTCGTAAATTTCTTTACCGCAACTAATCTCGCCGCTTCAATTTCCGCATTACCTCCTACTTCCCCAAACATCACAACAACTTTTGTTTGAGTATCACTTTCAAACATTTCCAAAGCGTCTACAAACGTTGTCCCGACAAGCAAATCGCCGCCAATACCCACAACTGTCGACTGTCCAAAACCGGCATTGGTAATCATGGAACCCAACTCCGAACACATACCGCCGGACTTGGAAATGACCCCAACCGGGCCTTTACTAAAAGTTATCTTGGCATTCGGCCCGCCGATTGAGCCAACCTTCCCTTCGCCCGGCGAAATCGCTCCAACCGAATTCGGCCCCAAAACCCGAACACCTTTTTCTTTTGCACGAAATAATATTTTAGAAGTATCCAGTACCGGAACCCTTTCTGCAAAAATATGGATTAAGGGAATTTGCGCATCTATTGCTTCCATTGCCGCATCTAAAGTTAAAAGTGGCGGCACATTGACCATTGCACAATCTACCAGCCCAAGTGCCGCAACTAATTCGCGAACCGAATTGAAAACCGGCAGCCCCATTGCAACTTGTCCGCCTTTGCCCGGCGTTACACCGCCGACAACTTGCATTCCGTAGTCTAAAAGATCAGCACACGCCGACAAACCCGACTTTCCGGTAATACCTTGAATCAAAACTTTAGTTTCTGAATTAACTAAGATAGCCATAATTCTTTTGTTAAGGTCAGGCCTTAACCTTTGATACTTCTTGTAAAAAGGCCTGACCTTTTTCACTGGATTTGAATTTCTCAGAAAGCCTAACCATTTCCCGGCATGCAACCGAAATCGGTGTTTCCGGCCCAAAAAGATGAATATCAAAACCTTCTTTTTTTGCTAACTTCTCCAGCATTTCGTAAGCTTCCTTTTGCCTTGGCCCACCGCGACGAATAACAATCGGATAATCAGGTTTCGGTTTTACTTCCGCCAGTCCATCGGCAAAACCCGCCAGCGTTTCATAAATATCCGTAAAATTTGCAACAGCCCCGCAAACCAAACAGCCGCTTAGACCTTCTTTTGACAATGTGATTTTTGTAAGCTTCTCTACTTTTTCTCTCGGCGGATTTCCGGAATATTCGGTGTAGTTAGAAGGTTTTCCGCCTGCTTCAGACAGGGCATCCATTACCAGAAGTGATGCGCCGCCGCCGGACGCCAAAACCGCAATATCCCCGCCGAATTCTATAAATGTCGAACCCGCACTACCGCGATAATCTTCTTCATCGATTTTTCGGGCCGCAAGTTCCCGCTCCGTCGGAATAGCGCCTGCAGAACCCTTTTGCAATACATCCAAATCTCGATGCCTTGCAAGGCCTGCATCATCCAAAATTATCTTGGCATCAACAGCCAGATAATCGTCTCCAACCTTTGCGACAGGATTAACCTCAACCAGCCGGCAATCGTATCTTATAAACGCATCCCAAAGCCTAATTAAGAAATCCGCCAGCGTTTCGTCTTTTAATTTTTTTGAAAGATTCGTTTTGTCTGGACCCGAAAAAGGGTTTATGTCAAACCTTAAAATTTCCTCCGGTGAATTCTTTTTAACCTCTTCTATATCCATTCCCCCGCTTTTGGAAAACAAAAGAAATGGAATTTTCAAAGTTGTGTCATAAGTTATGGAAGCATAATATTCGCCCTCGATTTGCGCTTTTTCGGCAAGAGATATAAATCGTACCCCTTCCCCACTAAATTCTGCTCCAAACATTCCACGACAAAAATCATTTAGTTGTTTTTCGTTTGTGCAAATCTTTATCCCCCCGCCTTTTCCGCGCTTGCCGGAAAGCACCTGAACCTTGGCAACTATCGGGAATTTCAAACGCTTTCTTGCCTGCTCCACTTCATCCATATTGGAACAAGCCACAAAAAAAGGGCTCGCAATTCCTACTTTTGAAAAAAGGTTGTGGCCTTCAAATTCGTATAACTTCACCTGGAAATTTTATCATAAACTTGGATTGTTGTGGGCAAATCATTTACAATATCCTCATGGAAATAGCAATCGCAACACCTGCTGACATCGACGCAATCTTAAATCTTCAAACCCAAATTTACCGCACCGAAAAAATTGCAGACGGAGCAAGAGATGCTTTAGAAAAACAGCTTGCCGACGATACCTGTGATGTCTTGGTAGCCAGGGATGAATCTGGAAAAGTCGCAGCAACAGCCGCCATATATTATATAGAAGTACCAATTAGGAGTCGCCCTTATGCCTTATTGGAAGGTTTGGTGGTCGATGAGTCCACCCGCGGCCAGGGTATCGGCACAAAAATGTTTGATAAAATTTTCGAACTTGCCCGTGCCAGAAACTGCTATAAAATCCTCTTCACATCCGGGACCGACCGCACCGACGCACACAAGCTCTACGAAAAATTAGGCTTCAAAAAATGGGGCTTGGAATTTAGGATGGATTTGTAATAATTTAAAACTATGAAGAACTTAATGAGACTTATCATTGATTTGCTTATCGGTTGGATAACCATGGTAGTAGTGATGTGGGTATTTAGTATTCTGCTCCCCAAATTAGAACCAGCTCAATCTTACGGTGCACTTTCGTTTGCAGTAATTGTTGCAATGATTGTAATGTTCTTGGCAGATAAATATTTGCAAAAATCTCTCCCTAATTCTAAAAAGTAAGTTCCCAAAAAATGGGGCTTGGAATTTAGGATGGATTTGTAGATCTCATTCAATTAAGGAATTACCAATTTAATATGAATTAGGTGGTGGTACTGCCGCTTTTGAGAAATCAATAGAATATCTTACATTATTATCAATAAATTCAATTGAACCCCGAGTCAGTAGAAGATACTTACCATCTTCACCAATGATTTTAATACTTCTTTTTTCATCATCAAATTCAACCGTTTCTGGGCTGTTAATATGAAAACTGTTATCAAAGTTCGCTGAGTCAAATGAAACCCTTTTCTTTTCAGGACTGTTCCAAAGCGACATTCCGGCATAATAACCCTGATCTTCGCGGGTCATAACAGATGTATGATCTCCTCTTGTTTCACTTTCAACATTTTCAAGATCCCAATTTATAAAATGCGCAGCTTCCTGCGGATCTAATTCACCGAATGGGATAACTCTTACTTTTCTTTCGCTTTCCTGTGTTTCTGGCATATTTTTAATATATTCAAACGACTCTAACGTTTCAAGTTTTACTGAAGCAAATTCTCTGGAATATCGAAGTTGCTGTAGACTTTTTGCACATCGTCCAAATCCTCCAACTTTTCTACAAATGCCAAAACTTTTTCCGCTTGCGCTTTTTCGGAAATTAAAACTGTTGTTGTAGGTTTTTTAAATAGTTCCGCTCCCTGGATTGTAAACCCTTTTTCCGCTAGTGCATTCTTAACCTTTTCAACATCATGTGGTTTTGTATAAACCTCAACCGATTCCCCGCTATCCTCAACATCGTCCGCCCCAGCTTCTACCGCTGCCTCAAAAACATCGTCGAGTGACTTATTATCCTTGACAACCGTAATCATTCCGACATCACTAAACATCCAGGAAACTGCACCCGGTGAGGCAAATACCCCACCATTTTTTTCAATTGTTCCGCGGATTTCCGGTGTTGTGCGGTTTTTGTTATCTGTTGCCGCCTCCACAATAATTGCCACCTTACTTGGCCCGTAACCTTCGTAGACCACGGTTTCTATCGCCGCTGCTCCACCTTTTCCCAGACCCCTATCAATTGCGCGCTGGATATTAACATTCGGCGTATTAACAGCCCTAGCAGAATCGATTGCCAGCCGTAATTTAAAATTAGAAGCAGGATCACCACCGCCTTCACGGACGGCAATAGTTATCGCGTTTGCCATTTTCGTGAAAGCCTGGCTGCGCTTAGCATCCGTCACGCCCTTTTGTCGTTTAATTGTGCTCCACTTACTATGACCTGACATATAAATCTCCTTTTGTTGAGCACAATATCAGGATGCTTCCATAAACCTTTATATTAATTAAATAAATTTGCATGGCTGATATCGTTGACCATTTACTATGTCCGCTCATTGGAAAAAATTATATATCAGTCTCGTTTTTAGAACAATCTTATATGTGTCGCTCTGCGTCAGCAGAGGAAGATATAGCAGATTAAAACTGAAAATTACCTGCGCCCGGGAACTTCACCCTTCCATTGCCGCAAGGTAGAGTATCCCAAAACAACAGGGTATGGAAACTCTAACGTTCCTTCTAAGGCGTTAGCAATAAAATCGTTGTGCGTTTTAGAAGCGTCAACCCTGACAACATCAACCCCAAGCTGCCTTGAACCCATTGGCACCCCACCTCTTTTCGAAATCTCATCACGATCCAGTGGCGACACAAACGCATCCCGGACAAGTAATTCCGACTGTTTAAAATAGGCTCTTTCAATTAAAGTCCTGGCCCCATTCATTCCCATTGCAAGCTTACGGTTAGCCCAAAACCCCAGCCTGCCGTATATTACATTCACATCGGCAAATCTACCCTTACCCATTAAACCGCCTCTAATTCTCGCAATCCTAACGCAAGTTTTATTCCCGTTAACAGCGTAATCTTCAACATCGACCGGGCCGAATCTGTTCTTGACAACATGCTGTAGCCGCTCATCATCGCGCTGATGCCATAACAATACGGTATCATTTTCTGGCGTGATCGGATACGCAAACATTTCATTTTGCCTAGTAAACGCGGCCAGATCATCAACTGTTAGGGCTAATTGAGCGTTATTGGCATAGGAGCGATATGTTGAAAGCGAATGGACTACATCACCATTTTCGCTTGCAACCACTACGTCCAAAAGAGGTTCCTTTCTTGCAACCCTTAATTCTTTTAACCTTTCCTCCGCCCAAATTGCATTTCTGGATTGAGTCTTGTCAATCTCTCTTCGAATCTGTGCAACTAATTCCTCGCGTCTGACTAGTCCAGCCATTCCGTAAAGTTCTCTAAAGGTTACGCCCACACTAAACTGAGTCGGGGTAGGATTAAGCCTATCTCAGCTTGCCATAGCCACATAATATACTCCCCAAATTTCCAAAAAACAACTTCTAAAAACATTTTTGAACAAGGCGAGTACTCAATTTATTCAAAAACGTGTCATTATTTTCACTTATTGACTACTTTGCAGGGATGTTCTAATTTACTTGCTATGCTTCCAATCGATCAAAGCAAGTGGCAGAATGTCACTAACTGCGACCTGCTAAGCCAGCTGGCTATAGAGCAAGCCCTCAAATCAAACTGGGAAGAGGCTGCAAAGATAAACGATAAAATCGTCAAACTGGATCCCCAAAACGTTCCCGCCTTAAACCGACTGGCACGGGCCCAATGCTGTCTTGGTCAAGTCACAAAGGCCAATAAAACCTACCAAAAGGTTTTGGAACTGGACCCCTACAACGTAATTGCCAAGAAAAATCAGGAGAAAATCACAAAACTCAAGGGTGATGGCCAAATCGCAACCTTCACAAACGGCAATGGTACCACCGGTGACCTTTCAGCTATCTTTGTTTTTGAACCCGGCAAAACAAAGGTTATAAACCTTCTGAATCTGGCCTCCCCCTCCATTTTGGCGGGACTTAATTGCGGAGACAAGGTAACAATCCTTCCCAAAAAGCATTCGGTTGCAATCGCACGGGAAGACGGAACTTATCTTGGTGCACTCCCGGACGACCTTTCGTTTAAGCTAATCGGCTTCATATCCGGTGGGAACAAATACGAAGTTTTCGTCAAGTACGCAACCACTAAAAGCCTTACTATTTTTATCCGGGAAATCGAAAGGTCCAATAAATTCACAAATCAGCCCTCTTTTGCTGAAAACCACAACGAAGAAAAACACCTGGCCTTTGCCTGAGGCTATTGACCCTTTAAATCTGAAATAGAAACTTCACCGGTGAGCCTTTGTACCGGTTTTTGAACTATTAGTTGCTCTTCAGGCTCCGCCGGAATTTGCACTTCCTGTTGAAGCGGAGCTTCCACCCGAGGTTCAACTTGCCCGGGCACTGCCGGCTCCTCCTGCAACGGCCGGCGGTCAATGTTTTGCACCCCGGCCTGCTTCTTAAGTTCGGCAAGCTGACTTCGTAGAGCCTCTACCTTGGCCCTGTCCGCCTCTACTCCTGGACCTGCAGCCTTATACTTCCCTTCTTCCCAGGGGAAAAGTTCTCTGCCGACCACCGGTTTTGATGCGTCTACGCTTGGCTCGCTTATGGTAGTACTTACCGCAACTGGCCCCACTTTAACCCCACTCTTACCCACACTTGGGCTTTTTTGTGGCTTTGCCGAAACATCGTCGGTATCTCCAACCTTATTCTGCTCTTTTAAAAGAGAAACAAGGGCAATCAAAAACGATGCTACCAAAACTACTGTGCCGAGTATTACAAAGATCATTGAAAGTACCTTTCAGAAAAATCCTGGCCAAGGTAAATTGTTATTGCCTTATCGTGGCCATTCGGACCCTTAATTTCGAGATTACTTATATCACAGCCAAGCATATTTGCCAAATAAGAGGGTGTGTAATCCCCAGGTTTATCAACAACAATCTGGCATTTTTGGCGGCGTTGTGCCCCATCTTCAGTCGAAATCACATTTCCACCAACAACCGAAACAAACCGGGCTGCAACTACACCCGAGTATGGGTTTTGTGATTCGTTAACAATTATAATTTTATAACCATCCTTCTCGATATTCGGGTTGTCTAGATAATTCCCTATTTCGCGGTTTATTGATAAAGTATCGGCCCCCAACACCTTTGTATTGCCGGCTAGTATTTCTTCATTCATACCGGAAAGATCGGCCAATTTTATATCATTTATACTTAAGCTTTTAGCTTGCCACCACAGGCTTAATGCATCTGAACGAGTAATATTTGTGTCCTTTACATACGAGGGCTTCCCGCCGGTTAAAATCACAAAAGGCGTACCCAATGATGCAAAACTTTTAAACAGTTGCTTAGCAGATAAATTATCCATTCCTTGCACTTTGGAAAATTTTACATAGTTTTTAATTGGGACTCCAAAAACAAGCGACATTGAATCCGAAAACTCCTTGCCTCTTCCCTGCATTGCCGAACTTATTTGTTTTATAGATTTTAAACTTCCTCTTTCAAAATATAAGTTTTTGTCAACGGTCAAAAAAATTATCCTTGACGGATCTTTTTGAAAAACCAAAACGCTTGGGGGCTCGGTTTCTAGCGCAACTGCAAAAGACGACTGCTTATCCCAGCTGTAGCTTTTAGAACTGTTGTGACCCGGAAATTTAAAAGTCTTAAGTAGTCCTGAAAAAATTAGAAGGGCAAGGACCAAACAGATCAAAACAGAAAGCAGCGTTCCTCTGTTCCTGGGTTCATTCCGTTTATATGGAGCTTGTCGGGTCATGCAATAAATATTTACTTTGCTGCCCGACTGCTTTTAAAAAGCAAAAAACTACTTCCCTTTTTTGCTGCCGATTATCTCAACTTGCGGCACTACATTAACTTTCGGAATATGCGAAGCTTTCTTCTCTAAAACTTCTTTCTTCTGCTTTTTCTTCTCACCTTTATAAAAACCACCGAAAGACCCCATACGTTATTCTCCTATTTTAGTTACAAACTCTTTACTGCTTTTTAAATAACCTATTTTTATATCAGAGGAGCGCCATTGGCATGACTGAAACCCCGTCTGACGGGGTGAAAGGTGCCAAGGCGACCTGCTGATATAAAATACTCACCGAAAGATCCCATAAATTACCTCTATTTCATTTTATCAGGCCCCTGCAACACCTACAAACACTAGAAAATCTTATGCGCCAGAAGTTCCTCAAAATGCTTGCTCTTTTCCTTTTTCATTTTGGATAAATTATCCCAATGCTCCGAAAGGATCCTGGCAATATGTTTCCCGCCAACCGTTTCCGGCACGACCACATAATCCGCACCCATCTCATAAAGTTTCACGGCATCGTGAATCCAGTAACTGGTTCCAATAACCGGGCCCTTGTAATTTTTTTCTCTTGCAAAGGCGATAATCTGATGGCTGTCCGAAATATCCGGGTCCGTAATAATAAGAAGTCTGGCGCGTCCAAGTTCCAACTCCTCTAAAACTTCAGGATCGGAAATATCACCAAAAACAGCATTAAAACCGGAAGCCTTAAGTGAATTGAAAATTTTTGGGTTGAAGTCCACAACCACTATCTGGTCACGGTCGGAAATTTTGCCTTTCAAAAAATCTAGTATATCCCAACCCATTTGTTCGCCCCCGACCAAAACCACATGGTCTTTTAAATTTTCGCGATTTGCAACATATGGATCATGTTGTTTTTCCGGAAAAAGTCTGGCCATCGGCGCGCTAATAAATCTGTAAATCCTATCCCCATATAAAATAAGATAGGATGAAAGAGTAATCGTTGTAATTGCAACCGCCGCAACTAACGCAACTTCGGAAGAAGTAACCTGCCCAAGCCTTGCACCTGTTGCCATCAAAATTAAGGAAAATTCAGAAACCTGCGCGACGGTTACCGAAGCCAAAAAGGCTGTCCGGTTTCGGAATTTCAAAGTCATCATAATGGCCATCGCAATAAGCGGGTTGCCAATCAATATAAATAAGGTAAGGATAATGATATGTGACGGCACAAGACCGGATGTTCCCTTGGAAAGGGTCAATCCCAAAAGGATAAAAAACACCACTACAAAAAAGTCTCGAAGCGGCTTCACTCTTCCGGAAATTTGAATCCTATACGGGGATGCGGCAATTGCTACGCCTGCCAAAAACGCTCCTATTGCAACCGAAAATCCTGCCTGTTCCGCCAGCGCTGACATTATAAACGCCCAGGAAATAGCGGCAACAAACAAAAGCTCAACAGAGGTTGAAACCAGTCTAAAAATCGACTTTAATGCATACTTTGAAACAATATATGTTACGGCAATTAGCACTGCTCCTTTTGCAAAAATCAAAAGAATTTCCCCCGCTCCTGGAATCTGGCCGCCTTTGCCGAAACCTGAAAGCACCATCAACGTTAAAATTGCCACAAAATCCTGTACCAGTAAAAAACCTACAGCAATCTTGCCGTGCAAAGATTGCAAATCGTTTTTTTCGGCCAGAAGCTTAACAATAATCACAGTCGAGGAAAAAGTGATAGCAAAGGCAATATAAAAAGCTGGCACCATCGAAAAACCTAAAGCGCTGACGACAACAAAACCCACCAAAGTCGTAAAAAGTATCTGCCCTAAACCCGTATAAATTGCAGCCCGGCCAACAAACTTTAAATCCTCAATTCTTAAATCAATTCCGATTAAAAACAAAAGAAAAGCAATGCCAAAATTTGAAAGTAAATCAAAAACTCCTTGGCTTATCTCGCGAAACAATCCAACATAGGAAATAATAATCCCTGTAAAAATATAGGCGATTATAAGCGGCTGTTTAAAAACTCTTGCCAAAATACCCAAAAGTGTGGCCAAAACCAAAACAGACGCGATTTGAAAAAACAAATGTGGCATAGGCAGTTTTTGTTCGTTTTTCGGCCTTAGCAAAGGTCAGGCCTTAACCCTGTGATAGTCAAAGTGCAAGAGCCTGACCTTAATCTTAATCTGGCCTTGCTTCCATTTAACTTATCGTTAGAAAAAGCATCGCATTTTTAAGCTCGTTTGGCAAGTCGGATTTAAAATTTAAAATCTTTTTTGATTTAGGGTCGGAAAAAGAAATACTTTTTGCATGCAAAAAAAGTCGCGGGCACCACAAAAGATCAAATTTCAAAAGCTTCGACGGAGCATAAATTGAATCCGAAACTACCGGATGCCCAATCGATTTTAAATGTACGCGGATCTGGTGTGTCCTGCCTGTTTTTGGAAAAACCGAAAGCAGACTATAATCAAGAGCGTTCTTCCCCAAATATCTTAATCTGCTTTTATTGTAGCCCGAATCCTGGGCAATTTTTTCCAAACTGAAATCCGGATACTGGTAGCTGGACACCAGTTCAAAATCAGTTTCCGATTCCCGGCCACCAATTTCCCTCTCTTTTAAGTTGCCAAATCTGCCAAATTTTCCGATTCTCGCTATCCTGCTTTTGATAACTCCCGATTTTTCGCGCAGCCTGCCATGGACCAAAGCTGCATACTCTTTTTTAACACGTCTTTCCTTGAATTCATTTTGCATATATATAAACGCTTTTTGGGTCTTTGCAATAACCAAGACGCCGGATGTTTCCCGATCCAGCCTGTGAACTATTCCCGCTCTTTCCCCTATCCCAAAATCACCGGATTTTAACTGAAAGTATTCTGCAAGTTGATCCTGCAGTGTTTCTTCCTTTGTCGTTTCGGCCCTGTTTACAATAAGCCCCGATGGCTTGTCTAAAACCAAAATATCGGAATTTTCAAAAATAATATTAAGATTCATCAGCATCCTGCCTTCGAAAAATCAGGTTAAAAAATATCAAAAACGCCCCAATTGTAATCGCACTATCCGCCAAATTAAAATTTGGAAAGAATTTCAAATCCACAAAATCCCTGACGCAGCCAATAAAAACCCTGTCGAGAAAATTAGAAACACCGCCGCCAAAAATTAGCGACAAACCCAGTATATTCGAAGCTTTTTTCTCCTGCAGAATAAGCCAGAAAACTATACCCAGAACTAATCCCGAAATAAAACCAAAATTACCCCCCAAACCGAATGCGCCACCCTTGTTGCAGGCAACTTGAAAAAAATTATCGGCAAAAAACTTAGACACTTGATCCAAAAATAGAATAGTAAAAACTACGAAGGCTAGGAGGAGTCTATTTTTTAGTTTCAATTTCACTCTCGCACTTCAGGCAATACACTGCCTGCGGTTTAACTTCAAGCCTTCCGGCGTCAATCGGTTTACCGCACCTCTCGCACAAACCATAGGTACCTTTTTTAATCTTCTTCAGGGCCGATTCAATCTCTTTGAGGTCTGATTTCAACCTGTCTTCCAAAACAACTGCCCGCTCGTGCCCCGAAAGCACTGCCGCATCTGTCCCCGGTTCGACTATAAGAGACCTGTCCTCAGAAGCGAACGGGTCTTCCTCTTTAATTCTCCCAAGTTTTTTGAGGATTATATTCCTTTGTTTTTCAACCTTGCTTCTAATTTTTGATATATCAATCATCTTCCTATTCCTAATGCGTGAACAAAATCCAAAAGCCCTCCGGCCACCTCACGACTTACTAATTTTACTAGAAACCATGCACCTTTTACCAATGTGAATGGTGAAAGAACAATTACCTTCGCCACACCATCAGCTTCTCTTGTGCTGAAAATTACCCGCTTAGTCTTAAATACGGAAAGCAAAATCCCCGCAAAGAAACTTTTGAAATCGTTTGATATTTTTCGCTTGGCCAAAATATACCAACTGGGCACTACATATATTAACATTAAAAAGCCCCAGATAAATTGGTATGTTACGTACCCTGTAAAAATCCTTGACGTTGGAAAAATGCCAAAAGCCAAGCTGGAACATGCAATAGAAAAAATCGCCATGCACGCAAAAAACCCTCTATGCCTCTTCCTCTTTTCAAGTCTCTTTAAAGCCCAAAAAACAATAAAATAATAAAAGGCTAGAATCAGCCCCTGCCAATTAGCTGTTAACCCTTTCGCGGAAATTGCAATAACATAAACAACTGTAAAATATAAACTCAGGGAAAAAATAATTGGAGCCGCCGCCAGGTCAAAAACAAACCAAAAACTTTCTCTTCTGTTTTTCATATAAAACCAGACGGCAGATGCCCCACCTAAAAAAGCCAAGTACCAGTCAAAGCCCCTGAAAACATTAAAGAAGAAAAGTCTTGCAAAGGACCATTTGTAAAGATCAGGCCTTACTAAAAAATCCCCTACCCTTCCCAAAAACAAGGCTCCAAGCAAAAAAAGGAGGATCACGTCAAAAATATCCTGCGAGTCAACAAGTTCATAACGGCTAGATCTCCAAAACAGAAATGCGCCAAAAATAAACGCAAAAATAATGCCAATCGGGTTTAGTAAAATTTCCAAAACCTTCGGGGGAAAGAGCAACATAGGAATCATATTATAGAAAACATCCAACTTCTCATCAAGACCAAGATGGCTATGCCAAAGGCAGGCCCAAATTAAACAGAATCTATCAACAAAGGTCAGGCCTTACAAGGATTTACTATGCCTAAGACCTGACCTTGGGATAAAAACTCGTTACCTCCCAGACAAAAGACCTGCCCTTTTGCCTGGCACTCCAATACTTTGATCAATACCTTAAATATGATATATTGATCCTTGTACTACTGCTATTAGCCTGCAGTCCAAAAAACATAAATGACGGCAACTTCACATGCATTAATTGGGGCAAGTCTGGCCGCAAAAATCACCAATCCCGTAATCGGAATCCCACTTGCTATCGCGTCTCACTTTTTAGCAGATCTTGTTCCCCATTGGGATGCCGGCACAAACCACCGAAATAAAACCGCTTTCAGGCTGAAAATAGAAGCAGTGCTCGACGTTCTTTTAGGCTTTGCACTGGTTGCAATTCTTTTTAGGGGTTTGGCATTTGAAAAACCCGTTTATCTACTTACAATGGTAATCTCGGCTCAGCTTCCTGATTGGCTTGAAGCTCCAAGCTGGATGTTTAATTTTAAGGTTCCACCATTTTCCTGGATGGATTACCTCGGCCACAAACTGCAATCCCGTATGCAGCTTCCTTGGGGCTTGGTTACACAAGTAGTTATAGTTGGACTTTTAGTTCTCTTTGCTCTTGGTGGCCCAAGTAACATAACAACCGTCCTCGCTTACAGATAAATTAAAATTGGGTTTTGGAGTTTGGAACTTGGAGTTTACTTCGCTCTCTCAACATAATCCCCGTTTCTGGTATCAACCCAGATAGTTTTCGTCTCGGCGACCTTGCCATCTCGCCCAAGCCTTCGCCGCAAATTTCTAATTCCTTTTGTGCTATATTCTTATTAGGACAGACTAGATGGGAAACAACGGCAATATTTTAAAAAGTACAGTTATCTACTTTGTAGGTTGTGTCTTATCCTTTGCTACGATCCTTATCCTAAATAGCATTATCGGAATAAATTTTTTTAATTCGTCAATGCTGAAAGGAGCATTACAGGTTTTTATTCTGCCTATGATAATTGCTGTATTTGTAGGTTATCTCCTATCAATAGCAGCCTACCAATCGCGGGCTAAATTCACAGTACTCTCAATATTTTTTGTAATTTTGATCCTTCTGACTTTAGCTACACTTTATGTCAGCTACACTTGCGAAGAACTTGGATGCATCGCAGCAGGTTTCTTTTTAATTGCTGTCTTCGTGATAACAGTTCCCTTCTCTGCATCAATTCCTGTTTTTTTCCAAGAACTCCCAGTTGCATTTTCTCTCATTCTTGTCGTTATTATTTCTGCACTCATACCAACTATTGCCTCAGTAAAAAGTATTACAACAAGAAATGCCCAAAAAGCCGGGGCAAAAAGAGAACAGGTCATAATCAAAGAAAGTGGTATGCCCCTATACGATTCAAATTACGGAACGTTTGCTAACAAAAAAATGATTTTCAATATGACCAATGACAATAGAAATAATAAGACTCTCAAACCCTACAGAAGTGTTAACGGCATAGATTTCAGCTGGTTAAGTTACGAAGGCTGGTGGCTCGACAATCAGAGAGGATTCAGAAATAATCAGGATGATGAACTTGATATAAGAGAACTCAAACCAGTTAAAAACTTTTCAGACACCGAGCTCTTTAGTCACGATCTTGCAGAATTAAAAAGATATCAGCAATTTGAAGGACCATCATACAATATCCAATTGGAAGAAATGAAGATTAATGATTATCCAGCAATTAATATTCTCGAACAGAACAACCTGGATAAGGAATTAAGAATTTACCGCAACGGAATAATAATTCAAATCAGAGTCATACCAGCGGGTGAACAAATGGGTAGTTATCCAAAAAAAGACCTGATAAAACTTGCTGAATCACTTTACGCAACAAATCCCTGATTACTTTGCTCTCTCGACGTAATCACCACTCCTGGTATCCACCCGAATCACTTCGCCGTTTTTGATAAATAGCGGAACTTTCACAACCAAACCGTTTTCCATAACCGCATCCTTGTAACTTGCGCCTACAGTATTGCCCCGAGCAGATCCCCCGGTTTGAGCCACTTTATAATCAACAATTTTGGGAATTTCCAAGTACAATGGCTTTCCTTCTACTGAAAATAGCGTAATTTCCAAACCTTCTTTTAAATATTTAGAAAGATCTTCGGCCAGTTTCCTGTCCAGTTCAAACTGCTCATAAGTTTCCATGTCCATTACATGAATTTTATCGTCTGTGTATAAATATTGGACTTTCCTGCGGTCTACAACGGTATCTTGAACCCTGGCCCCTGTCTGGAAAGATTTTTCAATATTTGCACCGCTTTCTAAATTCTGGACTTTAACTTTTACGGTTCCCGAACCGCGCGCAACCTTAATGTGTTCATACGTGAGTACAAGAAAATATTTTCCCTGTTCCTCAAAAACGGTGCCAGCCCTAAGTTCTGTAACGGAAATCATGAGAAGTTAACTCTTTTTGGATTTTGATCTTTTTACGCGAATAAGCCCCGAAGCAGGGACTACGTCTACTCCTTGCTTTTCCAACTCGTCCAAAAATATATTGGCTCCAATTGAATCGGCTGCCATGTGCCCTACATCAATCGCATTTATGTGGGATTTTTTGAGCTCCTGCACCGAATCTTCCGGAATATGCATTTCAACTAACGTACCTACTCCTGCTTCCGCCAGCGCTTTGTAAAGCTCCTTTGAAGGGTTAGTCCCACCGGTAAAAGAAACAACTACTTTTCCGGTTCTAGCTTTGTCGGATCCCGAAACAATACTCGGACCGGCTTTACCCTTTATAGCTTCTTTAAATTCCGGAATTTCACAAATTGCATCCAAAACATCGGCAACAGTTCCATAACTCTTACCGAGCAGATATTTACGCATAAACGCATCACCTATATTGTCCCAAACAGTATGAAGCGCCAGAAGCGGCACATCTAAAAGCCTTGCAGCATCGACCGTTTGCGAATGGTTTAGAGGGCCGAATTTCCTTTTGACCATTCCCATTGTTTCACGAAATAGCGAATAAGCAACATTTTCGGGAACACCGCTTTGGGCAAAAGTGTCTACCTGAATGTCCATAACTTCATGAAGACTTGCCAGCGCATGACCTGTTGGGTGATGACCTATTAGAAGATCCAGGCCCATCCCTTTTTGGTTTAGCCGGTCGAACAAAAGAACTTCCGCGCCATTGGAATCAATACCCGCCATTACCTTTTTAACCTTCTTTTTCCCGTCACCATACAAAATTCTTGTGTCCGAATAAGGGTTTGTTAAGGTCTCTACATCAAAATGCTCTTGTTTACTTTTCGGGAGCTGGTCATATTCCTGCTTCTGGCGCTTTAGATATGCTTGAACTCCCTCCTTGCCACGAGGATCGGCCTCCATTCCCATTTTAAGGGCTAACTGGTAAATTTCTTGGATTGTCACGTTAACTACAAATGATAGCTCAATCGGCTAAATCTATCAAGGTCTGCGGAGTGAAAGTATTGTGCCCTTATTGAGCATTGCCGATGCAATTCTAGCTCCTTGTCCCGGGCAATACACCTCAATAACAGACTCCAAGACTGGCCTTGTTATTGCGCCACCCTGATCAATTTTGTTTCCATTTACACGTACATCAAGCGGCCCCCCATTAACATCTGCACTCACTTGGGCAGACCCATTCATATTCAATTCATCTGCTATCGTACAACGCATGGCCAAGTGCGGGTTAAAATTTCTATGATCAATTTGCGGATTATTTTCAACAGCTCTCGTGAACGCCTCGTGATGCGCTACGTTAATGCCAACTATTATTTCCTTAGCCATTTTTTGTAGAATTAACCTTCCGAAAATCATATAATAGACAAGCTTTTATTTGCAACAGTCTAGGCGCGGTGGCGGAACTGGCAGACGCGTAAGTATCTTTTTTTGAAGTTTACTTCAAAAACGTTTTAGCCAATAGCTAAAACCAAAACTTATGAGTGCAAATTTGGCCGGGTGCTGGAACTGGTAGACAGTTACGTCTCAAAAACGTATGGGCTTAACGCCCGTGAGGGTTCGACTCCCTCCCCGGCCACTAATATGCAAAAACGTGTTATCATAGTTCATGGTTGGGACGGCTATCCCGAAGAGGGTTGGTTTCCGTGGTTAAAAAGCCAGCTTAAGCAAAAAGGCTTCCAAGTCACTGTTCCCCAATTACCCGAACCGGAAATTCCAAAAATTGAACCTTGGGTCACGGCTCTTGCCAACACAGTTGGAACCGCCGACGAAAATACTTATTTTGTTGGCCACAGTATCGGTTGTTCTACCATTGCCCGTTACCTCGACACCCTGCCTGCCGATACAAAAGTTGGCGGAGCCGTCTTTGTCGCCGGTTTTTTCAAAAGATTAACAAAATTGGAAGGCGAAGAGGCAAAAGAAATCGCAAATCCCTGGCTTACAACTTCGCTTGACTTTGATAAAGTGAAAAATATATTAACTAAAAGTGTTGCCATCTTTTCCGACAACGACCCATACGTTCCTCTGGACAATCAGGATGACTTCCACGATAAACTCAATTCCAAAATCATTGTAGAACACAATATGGGCCATTTCTCGGGCTCAACAGGCACTACCCAGCTTCCAATCGCCCTCGAAAGCCTTCTGGAAATTGCCAAATAGTCTTAACTTAATACCCGCTCTATGCTTTAATTGATCTATGCCAGATTCAATCTCCAACGATTCTGTTCCCCAAATTCCGGGCGCCACAGCTTCCAACCCATTCCCGAAAATGACCAAAGAAGATAAAATCCGTTTTGTCATAAAAGACAAGCGTAAATTTCCCAAAAAAATCTTTTTGGTTTTTTTTATCCTTCTTTTGGCTGCAGCCTCGATAGCTTACGTTCTAAACAAAAACCAAAAATCTAAATACGCAAACGTAAACGATGCCGAAAATCCCCAAATTTCTATCACTCAGCCCCAAAACGGAGATAGCCTAAAAGGGCAATCAAATGTTGTCGTATTTGTCGCGGACAACACAATTAACCAAAAGGCATATAAGGGTTCGGTTTCCGACTTAAAAGTCACACCCGCCCAATTGCAAACTGTAACAATAAACGTTGCCGATGACCTTAAAAAAGCCACCTCCGCTCAACTTCTTTATGAAACAAATGGCATCACTAGCAAAGATCAGTGCCAAATCGCACTAACCGGCGCAACCAAGGAAAGTTGCGGCCCGAGCTTCAACACTTCCGAATCCGACACCCAAAAGCAAACATACAATTTTGAAGCCTCGAAACTAAAAACGGGCGACAACATTTTCGAGTTTACGGCAACAAAAGATTTTTCCCTAAAAAGTGCAACACTTGCAATTATTTTCGGAGACGTTAGTCAAAGCGGTAAAGTTATAAAAGTTGAATTTTTACTGGACGAAAAAGTAATTGGCGAAAAAACCGACTTCACACTTCCCTTCTCCTTTAATACCTCCAAATACCAAAACGGAGCCCATGTGCTTTTAGCTAAGGCCTACGACGAAGCTGGTAACACTTCGGTATCAGCTCCCCGTACGGTAACCTTCCAAAATTAACGGAATTACTCAATTAAAGCGGCAGTCCCGGCTTCTTCGACTTGAACTTTTTTAGGCTCTCTTACAATTCTTTGCTTTTCTGTTCCGTAAAACTTAACCCTGTCCGCCTTAAACGTCATGTCTATTTCGCCGGTTGGACCATTCCTGTGTTTTTGGATATCCAGTTTTACCTGCTCAATATTTTCCGGATCCGGTCTCCAAATAAACATCACAACGTCTGCGTCCTGCTCAATAGCTCCGGATTCCCTAAGATCGGCAAGTTGGGGTTTTCGGCTTCCCCTTTGTTCAACTGCACGCGAAAGCTGAGAACAGGCTAAAACAGGAATCTTAAGCTCCCTTGCCAAATTCTTGAGAGACTGCGAAATTTCCGAAACCTCTTGGACCCGGTTTTCCAAATTTCTTCCGTGCATTAGCTGAAGGTAGTCGACAATAAGAAGCGAAAGTCCGTGTTCTACCTGCAAACGCCTCGCTTTGGTTCTCATTTCCATAATGTTTATAGCAGGCGTGTCGTCGATAAAAAGCGGTGCGTCCGCCAGAACCCCCATCGCCTCCTGCAACCTGTCAAAATCATTGTCGTCTAACCTTCCAGTCTTAAGTTTCCAGGCATCTACTTCGGATTGCGAAACTAACAACCTGTCCACCAACTCTTCCTTGCTCATTTCCAAAGAAAATATACCTACCGGAAGCCCTTCGCGAACAGCCACGTTGGCTGCAATATTTAAGGTTAAACTTGTTTTACCCTGACCTGGCCTCGATGCCAATATTATTAAATTTGAATCCTGCAAACCGGCCAGTTTCGAATCCAGATCCCAAAAACCTGTAGGTACTCCGCGCAATCCCCCTGCTTTTTTGTGAAGTTCATCTAACCTGTCAAAACTCTCAGCTAAAGCATCCCTAAGTGGCAAAAAGTTCTGGCGCATCTGCTCTTGGGAAAGCGCAAAAACAGCCTGTTCCGTTTCGTCCAGAAGTGTCCTGACATCGCCTTTATCGTCAAAAGCTGCCTGGGAAATTTTTGTGCTTGTTGAGATAAGCTGACGCTTCACAAAGTGGTCACGAACAATTTGGGCATACCTGGCGATATTGGCAGCTGTTGGTACCAAAGAGGCAAGATCCGTTAGATATGCCGCTCCGCCAACCTTGTCAAACTTCCCTTTTTTCTTAAGCTCGGCAGTTAAAGTTATTAAATCAATCGGCTCGCGCTTTTCATAAAGGTCATAAATCGCCCCTAAAATATCGCCATGTGCTTCTTTGTAAAAATGCTCCGGTTTTAAAATTTGAACAATTGAAACAAGGGAATCCGAATCTAAAAGCACAGCGCCCAAAATCGATCTTTCGGCTTCTAAATCCTGTGGAGGCACACGCAGTGAGTTAACTTTCTGCTTCATTTTAACTTTGATAATTTACTGTTGCGCTGCTAAAACAGCAACTTCAACTTCTTCTGGCAGCCTATCACGGGAGACTGAAAGTTTACCTACGGGCTCTACGTTTTCTTTACCCATTACCTTCAAAAAATCCGCTACTTCCGCCAATTCAACTTTTAGTCCCGGCAGTTTGTAGTGTATTGGCACAACTATCTTAGGTTCAAGCTGGGCAATTATGTCCGGTGCATCTTTTGCTTCAATTGTATAGCCACCACCTACGGGAATAAACAAAACGTCGCATCCGGAAAGTTCTTCAATCTGCGGTTGCGTTAATTTTTTTTGCCCCAAATCGCCCAAGTGAACAATGTTTACATCATCAACGGTTGCATGGTAAATCGTATTTTTGCCCCGCTTTGCCCCTTGCTCGTCATCATGGAAACTGTCAACGCCAACAACGTTTATGCCGGAAATCTCATATTCGCCTGGACCATTAATAACAAACGGTTCTTTTCCGTCTGTTCCGCGAACCGCTTCAAGGTGGTTATGGTCACCGTGGCCATGAGTCACGCAAACAATATCGGCTTCGGTTTTTAAGGGTTTTAAACCAATAAAATTCGAGTCATATGGATCAAAAACAAGTGTGGCACCCTTGCCTTTGACCTTAATACAAGCTTGTCCAAGAAACCAGATGTCTACCATAATTGCTGCTAGCAATTGATATTATCACAAAAAAAAAATTCATGCGAGTTCGCAATTGTCAGGCTGCCTGCTTTATGCTAAGCTAAATCCGAAAATGCCAACAAAAGGTTTCCCGACCAAAACCGTAATCCTGGCCATAGTTTTGATTATTGCTATCCCCTCTCTTATATACTGGCTTTGGCAAAGGCAGCCCAAAGGCCTTACAGCAAATGACCAGATGCTTACGCCTCAAGCCCAAAATCAAAGTGCAACTCCTTCTGCAACCCAAGCTCAAAAAATTACGGTCGAAACAAATAAAGTTCTGGCACTTAACAAATTTCAGCTGCAGGGCCAGACACTGCCAAATTCTATAATTTTGCTTTATTCAAACTCCATCAACACCATCTTAAAATCAGATGCAAACGGCAAATTCCAGGCAAACCTTGACCTGGATGACGGACTTAATTTAATCGGCCTCTCAACCCTGGGTACGGATCTTAAAGAAATTGCAGCTACCAATTTAACTTACTACGTTGCACAGGCAAAAACTGAAGATACTACAGTCTTGGCAGGCTTAGTCAAAAGCATTTTTAAAGATACAACCACTCTTACTACACAAACAGGTGAAGCAACGGTAAAACAAGCTAAAAACGCCAAAGTTGCAATTCCTAAATTGCCGGGAGTCGCCAGCCAATCCCAGGATCAGGATATAAGAGTTGGTGATTATATGATTGCTTTAGGCAAAAACATCACCGAAGGACAGCTGGAAGCAGACAACATTAATATTTCCAGAGACGACAAGCCTCAAAACCAAAGACATTGGGCAATTGTCAAAATTTTGACTACTCTCTCAAAAAACAATTTCTCCGCCCAGCAAACCGGCCAGTCAAAAACCGTAAAAATTGCCACCAACACAAACTCTAGTTTTATCGACAAAGACCAAAAGGCTGATTCAAAAGCGGTAGTAAAAGACAGAAACGCAATCGTCATCTATTACGAAGACGAAAAAGGAAACGACACAGCTGATCTAATCTATTTGCTTCCCTAAAACTTGACTTTAGTAAGATAAAGTGCTACCATAGTCTTGCTTTAGCAAAATAAAGTATGTCAGTTCAAGATTCTAAGGAAGCAAAATCGTTATATAAGGCTTTTCTGGCTCTTCAAACTCCAGACGAAGCAAAAAGGTTTATAAGGGACCTATTAACAGAAGAAGAAATAAAAGAATTTGCCAACCGCTGGAAGGTAGCAAATATGTTGGCGGAAAAAATAAATTATAAAAAAATAGAAAAAGAAACAGGTATGTCATCTACCACTATTGCCAGAATCAGTAAATGGCTTACAAGCGGAACGGGCGGCTATAAGTTAATAATAAAAAGATTATCTAAATGAAAAACAAAAAAGAAATCAAGATAAATCATCACAACTCCCCACCTAAGGCGGAGTGATTTAACCTAGCAAATTTTAGAAACTCACCCCGCCAAATCGGCGGGTTTTTTAATGGAGAAAAACCATGGAAAGAAATCTATCACAAATATATTGGCCAAAAGACAGGCAAAAATTTCTTGGCAAAGGAGAAAGAGATTTTGACGCTCAAGATGTCCGACTCTTGTTTAAAGTAAGGCCAGATCTCTCAGATTTAGTACCAAGTATGTCAGTGTCCTGTGCTTTTTCGGAAGCATACACTGAAATAAATTTTGCTCAGGCATGCTTAGTTGATGGTTCAATAATAATCCAAGATGTAAATCCACTAGGCCAAAGAAGTAATGAGGAATTAAACAATCAGGTCAGGGCATTAAATGAAATCTCCCAAAGCACGGTCCAGGTTGTCGATGCAAGAAAACAAACCGGAGCATTAGTTAGCTTGATAAAAAATCTTCGAATAGAAAACCCTCTATATATTTTCCCTGGAAACGGAGCTCGCGTTGTAAGTGAGTACATAAAAAGTGCAGAAGAATTTCTTGACATTTCTAAGGCTGTTTATTTGCCCACTACTAGAATAAAAATAAAACCTGGGAGATTTGACCTGAAAATCGATTACGGAAATCTCCCAGATCAACTTCCAAAAAACATCGTAATTGTTGATGACGTTATTGCATCTGGACAAACTATCGACACTCTTGCCTTCAAGCTTAAGTTAATAGATTACGAATCCAATATAGTAACTGCTAGTTGGATTTGCGTATTTGGTGCGTACCTAAGCGAAGATATAAATCAATCGATAACAAGTCTCGCACTAAAAGGAAATTACGCAAAAAATCCTCCGATAAACAGCCTTTCCTGTCTTATAAGTTCAGACGCAAAATACGATGAAACAAAAATTTCTTACGCTGAAAAATATTTTAAAAATCCAAAACAACTACAAGAGTTTTTAGAAAGGTTCAGGCAAGTATGATAGAGCTAGTTCGGACAGTTAACCTGCGGGAAATAATTGGCGAACCCGAAAAAGGGATTATATTTTCTGATGTCGACGGAGTCTGGCTTGATGAAAATAACAACTTTACTCCACCCAATAAAAGCAAACTGGAAATAATCCAAAGTGCAAAGCAAGCAGGATATTGGGTTGTTTTAGTTTCTGACACGGGCAGCATCGCACTTTCCCAGTATGCTGAACAATTTGATGCAAACTCACCTGTTATCGCCGAAAACGGAGCATACATATACCTTCCACAACAAAATATAAAACTCTATACAGAAGAAAGCCGAGCACAATTTTTTCAAAACCTTACAAACAGTATTGAAAATCAGCTAAATCAAAAACCAAACGTTGTTGTTTACCGGCTAAACGCCACACCTTACATACAAACAACAAAAAATATTAATGAAAAAAACAAAACTATATATTTAATCAACTCTGCGAGAGAAGAAAGTCTTGGAATATATATAAGGCAATCCGACAACAACGGAATATTATCGATTGATGTTCAAAAGACTGAGGAAACAAAAGCACTATTCGTTCAAGAAGTAGAAAAAATACTACCACCTAGCCAAAAAATGATAGTTAAAAGTTACCCTCAAATCGGCAGCTGTCTGGTAAAAAATCCAAAAATTCAAAAATGGAAAGCAGTGCAATTGTTTATAGAAAGTTTCCCACAAGACTTGAGATATTACATGATTGGTGATACCGAAAACGATTCGATGCAAAATCTTGGTAGGATAGTAACTAATTGTGCGGTTGGCAATGCAACAGATGCTTACAAAAAAATTATCGCAGAAACAAACGGTCTTGTAGCACCACAAAACAAAACAATTGCCGATGGGGCTTTCTATTTAATTGAGCAAATAATTCAGGAGGGAAAATGATAAAACAACCTCACATTTTATGCTCACCACAAGATATTTCAAAAATTGTCCTGCTACCAGGCGACCCTGAGAGGGCAAAATTAATAGCTCAGAAATATCTTAAGAAATCAATACTTGTCGCCAGCAACCGTGAGTTTGTAACTTACACTGGATACTACAGTGCTATAAAAATCACGGTCACATCTACTGGAATCGGAAGTCCCTCAACTGCTATTGCCACAGAAGAACTCATAAATTTAGGCGTTAAAATTTTAATTCGGGTAGGTACATGTGGTGGCGCTTTAAAAAAAGAAATTAAAGTCGGATCAGTAATTATTCCAACAGCTTCAATAAGAGAGGAAGGGACTACAAAAGAATATATGCCTCCAGAATTTCCAGCAGTCGCCAACTATAAAGTTATCCAGGCTCTTGAACAAAGTGCAAAAAACCAAAAATTTCCTTATTACGTCGGAATTAACAGAACGCACGATGCATTTTATGGCAAGTCATCAAATTTTAAAAGATGGGGACAACTATATTTAAACCCAAGAATGAAAAAATGGGACTATCCCCTGTTGTCTTCAGAAATGGAATGTGCACCGCTTTTTTTGATATCAACAATGCGAAACGTACTTTCCGGTGCGGTTCTTGCCGTAAACTACAATCCGGAACCACTAGATCAAATTGTCAAGAATCAATTTAGGTTCTCAATTCCTGGAACCCACCTAAATACTAAAAAAGCTCGGATAAGTGTTGATCGTGCAATTCGAACAGCTTTGGGTGCAATAGAAATTCTAAAACCATTATTGTAAGATTAAGTTTGTATTATGCAAAAAGCGCCGCCGACACCAAAAGGATTTAGAGATATAAATCCCGATCTTGCCAAAAAACGCCGCAATTTAATCCGAAAAATTGAGGACGTTTTGGAAAATGCTGGCTTTGTTCCCCTAGAAACACCAACTATCGAATTTGCACAAACCCTCACCGGAAAATATGGTGAGGAAGAAAGGCTGATATACAAATTTAAAGATCGCGGAGATCGTGAACTTGCACTTCGGTATGATTTAACTGTTCCCCTCGCCCGATATGTTGCCAACAACCAAAATCTGCTTAACCCAACTTTTTCCCGTTATCAAATCGGCCAGGTTTTCCGCGGCGAAAACCCCCAACATGGCAGATACCGCGAATTCACCCAATTCGATTTCGACACTGTCGGCTCGGACAGTTTGGAAGAAGATGCAAAAATTATCAAGGCAGCAATTGAATCAGCAAGAAGCCTTGGTCTTGCAAAGGCCCAAATGGCCATAAATGACCGCAATGTCTTTTCCAACATACACATCGACATAATAAGAGCAATCGACAAAATCCACAAGGTCGGCAAGGAGGAACTTAAAAAAGAATTGAAGCAAAAAGGTTTTGCTCAATCTGACATTGAAACTTTAACTAACATAGATAAAACCACCATGTCTTCAAACACAAAAGAAATATTTAGTTCATTAGAAAAACTCGGACTTGAACAAAACAAAGATTTCTTCTTTGATCCCACACTCGCCAGAGGTCTTGACTACTATACTGGATCAATCTTCGAACTCAAGCCAGATAACAATCCAGCCTCTTTATCAATTGGTGCCGGTGGCCGCTATGACAACCTAATCGGCATGTTTGCCGGCCGCCAAATTCCTGCTGTTGGTTTTTCCTTTGGCATCGACCGCCTAATCGAAGCAATTGATGAAGCTTAAGCCTGCCTTCCTGCTTCTTGTTACTGCAACCGTAATTTGGGGTGCAACAGCCCCGATTATGAAAGTGACCTTAACGCAGGTTCCCCTATTTACCCTTGCATTTATCCGTCAAATTTTAGCTACAGCCATATTTCTGCCCTTTGTTGTCAAAGATTTAAAAATCCAAAAAGAAGATTTAAAAACGCTAGTAGTTGCAACGCTTTTGGGAACCAACATTAACTTATTTCTGTTTTTCAAAGGTCTCGAGCTAACAGAGGCTATAAATGCCTCAATTATCACGGCAGCAGTCCCCATAATAACCTTGTTTGCCGCCCATCTTTATCTAAAAGAAAAGCTTACATTAAGATTAGTATTAGCCTCAATAACGGCTTTTTTGGGTACAATTGTAATTGTCGGAACTCCAATTCTGTCCCTCAACTTAAAAGCAGCAACAGGAAACCTGCTTTTAATAGGCGCCACGTTTGCCTTTGTTGCTTATGAAATTTACGCCAAAAAGCTGCTAAAAAAATACTCCGCCTTAAAGCTGACATTTTTTATGTTTGCAATAGGAGCAGTTGTCTTTATGCCATTTTCGGCTTTTGAATTCATTAAAAATCCTACCTGGGTTAATTCGGTAAATATTGAAGGACTATTTGGAATCCTCTATGGAGTATTTTTGGCCTCTGCCCTGGCGTCTTACTTTTGGCAAAAAGGCCTATCCCTTCTTCCCGCGGGAGAAGCAGCACTTTTCTTCTACGTAGACCCAATCTCCGGCATCATAGCTTCCATTTTGCTTCTGGGAGAAAAAATCACCCAATCTTTTTCCCTTGGTGCAATTTTAATTGTTGTGGGAGTTTTCCTGGCAGAACATCATCGCAAGAATCATATTTTGCACCAAAAACACGTCAATTGAACTAAAAAACCTTATTTGGTAAAATACCAGGACTATGAAAACCAATATCCATCCGCAATACTTTGATGACGCCAAAGTCGTCTGCATTTGCGGCAACACTTTTACAACCGGCTCAACTATGCCCGAAATTAGGGTTGAAATTTGCAACAAATGCCACCCATTTTTCACCGGCGAAATGAAGTACGTGGACACACTTGGCCGTGTTGAAAAATTCCAAAAAAGCCAGGAACGCGCAAAAGCTCATATTGCCCAAAAAACTCAAAAATTAGAGGAAAAAGAAGAAAGAAAAAGGCCGGAATCCCTCAAAGAAATGTTGGAGCTTGCCAAAAAGCAAGCCGCCTCTTAGCTACCAATTCACATTTGATCCCTTTGATGCTTTTATAACTTTTGATACCTTAGACTTATGAGCGATTATCTGAAAAAACAAATCGAAGATCTGGAATTAAAAATCAAAGATGCAGAAAACCTAGCTGCTTCAGATCCTTCTATGGCAGATCTGGCCGCTGAAGAAATTAAAAATCTGACAGAGCAAAAAAACCAGCTTGAAAATGCGCTTTACCAGAAACCGGAAGTTGTGGAAGGGCAACCGGGTGCAAACTCCGTAATTTTGGAAATCCGGGCTGCAGCCGGCGGCGATGAAGCCGGGCTTTTTGCAGGTGATCTTGCCCGCATGTACACCAAATACGCTGCTTCCCAAAACTGGCGAGTCGATGAACTGGACAAAAACGAAGGCGGAATCGGAAACATAAAAGAGGTTGTTTACAAGGTAAGCGGTAAAAATGTTTGGGATAAACTGAAATTTGAATCCGGTGTCCATAGGGTACAGCGCGTTCCAAAAACAGAATCTTCCGGCCGTATTCACACCTCAACTGCAACTGTTGCAGTCTTAGCAGAAGTCGGCCAGACAGAAGTAGTTATAAGTCCTGCAGATATTGAATTTGAAGCTTTCCGGTCTGGTGGCCACGGCGGCCAGAACGTCAACAAAGTGTCAACGGCAGTCCGTATTAAACACATCCCAACAGGCATTGTTGTCAAAGCTCAAACGGAAAGGTCCCAAGCCCAAAACCGCGAAATCGCCATGGAAATCTTGCGTGCCCGATTGTTCGCTTTGGAAGAAGAACGTACTCACCAGGAACTTTCAGCATCCAGATCAACACAACTTGGAACCGGTGACCGCAGTGAAAAAATCCGCACCTACAACTTTCCGCAAGACAGGGTAACAGATCACCGAATTGGCAAATCCTGGGGCAACATCGCAGGTGTTATGGATGGTAATTTAGAAAAAATCTTCGATACTTTAAAAACCGAACCAAAGAGCCAATAACTTCAGCATAAGATTTCCTTAAATTTATCAATACTGGTAAAATCAGTTGATATTCATTTGGAAAACGCGACGGATTAAGCAATTCGTAAGATACTCTATCTTAGTCAGATAAAACATGGCTCAAAAATGGCAAGAGAAAATCAAGATTGTACTGCTTTTCCTATTGGCAATAACCCCATTTTTAATATTCTCAAGCCTCTTATATCTTAAAGACCCCCTGCCCTGGCCAGATGAAGGCATATTTTTGGATATTGCAAATAACTTTTCTACTAAAGGTACTTTTTCGACCATTCTGTTTAAGGATACAATTCCAGGAATGTCGCAATATGCAGTTTGGCAACCTCCAATGTATTCCTATTTCCTCTCAATCTGGACTAACACTTTTGGA
Source organism: bacterium (assembly GCA_021813125.1). Taxonomy (GTDB): domain Bacteria; phylum Patescibacteriota; class Microgenomatia; order Curtissbacterales; family GWA2-41-24; genus JAKAJD01. Next base: position 21,085 of record JAKALT010000005.1, on the reverse strand, counting down.
ACCTCAATAATTGCCGTTAGGGCACTGTCGTTACTACTAGGAATTTTTTCGCTTGCAGTTTTCTTTTTGATCGCAAAACATATTTTCAACACCTATTATTACGCAACTTTGGCCACCTTATTACTTTCCATTGATCCCAACTTCAACCAGTCATCAAGAATTGGAAGAATGGATATCCTTGCATTCTTTTTCATCCTATGCTCATTTTTAATCATTCTAAATGCCTTAAACTCAACAAACAAAAAACTCTACCTCTGTAGCGGCATTTTTTGTTCACTGGCTATCTTGTCTCATGTAATTGCGCTTCTTGCACCGGCAATAATTGCTTTATCAATTTTACTTTCCAGTATAAAATTTCGGGAAAAAGTTAATGCAATATTATTTTTCTCGCTCCCTGTAGCATTAGGTTTTGTAATATGGTTTTTGACAATTATAAAAACATTAAATATTTTCATAGCGCAAATGCAAATGCATCTTGCTAAAAAAGCAGCTGTAAAATCTTGGGTATTACATAGATGGGGTGACGGACAATGGCAAATTTTAATCATTTTATGTTTAATCGCTTTATTCATTTTTGCACTCCATGTCTATAAAAATCGCAGCTTAAAAAATTACTTCCTTCTTGCAGGATTTATTATTTCTGCTACCACAGTAATCTTCAGCAAAGAACAATGGTATTTTCTTTACTTTCAACCCTTTTTAGCCTTGATATTGATATCACTTTTAAAAAACGCAAAGGAAGAGTCGGGTATCATAAAACAAACAGGAATTTACACATTGCTCCTCATAATCGCCTTTATAAGCTTTAATATCATTTTTTCAAAAATGATTATCTACAACAGTAATTTTAACTTCGCCAGCTTCACAAAAAACATTTCGGAAAACATTGAACCAAACAGCACTGTATTTTTGTCCGTAATTCCCGATCCTTATCTGGCATTAAGAGGCAAGAATGGTTTAAAATTTTACGAATTCCCGCCTGGCCCTACACAACTTGATAAATACAGAGGCATCCTAAATTCGTCCGATTACATTGTCCTGAACGCTTTGTTTGTTTTTCCTGATTACACAGAACAATATTTAGAAAAAAACTCCCTTTCTTCAAAAATAATTGGTGAATATTCCGGATATAAAACTAAAATTTTTAAGTTAAAGCCCCCTAACCAAAGAGGATTCTAACTAATATTATGTGCTATCCTTTTAACACTATTCTTACTTCGGCCTATTTCTCATTATCCTTATCGAAGAGCAGGCGTTATGGATGGTAATTTAGAAAAAATCGTAGAAACTCTAAAAGAAAACTCCTAAAACTAATTAAAGTTCTGCCAAAATTTTCCTTAAATCTCTGATTTTATAGTCAGCGAGACATTCAAAAAAATCTTTTCCGGGGTGCGCATATAAATAAGAAGTTCCACCCACAAATCCGGCTAGTTCAACATCCGATCCCCTATCTCCTACAACAATAATTTTATTGAAATTTTTGCCTTTTAAATAATTTTCCAAAACTTGCCTTTTAGTTAAAGTTGAATGTTTTTGATGCAGATTTGTAGTAAAAGATTTCTTACCGATTGGAAAAATCTCACTTATCCCCACAATTTGCACAAACATCATAAAGGCCACTTTTGCAGTATTGGTAATTAAAATCTGGTCGTGACCTGCATCTTTAATTTTTGACAGTACCACATTGGCATAATCATTTTGTTTAATAAAATTTCTGACAATATCCTGGTGCTTATTTTCATACTCCACACATTTTCTTTGTAGATCCAGACACCTGTCCAAACTCTCCTTCGGCAAAAGATATTGAAAATACTCATACCATTTTTTACCGTAAAGAGTTGAGTTTTCATCTACAGACATTTGGCGGTCGTAGCCACTGTCCCTAAGAATTTTATTCGTTATCTCCAAAACCGCTTTTTCGTTTCCCTTCTCAAGCGTTCCGTGGAAATCCCAAACAAAAAGTTTCATATTTCGTGTATTATTATTTTAATGGAAATACTATCACAATATTCTTATTTAGGATTATTTTTTATAATTTTTGCAGAAGAAGCCGGTGTTCCAATTCCTATTCCTGGCGACATTTTCATTGCCGCGGCGGCGGCTCTTCCTAAATCGAATTATTTCATTATTGTTCCAACAGTCGTATTGGCAACACTTATTGGCTCAACAATCCTATTTACCGTGTCCCGAAAAATCGGAAATCCGCTCGTTAAAAAATACGGCAAATATATTCGCTTTACCCCGGAAAAGTTGAAGAAGGTGGAAAGTTGGTTTAAAAAACACGGCGGCACGGCAATTGCAATCGGCCGTTTAGTCCCCGGACTTCGCATTATCAACCCAATTGCAGCCGGCACCTTTAAAATCGATTACAAAACCTTTTGGTTTTATACGGCAATTGCCGCTTTCATCTGGGCAAATGTATACTTTGCAATCGGAAAATTTTTCGGCGGAATTCTAACTTTTCTTACACACACTTATTGAGATCCGCCGGTCGGGGCTTCGCCCAAAGTTATCGTAAGATCCAGGGATTTATTTTCCCTGTAAACCTTCAGTCTCACCTGGTCTCCAACTTTTTTGCTGCGAATAATATTTGTAAGTGTATTTTCGTCTGTCAGCTTTTGCCCATCAAAATCGGAAATTATATCTCCAACTTCTATTCCTGCTTTATCCGCAGCAGATCCGGGAACAACCTGTCTTACAAGCTCTCCCTGTGGAACACCATTCAAAAGTGCTACATCCTTTTGTATATGTGTATACTGAATTCCCAAAAATGGTCTGGAAATTTTGCCACCGCTGCTTTTGAAATCGGAAAGCAGCTGCTTTGCCGTATTAATCTTCAGCGCAAATCCGATATTTTGGGCAGAGGCAACAGCCGTGTTAATCCCAATTACCTGCCCAGAACTATTAACAAGCGGCCCTCCGGAGTTACCGGGGTTAATTGCCGCATCGGTCTGGATCAAATCATCAAGTTTTTCGGAAATTCCTGTTGACGGGTCAAACGGACTAACTCCCCTGCCTAGCCCCGAAACAACACCTGTTGTCACCGTATTTTCAAACTGTCCCAGCGCATTACCGATTGCAATAACCGTTTGTCCAACCTGTAAATTACCGGAATCTCCCATGTCAACCGGAGTAAGACCAGTTGCATCTATTTTAACTATTGCTAAATCGTTAAAAGGATCCCTGTTTATTTGAGTGATATCGTATTTCTTTTCGGTTCCGTCATTGTTTTTAATTATTGCAATATATTTCTGGTTGTCCTGCGAAACAACATGTTTATTGGTCATAATGAGCCCGTCTGCCGAAACCACAAACCCCGTTCCAATCCCTGATTCCTGATTTGGGCTGCCAACAGGCATGCCAAAAAAATTCAACGTCTGCTGATTACCTACGGCAATCGAAACAACCGAAGGCGAAACTTTTTTGACGACACTTATAATATCCGATTCTTCACTTACAATCTTTGTTGTTTGCTTTTCTTGGCCCTGCTCCGTGACGCCCGGCAACTTGCCTAAATACCTTGCAACGGCAATGACACTGATTATCCAAACCGCAACGGCCAGCACAAGCAAGGTCGCCTTTGTGGCTTTTAAGTTAACCTGGGTTTTAGGAAAATTTATGTTCTTCATTTAATTATCTCAAGGGCCTTTTCAAGCTGTGGGTCTTTCCCGGAATCTCTATCTTGTTGGATCAAATCAACAGTAACATCCGGAGTTATACCTACATGATGGATTGAATGCCCTTTTGGCGTAAGCCACTTGGCTATCGTCACATGCAGTCCTGAGCCTCCCGGTAAATCAACAACATCCTGAACTGTCCCCTTGCCGAAAGTTTTAACTCCGACAATTTTACCATGCTTGGTATCCTGCAAAGCTCCCGAAAATATCTCAGCAGCTGAAGCGGAACCGCCGTTTACCAGAACCGCAACCGGCATATTCATTAACCGTCCGGCATGGTCACTCGGCAAAGATGTCACGGAACCGTCCGAGTATTCCTGTTTAACAATTGTGCCCTGAACAAAATCGCTTGCCAGATGCACAGAAGAAGTCAGCAGTCCGCCGGGGTTGTTTCTCATATCGACGATAACGGCTTTAACATTTTTTGTGAGTGCTTCACTTACTGCCGCATCCCATTCGTTATCTGTCTTGTCACCAAACCTGGAAACGCGAATCACGGCTACCTGACCAATCTTGGCATCTTTGTATGTGACATCAACACTTTTAACATCGATGCTGGCCCGCTGAATGTCCCGTACGATAGGCTTCTCGACATTGGCCCTTAGGAAGGTGAGCGTCACATTTGTTCCTGCCTGGCCGCGAATCAACTCAACAGCTTGCGGCAAAGTCATCCCAAAAGTATCTTTGTCCCCAATTTTCAAAATAACATCACCCGGTAAAACTCCGGCCTTGTCTGCCGGTGTATCTTTAAGTGGTGAGATAACAACCATTCTGTTGTCCTTATCAAAGCCAATTTCTATCCCGACACCCTCATAAGAACCCGCAATCTCAGATTCAATCGCTTTATTTTGTCCAGGATCTAAAAACGCCGTATAAGGGTCCCCCAGGGATGCAACCATTCCCGAAATTGCGCCATAAAGCATTTTTTGGCCGTTGACCGCACTTTTATCGAAGTATTTCTGGGGTAAAGTATCAAAAACGTTCCAGAAAAGTGAAAAGTCTACATTTTGATTTTTAGGCGGAAGCTGGTTTGAAACACTAATGGTCGGAACAAAAGACCTCTTTTCTACTTCGATTCGCTTTTGCCCAAGTGAAAAGCCAATCGCAAAAAAGACTGCCGCAACAACGGCAAATTGCATGACAAAATTTACAAATGAAGGTTTTTTTAACTTCGGGGTAGGTATAGTTGGAGCTTCCTTTTCTGCAAATTGCGAAGAGTTCTTGGATTCAGCAGGCAAATTTTCAGGCATCTTTAAATTCTTAAGCTTGAACAAATGGCAAAAGTGCCATATAACGGGCTCTTTTTACACTTCGGGTTACTTGTCTCTGATGCTTGGCACAAATCCCGGTCCGAGCTCTTCCAAGTATTTTACCACGCTCTGATAAATACTTCCTGAGAAGAGAAACATCCTTATAATCAACTTCAATATCCTCAATGCAAAGAGGACATCTTCTGGCTCTCGATAATCTTTTAATAAATTTTGGCATCCTATTATATTACTATTCTTAAAGCCTAAATTCTATATCAGAGGAGCAACATTGAAACGAAGTTTCAAGTTGAGCTGCTGATACAAATTTAGGCATTCTTTAAAATGGAAGGTCGTCTAAATCGACTTTGTCTTCTTCCTCTTCTTTTTTCTTGGGGGCAGCAGATTCTTTTTTCACTTCCTTGCCTTTAGGCGCTTTCCCCGAAGCTTCTTCCTTCCCTGTTGCTTCAGCAAATTCCGCCTCATCAGCAGGTGCTCCGCCGGATAATTCCTCTTCCCCACCTTCAAAATCCCGCTTGGAATCCAAAATCCTCATGTCGTCTATAACTACTTCTGTCGTCTGGCGGTTTTGGCCGTCCGGTGTTTCCCAGCTTCTGGTTTGCAACCTTCCCTCTACATAAACCTTTCTTCCTTTTGCCAATAGCTGCGAACAAAGCTCGGCTAGTTTATTCCACGAAACAATTTTTATAAATTCCGTTTCTTCCTTCTTCTGTCCATCCGAAGCAACATAATAGCGGTTTGTTGCAATTCCAAAAGTGCAAACCGCAGCACCGCTGGGAGTGTACCTTAACTCCGGATCCCGGGTTAAATTTCCGATTAGCAATACTTTATTGAGAGAAGCTCGACTAGACACAGAGCACCTCCAAAGCTAGTCGGGATTCGAGCAATATCAGAGGAGCGCTCTTGGCATGACTGGAGTCAAATTTATTTGACGTAAGGTGCCAAAGCGACCTGCTGATATTTAGGAATACTCGTGATGACATTACTTTTTACTCTTACCTTTCGATTTTACTTTCGCCCCTGATGCTACCTTACTTTTTGCCTTCGCGTCAACAACCTTTGATTCTTTTTTTACTTTTGTGACTTTTGATACTTTCGATACCTCTGATACCTTTTTTGTTACCACCGTAACTTTAGCAGTTTCTTTTTTCGACTCTTCCTTTTGGGCAACTTCAACCTTTTTACCCTTTTTTGAAAGCCTTTTCTCCTTCTTCCCCAAAAGCATATACCTTAACAAATCTTCTTGCTCAAGCCTTAATTTATCGGTAATCGATTTAAGATTTGGGCCTTCTGCCTCAAATTCCAAAAGAAAATATTCCGCCTCTGTTTGTTTTTTAATCGGATATGCAAGCTGCTTTTTCCCAAGCTTGCCGACTTTTATATTGGCCCCCTCTGCATCTTTTACTAACTTTTCCACGCGGCTTATAAGCGATTCACTACCGCCCGTTGTGGCAACTATCATAAGCTCGTACATACTCGCCATAATTATATAAGTTTTGAAATTCTATCAAACGCTAAACTTAAACTCAACTACCATGTCTTCCGGCATTACTTCCGCTTTGCCGATAGTTTTAACAAAACCGCTATCTCTTGAACCTTTCCAGCCACCGGCTTGAACAAACTTATCAAACGGCACAACATCCGCGGCAATAAATCCCCGCTCAAAATCCGTATGGATCACCCCGGCAGCTTTAGGTGCCAAACTCCCCTTTCCAATAGTCCAAGCCCTAACTTCTTTTGAGCCCGCCGTTAAAAATGTCTCCAAACCCAGAACTTCATAAGCGCGCTTTGCAAGTTTTGCCAAACCGCTCTCGTAAATCCCAAGCTCTTTCAAGTAATCCTCTTGTTCATTTAGAGAAAGAGCCGCTAATTCTTCTTCAAGCTTTGCACTAATCCTTAAAGCTCCCGGAATCTCCGCCGTTTTTGCTAAATCACTCTCATCCGAATTTACAACTACTACTATTTTTTTTGCCGAAAGCAGAGATAGTTCGTCAATCTTGGCAAGCTCTTCACTTTCCAGTTCGTCTACCAGCCACTTGCCTTCACCGATTAATTTCTTGGCATTTTCCATGACTTTTAAAGTTTGTCTTTTCAAATCGTTTGGCCTCAATGGTTTTAACTCACGCTCCAGCGTATCCAACCTTTTTTCCAAAGTTTCTAAATCTTTCATTAATAATTCCGCTTTTAAAACCTCAAGGTCACTTTTTGGATTATCACCGGTATTTATAATATCTTCACTTTTAAAATCCCTGACTACAAATACAATCGCATCAACCTCTCTGATATGCGAAAGAAATTTATTTCCCAATCCTTCACCCTTGTGGGCACCCTTAACAAGTCCGGCAATGTCCACAAACTGAACAACCGCCGGAATTATTTTAAAACCCGGCGCTAAGCCTTCCGATTTATCTATAACTTCTTTGAGTTTTTCTAGCCTTTCATCCGGCACTTCCACTACCCCGACATTCGGCTCAATTGTCGTAAACGGGTAATTGGCAGCTGTAGCAACCTGTTTCTTTAGGAGTGCATTAAAAAGCGTCGATTTACCAACATTTGGCAACCCAACTATTCCAACCTTTAAGTTCATATCCCATATTTGAGGGAAAAAGCGGGATTCTTCCCCTTACTTCTACCTCAAGCCCTCCTTTCACGATGACTTTAGTTATTATATCCCGAACAATTTGTTTTTTGTCTTGCAGCTCTAAAGACTGAAAAACCCTCCCTGCTTCTTCCACAACCTCATCTAATTGAATACTGTCTATCCCTTGATTAGCAATTTTATTATTCAGATTATCGAGTTGTTGCTGGTAACCATCCTTCTTCCTCTTCGTGCCCCTCATCAATTCCTTGAACTTTTCAAAATCCAAGGCTCCTGCGCCGTAAGCTTTGGCATAACGCTGTTCCTCATCGTCTACCCTTGCTATAAATTCAGTCAACTCCTGCTTTTCTAACCTATCCTTATCATTATCGCCAGATTCTCTAAGCCAATTTTCTGCAGCCTGTCTAATCAATGATGGATTGTTTATAAACTTTAGTAGTTCATTCCAAAATACTTTATCCAAAACTGCCGCATTAATACCCTTTGAATGGCACTTTTTCTCTAGAGGAAATCTATATAGTCTTTCGGCGCATCGGTAATAAAAATTGTCTTTATCGATTCCATCTCCTACCCTTTTGGCACCACATTCACAAAAAGCTATACCCGAAAGCAAATAATCGTATTTTCTTTTTTTAGAGGCAAAGTTTTTGTTATATTCTATTAACCTTTGGACTTTATCAAAAAGGTTTCTATCTTCAATAATTTTAGGAACCTGAAAAGGTATCCAATCTTCCCTTGGCCGCATTCTACGGCTACCCCTTTTAATTTTTTTATATTTAATGTTTTTAAGAGGCTTCTTAGCAACAACAGCCTCGCTTTTATTGTAATAAATATATCCAGACACATAAGATTCTTCCCTTAATAGTCTTACGATTGGTCCATGGGTCCAAAATGTAGTTTTACCTTTTCTAGGTGAAATTCCTAAATCATAAAGCCTTTTAATGACTTCTCTAGTTGATGCACCTTCTTTCCCTACCCAATCGAAAATCATTCTAATTACTCTGGCCTCCTCTTTATTAATTTCACAACGCGCAGGTTCAGTATCAGTTTTTTTAATATAGTTAAACCCGTATAAGGATTGTCCATTAATCAGCGTTCCACTTCGAGCTTTAAAAAGTTTCCCTCGCCTCATTCTTTCGGCAATTTTTTTCCGCTCGAAATCATGGAATAAACCCATAACATTTCTCGCAAAAACCTGCTCATCATTTTCTGCATTAATGTCGTGTAATGAGATGATTTTGATCTCAAGATCTTGAAGTTCCTTAAGTAGAATTAGTTGATCCAAAAAAGATCTCGATAACCTGCCTAAATCATAAACATATAAGGCATTGAATTCTCCTCGTGTTGCTGCATCCCTAAGCTGGTCAAGTGCTGGACGCGCTAATAATTCTCCTGGCCAGCCATTATCAACAAACCTTAAATCGGACCGGATCTCTGTGCCGTCACCAACAGCTTTAGTAATAATTTCATCGATCTGACTGTCAATTGTTTTTTCATTCTCCTGACGACCTGTGCTAACGCGACAATATAAAGCGGGAATTAGAGGTTGTGAAGATATGACCAAGTCATTAGTAATTGAATCAGATAACATCTTTGCCCTTACTAGAAGTTTAATCTAAAGATGTAGACCTCTAGTATTATTTTATTATAATATATTTGAATGCCTTCTCCTAGCTAAAATATTTTGTTTGGCTATTTCAAACACTCTGTTATACATATCCTGTAATATTTCTTCATTACCTAGAGACTCATCATAAACAAACGCAATTCTAGGGGGTATTACCTTTCTGTTGCCACTAAATTGTTTCTTAGCACCTTTCATAAAAAATCCAATAAAAAACCCAGCACAGACATTTAAATGTCATTTGCTGGGTTATCTAGCGTTTTCTATTTAATAAGAAAACAACCCTAAAATTATTTACTTATCTATCACTAAAAAGTAACCTATGATAAGTTTTTCTAATAATTCTCAATTACTGTCTTTTCCTAATATTTCTTCCTCTAAAAACTTAGCCAAATCGCTTTTTTTAATTATTTTTTCATTAATCTTCCATCTAAGCCGTCCATCTTCATCTCTTCCAGCAGGTACAATTAAGGTTTCGTCATCAATTTTCATTCTCCTTAAAGTACTGATACTACCTTTAAGCTCTGATTCAGAGGTAGAAGTAGAATCGGATATTTCATTCAATTCTAAGGCTATGGAACCGCTTACTGCTAAAATATGAAGAATATTTAAAAGATCAATTTTAAGTAATCTTAACTTGTCTTCAAGTTGCCTATTCATATTAAATAATTTAACACAAATAGGATATCGTGTCAACTCGTAGAGGGTCGTTAGACCTCGTAAGACTGTCGTAAAATTATTGTAGGATAAAGAATATAATTTTAAGTAAAAAACCTGTTAAACCCTCATTTAGAAGGTTCTGCGTCGGTATTCATAAGGGACAAAGATAGTTATTCCTATTCTGTGTCCTTTTTTATCAAAAGACTTCTTTCTAGGAAAGCCTAATTTTTTGTCATGTTCTTTATGACAAACATAGCATCTCCCAACAAAATCATCTAAATCGGCTAAATATAACCCACTTTGGTTTGACCATTCTAGATCTCTCTCATTATTATTCTTAGTCGCTCCACAGTCTACACAAAATGCTGGTTTCCCTTTGTGATATCTAACCCATTTATGCAAGGAGGAGCAACAAGCCATGATACCTTTAAAATTATGGTTATTCTCACCTGAATTTTTTATATACACATCATAGTCCCAAGGGCGCCTTTTGTTATTTTTTCTATATTTTTTGAAACAATCAGTGTCATGGAAATTGTATTTCACGATTCTACTCGGAGCTCTATCAAAAAAACGGTCGCAACCTGTACAACGAATCTTGTCATCCTTTCTTGTCCTCCCACCCTTTGAAAGACCTTTTGTACCTTCGTTCCATGGAATTCTGCCTTTATTTGTTGTATGACCTTTTTGAAATTTCATGATTTTATAGAACCACAAATAAAAGATCGTGTCAAGTCGTCAGTTATCGTAAACTAACGTATACTTTAAGGGAATTAATTATCTCGGTCGTTGTAGTAACGGCCATAGTTTGACGATCTCCAATGATATACATTGACCAATCTCCAAAGTAGAGTTCGCTTTGGTTAAGATCATTCTGTTCGAAGAATGGATAACCATAGAGTGTGTCAGGAAGTCTTACGACTTCTCCACCACCACCTACTCCACCTTTTCCATCACGCCAAATGTAATCGTTGTTACTGTCTTTAACCTATTTACTACCCAAATCTACAACCACTCTTTGACTACTCCAGAAACTTGGCTGGAATATCAATTTAGCGTCATCACCTACGGGAACTTCGAATGGCATCGAACCTGTTACTTTGCCTCCAGCTGCAAGGGTACCTGAGTTTAAGCTATCATCGAGAACAACAATAGCTTCGCTTTCCTGCGCACCATTTGCATCCTGTACCTTAAAGTCAAAAGGGTTATATGAAACTTCATTGTTACCTAAATTTCGTATGGTTACGTTTACTATTACGTACTCCTTACCTGATTTAGGAGTGTTATAACCAAATGCGCCTGACCTTTTAACAGAATTTACAACAAACTCTCTATCACCTAACTTAGTAACGTCTCCTACTTTAGGAGTAACATCGCCTGATTCCTTAGTTTGTGTTTTACTCTCGCTTGCTGTCTGTGTATTTGTGGCCTGGTTGCTATTTTTACCACCACCAGCAGCAGCAAGTACAACTAAAATTACAATAATACCTAAAACAACAGACAAGACCTTGTGCTTCAAAAAGAAGTTCTTCTTTTTTGGTTCATCTCCCATTAATTTCACCTCCTTTCGGTTATATATTAGTTATTTGTCTATCCAAATACAAATATCCCCTCAGAATTGGCTAATCGGATCAATATTACAGCAAAATTATAAATAAGTTTCGGCTTCAGAACAAGCAGTAAATTTGGCATCCGTGCCAAAGACTAAATTTGGCATAAAAACCATACTAGTTATGGTATGGCTACTATTTACAAAAATGTTGGTGAGAGAATTAGAAAATTGAGGAAAAAGGTAGAGCTATCCCAATTACAATTAGCTGAAAAATCTAAGATGGATCTGACTTCAATCAGCGAAATTGAAAGCGGTTTAAGAAACCCCTCTTTAAAGACATTACACAAAATAGCTTTAGCTCTCAAAGTACCTCTTAAGGATTTAATTCCTTAATATCTTCAAGCTACTGTTTCTGTAATAGGTCTTAAAATTGAACCTTATGCTGCTTATGGGGTTCAAAGGTGCTAAACTATACGCGAAAAACTATGTTATTTGATAACCCAGATTTGCTATCAAATGAAGAAATACGCGAAGAGCTTACAGGGTTGGGGTACTCCACTAATATTATTGACTCCATCATTGAACAGTTTTGGTTCCATGATTGGGGAAACAGTTTTATTTCATTTCCCAACAACTTTTACCTACTTAAAAACTTTCTTAAAATAACTAAACCTAACAGATTCTCTCGTTTCGGCTTTTATACCTACTTTTATCACAAAGTCGTTCGTGAATATGAAAAGCTGCGTGAACCATTCCAAAAACTTTCACTTGTATTCGAACTCATCCAGACTGATCAGTTATCTCTTTTAGAATTCAACAACATTCTCAAACAGATAAAGGCTCCAAAAGAGATATCTGCCAAATACCTCCACGACATTCAACTTATCTCAATTATCCGAACTGAAAGACGAATTACAGTCAAATGGACGCATCACACCCTCACTGAATACCTTGCAGCAGATTATATTCTGAATCAAAAAGACGTGATTAAAACTGCCGCAAAATTCATATTCTATTCGGGAACAGGCCCAACCATATTAATCCCTTCATGGACAGGAACATTACGCTTTCTTCTCGAACAAAATCCCGAGTCTTTTATTGACTGGCTCATAAGTTTCATCAAAAAGAATCCTGACTCACTAGAAGATCAGCTTGCTGAAACTCTCATTTTTTCTGCTTCAGATTCAATTTCAAAAAACAACAAAACTAAACTTTTCCATCTTGTCTTTGATTCTTATCAAAACAGAAAGTATTGGATCCCTGTCTGGGCTTATCTCAACCTGTTTAAGTTTGTCGATGAAGAGATTTATCGATTTCTGAAGACACAAGCAGATAACAAAGATTACATACTCCAAGGGAATATTGCGGCAACGATTAACGGTATGCTTCAACACAAACACAAAGCCATAACACCAAAAGAGAAAGAATATTGGCAAGGAAAACTTATTAAATACGCCAACAATGAAAACAATAACGGGGTCCTCCAACGACACGCTCTTGCAGCCCTAGAAAACTTCAAGGGTGAAACTGACATCATTCGCCAAGTTCAAAAAAATGCTACAAGTCCCGATTCTCTAGTGCGTGAAGCGTTCATCAACATGTGCAAAGAAATTGATCCAAATTCTGCTGATTCCATTACTTTTTTTATAAAAGCAATTACAGATGACACCGCTCACATCTATGCACGCAACGCCTTATACGCAATTAATTCATCACAAGGAATCAAAACACTTCTCCAAAACATTGCTGATAATCCACGCTTCATTCACCAATTTTTAGACAAAGAATCAATTTTTAACAATAAGGAAAAACAGGCTGACAAAGAGTTAATTGACAATATTCAAAAAAATATCAACCCACATGTAATTAATATTATTAAGAAAATTATTCTTAACGCATTCATTGGAGTACACAACTACAACGCCGGTAAATCTTATTTCCTACAACAACTTACTCAAATTGTACAATCCAAAAGTCCTAAGTATTTAGAAGAACTATTAAAAACGATACAAGGGCTTTCAGCAGAACAAAAAAACACCCTATTTATCAATGATATTGAAGGTGTAATAGCCGTTCTTCTAAAACCAGAAGACATAGGAGAATTGAAAGAAATATTTACGAACACTTTGCATCATCATGCTGGTTACACACTTGCCGAAGCTATACGTCTCGCACCCCAAGTCGGTAATCAGCAAGGAGAAGCTGTATTGAAAAAAGGAATAGAGCTTGAGATAACAGCCGATCCAAAAACCTTTCCAAAATATGACGACTATCAAAAGCAGCAAGAAGTAAAAATTTACAAGCAATTTCAAGAATACCTTAGCCCTCCAACAGAAGGGCAATACTTCCCACAAGTATTTCGCTTCTTTATAGAAAATCAAAACATAATTGAAAACCAATGGAAAGAATCGGAAAAAGAACGGCTCCTTAGCCTTGCTATTGACAGTAATCTAACAATGATTGACCCAGATAAAATTATTGTCCGTTATAAAGACCAAAAAACCAAATCCGGCGAGTACACCATTAGTTCTATAGCCGGGTATTTTTCAAATGTACTGCAGGTAATTCACAGACTCTCGCCAGAAACTCTCCGAACGCCCAAAAATCGTCAAAAGGTTATCAACTTTATTCCCCTTGCATACAGTAGCGACCTAAACGTCATTCAAGAAATTCTCAAAAGTGTCACAGACCAAGAACTTACTACCGTCAACAAAATAATGCTCGATAAAAATAATGATGCAAGATACCTTATTCCACAAACATACATCTATTTTTCTAACTTATTTGAAAATCTTACTAGTCCAAAAGACGTATTGAAATCATTTGTTACCGATTCACTTTTAAATGACTCCGATCGTGAGTATTCGCTGGGAAATTTAGAAAAATATCTGTCACCTTCAAACTACGCGGATGAAGCTTTTCTTAAAAAACTCTGGAACCCAAAAATAAGAAATCTATTATCCGACACTGCCAATGCACTCCTTATTTCTGTTTTCCACAACGAAAAAGCCATCGCTTGGCGTTTCGAAATTTTGAAATCTTCAGCAAAACCTTACCAACGACAGGAAGGTGCCCATTCTGTTGGAGAGTTAGAACTTGAGCTTGACTACATGAAATTCGCAAAACCACTCATCGAATTAAGCGATGAAAAGTACCTAAAACAGATCATAGATCTTTTAGATTTTTCTCTTTCAATCATCAAGAAAAAAGATTACTGGGAATATGTTAATTATCTCTGGCGCATAACTATCGCATTCGTAGTGCGAGAAAACTTCCTGCTCTCAAAATCAGCGCTCGACAAAGTCGAAGCATGGGCTGATAAAAATAAAGCGATTAACAACATTAATTGGTTTAGTAAGAGATTAGAATTAGCCCTCAACACATTCGCGAAAAGTATTCAAGCTAAAAATTTAAGGGATGCAATTAGCTTAGTCGAAAAACTAAAATGAGTGCAAATTCATATTCAGGTGATGAAATAAACCTTTGGAAACAGAAAAGAGGTTTAGAAAAACTCCAATTCCTGCTCGACAGATTGCAATCAGTGAATGGAACAAAGTTTCCTCAAATAATAAGTCAGGATGGGTTCAATTTTATAAAAAGCTTTTTAATAAGTGGAAATTTTATTTCTGAAGGCTTAGATTTAGAACTTACAGGAAAAACTGTAATGAAAGCACAAGATAATATTGACTTCCTGATCGTACTAATCTCGGTCTTCAATAAAAATCTCCGGATGTACACAGATGTTGAAAGAAAATTGAGGAAATTATATTTTGATACAATTAATGATAAGGAGGTTTACTGCTATAACCCTGAAAACACAACCGAAAAACAATTAACAGATCTCCTCTATTGTTTAGGCTTAGCTGATGAACCTGGAGAAGATAGAGTGCTTTGCTCCTATGACCAACAAAGAGTCAAAATATTCGGGATCGGACTTTCACTTTTTAAAAACCTATTCCCTCCAACCAAAGAGAAATTATCCCAAAAAACCATAAACAAAACTCAGGATATCGACTACGGAGAAGACACCAATCCTAGAAGAGTTCTTCAATTTGATTATTTTATTTGCCATGCATCTGAAGACAAGAAAACTATAGCAAGAGGTATTACAAATTACCTTCTTGGGGAGGGTAAGAATTGTTGGTTTGACGAAATTCAATTTCATTCAAGTAAAAAAACGGTCAAAAGTCAATTCAAAGAGGGGGTTGAGTTGTCTCAATTTGGAATACCAATACTTTCAAGAAAGTTTTTTGATAAACGAAAAAAAAATAAGCAATGCAGAGAAGAATTAAAAGTAATGGAAAACCATATTAGAAATGAGAACGATTTCAAAATCGTACCAATTTGGTTTGGGGTGAATAAGGCATATATTGATCAAAAACATACAAACAAGAAATTAAGCACACTTCCATCTGTTACTAAGTGCGGGGTGAACGAAGTTGCTAGAGAACTTTTGCGAATGACAACAAATTCTTCTTTTTGAAGTGAATTAGTATTCCGGAACTTTTGAATGGATTATTTTCCCGAAAACATCTCTTTCTGTAATTATCCTCGCGTATCTGGGCTTGGGAACAGGAAAACTAAAATCAAAGTCTAAATAAGGGACAGCACAATTAATATTCCAACTTTTAACATTTTTTGATTATAGCAAGAACTCCAAGCAGAAACATTTCTCTTGGCTCTTTTTGTTTTGGTCTTATAATTTAATTTGAATACCAGCTGCTCGAATTTCAGCCAGAGGTAGTTTTTAATAATTTGTAAGAAGCACGTTTAAAACTCTTGGAGCGAGGATTAAAACACCTTTTGTACCGCTAATCTAGCGTATTCCCTAGATAATTCTTTTTGCAACTCGTTCGAACCACGAACCGCTTTTTTAATTATGCGTTTCTTTTCTTTTGCTGGTAGTTCGAAGAAGTTTGTACCTTTATCTTTCTTGACCAAGAAATCAAGTGCTTTCATTTAGTTAACCTTTCCAGATCTTGTTCATTATACTTTATTTTTAGGTGGTTATCAATCATATCGATATTAAACTTAGTATTTTCTTGCTCATTTGTATAATTCTTCTCAACTAAATGAAGCTCAATTTTGTCACCGAGAATCTTTTTAACTTTATTCACATTCTCTTTAGCTAAAAAGAATGAACTTATAAACATATCTTTTGAAACATGCCTTCCTTCAACTTTTTCTCGCTTTTTTGTAAATTCCCATGCAATAAGAGGATCCTGGTAGAGGTAAAAAATACCAACCTTTCGATGCCTATGCAAGGCGCGTTCAACGTCTTGAAGACCTTTTTTAAAGTCAGAAAAAGTTCCATCAACAATAACGTTTTGATGCTTCTTTTGAACTTGGTCATAAAGTTTTTCAACTCCTAATGCGGCTGCCCCTTGAAACTTATAAGCATTGCCGCCAGTGTAATCTGGGATCATATCCCTAATTTCGTCAGCATCAATCCTAACGATTTTTGTATTAGGATCGTAGCCTTTTATAAACGACTTGGAATATTCTGTTTTACCAGCACCTGGGGAACCAGCCATAAAAATTGTGAAAGGATTAGATACGCCAGGGAATTTTACAGGGTCAGCAAATTTTTCAATGAGAATATTTGTATTGTCTCGAACCCATTTCTTTGCTTTTTCTTCTAGATCACTATTAGGCATCAGCTAATTATAGCAATCCAGAAACTGATTTATGACCCACCATCTACAGTAATTTTATATATTCCTTTTTTCTGCCCTTTTCCGGCATTACATCAACAAATTTCTGTCAGACATATAGAGTTTTTCTACAAAATTCCTGCAAGGAAATTCATACGTCTTAAATTAACGTCGTCATCATAACTATATCTTTTTCGAAATCTTCTAATACGGATCATTACCTCTTCGCGGTTATTAGGATTAAGTGGACTCTGTGATTCGTCATCGTACATCCAATTAGGATTTGAGTATTCTAAATCTGCATTTGAACCTGAAAAATATTTTTTACGTTCGGCAACTCGTTTAAATAGATGATAGATCGATCCAATAGACCCAACAAAATTTTCATGAAAATGGGCTTCCATGGTCGAATCAAAACGTGCGCCAAGTTCACAGGCTAGCATTTCAATACGTTGATCATTACCTTGCCCCCAAGCCATCTGTGGAGAGGGATACATACTCCTGTTTCTGATTTTTGTAATAAACCACTCGTTAACTTTTTTTATTATTGCCTGCGTATCGTTTATATCATGGATATTTTTGTAGCCTTTTAAAGCCTCTTCAACTGCAACTTTTATCCCGTCTGTTCTGCATAACCTAAAAAATTCATCCAAATTCCAGTTCTCTATAAAATCTTGAAAGTTTGCTCTGAACTCCGAATCTGGTCCCATTTCAATTCTTTCCTTCTCCGGAAGTTTGTAATAAAGAGCACTAAACGCCCCGTCTTCTAATTCTCTTTTTATTCTCCAGTCATCTTTATCAGAATGCCAATGTTTTGAAAGAAAAGAGTCTATTTCTTGAGGCAAAAGTGTCCCTTTTTTATAAACTGTTTCGTCATCGATATCTTTTTGAAATAAGCCTGCTTCTAGTGATCCAGGCCTGGTCAGATGCCCTCGCGGGATAAATAATCTCCTACCAGGAGAGACAGTAAAATAAATGTCAAAAGGACTTATCGTCCTAAGCCTGGCATTATCTCTATTTCCCATTACAATATCCTTTAAATTGGCATCTATTACATATTCAGCATCATCCCAACTACCTCCGATGTGCGAGTCTACGGCTTGATTTGGATTGAAGTGGATGCTATCAACCAAAGTTTTCCCTCCGGTGGCATCGTAAGTTGTTTGTATTTCCCAACCGCCTTCAACTTTTTTCGGTTTGTATCTTGTTGTATGATAAACTCTATAATCTTTTGCTGGCACAACACCTTCTAACCTTAGTTCTTCGTATCTTTCATGTAACTTCCTTTGCCTCTCACCTGCTCTCTCTCTGTCTAAATCATCAACAACCTTTTTTCTTTTTTGAATTTCGTGAATCGCAGCGGAGTCAGCCAGTATTTTTAGTACAGTTAATGCTTCCGGTATTTGGTCTTCACGGTGCCTAACCTTACCGTCTTCACCAATTATTGAAACTGCAACCATGTCGTCTATCAGTGATAAAACTTCATCCGTGTATTGCATTTGACTCGCTTGTTTTCTTGCGTCTCTTAGATGCTTTCCTTCAGCCCCTAAAACAAATGCTAAATCTAAAATGTTAACTGGTGTATTTTCTACAAATATAACTGCGTTATTGGAAGATACAGCATCGTTGACCTTTATAGTTTGTCGATTTAAAGGATCTTTATTGTCTGAAGCCTCTGATAAATCCTGTAAAAAATCTCTCCATTCTGTTTCATCTCTAAAATTTGGTTTATCGCCAAAAACAAATGCCTGCTTACCACGAACTATTTCGGCATTAAATGGTAAATCTTCTTTTGAGTAGAAAACTGCCCCTACTTGATTTCCTGATTTAGTTTCAAATGTAAAAAGTTGCCGCTGTGTTCCGTCAGCATCTATAAAATCCTTGGGATGTAATTTTTCTGTTGGGGGAACTTGTCTTTTTTCTACTGTTTCCGAAAACCCAACCATAAATTAAGTATATACTATAATTATGAGGTATTTTGACAAGCTATAAACATATGAAAAACAAACCTATAGATTCACATTAAAAAAATACTCTTAATAATTCAGCTCGAAAAGTTATTTTCCCTACCATCAATAAAAGATTCCTTAAAGGCACTTTACTCCGCACTATCCTTCCAAACTCATCTCTGTCAGTAATTATCCTCTCGTATCTGGGCTTGGGAACGTTAAAACTAAATTCAAAGTCTAAATATAGACGTGGACTATATTTCTCACTGAGTTCTAAATATGGGACAGTATAATTATTATTTCTAGCTAAAACCTGACTTATGTACTTTTGCCTCCAACATTTTCAATCAACTTTAACAGCGGTTCTTCCCAACCGAAACAAGTTTCTCTGTTATTAAGTTTTTCGAAAGCCTTTATGCAAGAGGAGTCAAATTTGGCAAACTCTTTAAGTACTTCTACCGTCTCTTCAATAAAACCGCCAACAGTACCATCAGAATCATCAACCCCACCATAGGACAATTTACAATCAAGATGCAATAATAAATCAACAAGCAATTTAGCTGCTTGTTCGCTTACAGGTAAATCAGAAACCAAAGCGGTTAAACGGTTACAACCCTCGAGTAATGAATCTTGATAAGCAAACCATTTATTTGACGGACCAATATATGGTTTTATGTAGCGCATATCGGAAGTAATAGCTTTTTTGGCTTCAGACAACTGCTCACCCGTCAATGTTCCCAATTTCCCACTGCAAGAAGGCGCCTGAACTTGCTTCTTGTCCTCATCCGTCAATGGGTTACCGCCCATGACAGCATACAATGCAACAGCCACCATGTGTTTGCACAAAGTATCGCTCTGTCCCAAATAACAAGTACAATTACCCTGGTCATAATTACGGTTTGAGACAAAAACCTCGTACGGCTCAGTCCCCAAAACAATTGCGGTACAAGTAAAACCGTTATTTTCGAATTTCGTCACCTTACCGCTTTCATATAAATTCACAGCTCGTTCAAATGTTGGGCCATCTGTTGCAAACTTTATTTTTTCAAGATTATACGCTGGTTTCATATCTTAGCTTTAGGCACATTTGAAATCCATAATTTGCATTTTAAATGTTTTTATGATATAAAATAACCAAAATCGAGCCGAAGACTGGCCGTATCGGTAAGCTGTTCGCCTCAGGCGAAAGTAGGCTCTTCCACCCCTAGTGGGTGGTTTTTTTATGCCTACACTTCAACTAGATACTTCTCATCTACAGCTTTCTTAAAAAGATCATCTAAATCTTTCCGCTCTTTCAATAACGCGTCTCTTACAAATCCAGCGATCGCATCCGCCAATCTTGTAAGTGCATTATTTTCGTCCTTTGTCACACCTTGCACTTTTCTGGTGGGTATGCCTAATTTTCTCAACTGTGAACCATACTCACGTCTCTTTGATTTACTCAAACCATCAACATACACCAAAGTGGTATACCCTAACGTCGGCTCTTTAAAATGCACCGCTTTTGAAACTGCCACGATTGTAGCCAAATCGTAATCCCTTAAATTACGAAAGACAGAATATCGTAACTTACTTTTAAAAATCTTAGTTTTAAAAATGCGTTTTAAGTAAACGGACCTTTTATTCTTCTCCGCTTTACCCCATTTAAACTTTCCCTTACCGCTGTCTTTTTCGATTTCTTCGCAAAGTTTGAATAATTCATCCCTCTCCTCACCTGTTACCACAATTGAAACGATAAAAAGTTTGCCTTCTGTGTCTTGTCCGGTCTCATCGACATAGCAATATAATTTTTTGACTGACATGGAATAATTTTAACAGACCTAACACATCTAAATCAGGATGGTGCTTTTGAATGTATTATCCTTCCAAACGCATCTCTTTGGGTAATTATTCTCTCGTATCTGGGCTTGGGAGCGGCAAAACTAAAATCAAAGTCTAAATAAGGGACAGCATAATTAATATTCCAACTTTTAACAGCTACATTCTAGTTTGAATCCGACCACCTAGCTCTTTTCCAAGTATCTCCTGTGGGGTATTAAAGTTCAATACCTTTCTTGGTCTGTTATTGAGTTCCCAGGCAATATCATCAATATCTCGCTGAG
>JAKALT010000028.1 GCA_021813125.1 bacterium | reverse complement strand
CCGATCTAACTTTAGGGTTTTTGAAGCCGCATTTTGCACAGGTATATTCTCCAAGGTGTCCTAGCGTATAGGAGTTGTAATTGAGTTTCCCATGGCATATCGGGCAATTTTTTATATCCTGAACACCGCTTTGAGTGCTTTGAGTTATTTTATTGTCTTTTATGCCAAACGTTACTATTTTAGCTTTGGTTGTTTTTGACAAACTTGCGATACCGGGGTCGTCGGCGTTTAAGATGAGGGTTACATCTTTAGGAAGAGCGGATATTGCTTTTTGCCATTTTAGCCTGGTTGTTTCGACTTCTCCATATCTGTCGAGCTGATCGCGAAACAAGTTTAAAAGTACAATTATTTTTGGATTGGTTGAGATAATCGCTTCCGGAAGAATTGCTTCGTCTACTTCCCAGATAGCCAGGTCTTCTATGGTATTTGCTGTCGGTGTTATTTTTGATATCAAAGAAGATGCTATGCCGCGCATCAAGTTTGAACCTTGCCTGTTGTGTACTATGGAATAATGCTTAGAAAGCATATCGAATGTAAGCCTTGCAGTAGTGGTTTTTCCGTTTGTGCCCGAAATTATTATTGATCCACGGGGAATTTTTACAGAAAGTTTCTTGACAAGATCGGGGTCGATTTTTAAAGCAATTAGGCCTGGTGCAGCTGTTGCGCCGGAGCCGGAGATTTTAAGTGCGAATTGGGTAAGTTTGCCGGCTAACACGGCAGAAAACAATTTCAAATCCATAATCGAATTTTACAACATAAAGCCCAAGGCACGGTTTTTTTAGAGAATTTGCATTTGGGAAAAATAGAGGTTGATGTCTTTTGCCCACTTGCCGCCCGTTTCAAGTTGCGGTGGAGCGTAAACTGCCATTATTTGCTCGGGGGTTGTTAGGCCCTTTGCAATATAACGGTTTTTTAAGGTTTTGCCGACTGTATCTATTGCTGTTTCCCACGAATCAAATTTGGTGCTGCCGTTTTCAAACCCCCAGGCATTATGGGTGATTTCACTAATGGCAGCCCCACCACCCGATTCTTTCATGGCTATTGCAGGGATAAGACGGTAGTCAATATCGTATTTGTCGGCTACCTCAACCATGTTTTTTGAATACGGTGCAAGGGGTGTTCCGGAGAGGAAATTTGAAACTAAAATAGGCCTCATGTCGGTAATTTTTTCGCCAAGAACCTGACCTCTTATGGTGTTATCTATTTTTATGTCTTGGGTGTTTATAGAAGCAGTAAGTTTTGGGGCTGCGGATGCCGCTTTTTGGGAGGCTACGTAAAAACCCAGTGTGATAATTAATACTGGGGTTATAGCAAGCCAAGCAAAC
Source organism: bacterium (assembly GCA_021813125.1). Taxonomy (GTDB): domain Bacteria; phylum Patescibacteriota; class Microgenomatia; order Curtissbacterales; family GWA2-41-24; genus JAKAJD01. The sequence goes on along the minus strand of JAKALT010000028.1, from coordinate 2,071 downwards.
CCGAGGGCAAGTTTTTTAAACATGCGCTTTCTAAGAATTACTATTGCATGAATGGCCTTTTGTGTCAAATTGTGGGACCAGTGGCGTCGTTTTGCGCTTTTTGTCATGAAAAAGCCAAGCGTGCTTGGCAATTGAGGTGTTATTTTAACATATGTTAGCCATGAGTCAAAATTTTCGCAGTTGTCGAAACTTTTAGGCTGAGATATAATTTTGATTGATTTTGCGGGTGTAGTTTAGTGGTAAAACGTCCGCTTGCCAAGTGGAAGAGCGTGGGTTCGATCCCCATCACCCGCTCAATTATCCAGCAAGGATTTTGTTTAGTTTGTCCGTTGCTGTTTGCGCAAAGGATTCTACAGGACCGCTTCCCGTAATATCGATTCTGTCTACTGCTGAAACCCAAGTCATAAAGCGGGTTTCTCCTTCTTCAATTCTTGCTTTGTTTCTTGCATCAAGGTCCACATCATAATCGTATAAGACTTTTATTTTTTGTTTAGGCGTGGGTTTTTCACCTTCGGGCAATATTCTTCTATGATCTCGGCGTGAATAAAATTGACGCCTGGTTTCACTTAAATTGTTTTCGGCCTCTTCGTTATTAAATTCCGAACAAAGGAGTTCGTGTACGTGGCAAATGATAACGTGTGCCAGAAACGCGCTTGTTATTGGCATGCGCAAATCGGAATCAAACCGTGTATCCTGCAAAAATAGTTCTTTATTGGACTTGCCTTTAAATTTTTTGCCTTTTACATCTACTCTTAGGTCATATCCATTTTCGTTAGGGCGGACTTCAATTGAATTGAAGCCTAAGTCGAGTAATTTTTGGTCTGTGACGAAGACCCTGTCTCCTCTAGGGCTGACGTTTCTCAGCTTGGCATTTTGGATTTCTTCTCTCATCTGAGCATTAGCACCCATAAGCCTTTCTATCATTTTTTGATCAATGTCTTCTGGAACAAGCAGTGAAAGAGTTCTCCAGTGTTGAGGGTCTCTCAGTTCCCGCTCTTCTGTTTTTGCTAAAGCCTGACTTACTTCTGACGCAACTTGACCAACCGGTGCATGGACTGCCCGCGATGTGCCCGGAAGCTGGATAACACCGGTAATTTCCCTTTTTCTGCCAAGTTTTCTTGTCCAGTATTGCTCCAACACTCTTTCGTTTATCCACCTGCGGAGCGGTGTATCTACAAGAATTTCGTCGCCTGCAAGGGTGTCAAGGCTTCTTTGGGGTCTTATTCTGCGCCACGATCTAAATGCGTCACCAAGCAATAGATTTGCTCTTTGCTGCGATTTTTCCTCGCCCAACTTTTTTCTCGTTTCTCGACCTAATCTTGATGCATATTCTTTAAATGCCGGTGTGCCTACTTGTCGTGCCTGGCGGACTTTGTTAGCAACAAGCCCGAGCTCCCTAAATGTTTTTTCAGCGTCGTCGATTTCCCTTCTTTTTTGCCAAGATGTTTGTGACGTTCCTAATAGAGAAGCTTCATACCGAATTGATCCCGGACTGTCGATTTCAAGAATTGGTGTTCTCATATAACCAATCTCAAGAAATTTTCTTTGGAGGACTTCGTCTTCTGATGTGAATGCAGCTGTTGCTAGCTGGTGCATGCGGTCGACGACCGTATTCATGTCAAGGTTGTTTAACCAAGTTCTTAATAAATTTTCCGGTATTTGGCTAAAATCCGAATTTTGGCATAATACTTTTAACCATTCCACTAAGCTAGCCCTATCCATGGATGCTTCTTCGGGATGCGCAGTTAGATTTTTTAGAGCTTGAAGAAGGGTTTCGTTGAAATTTCTGTAAGCTGCCTCTTCTGCGGTTTCTCTAACTGTACTTGCGTCTATTGTTTCAATAATTGCTTCTGCTTCCTGTGCGTGTTTGCGCAAATCTTCCGGTTTGCTAGAGAGCTTTCTGGCATATTTTGCAACAACTTTTCGCTTTTCATCAGATAGTGCTGTCATATAGTCAGAAAATGCATCCATGTGCTCGGCAAACGCATCCGTTTCTGCAAGGGAATCAAAATATTCGTCCTGGAATGTTGGCCTTAGTTTGAAATCCGGTTCAAGTTTTTCCAGAAGAAGA
>JAKALT010000027.1 GCA_021813125.1 bacterium | reverse complement strand
TAAAATATAGAGTAGCGGCTGGGGTTGGATTTCAAACCACTACTAATGTAAATAGTAGCACAATTTGCAAATTGTTTAAAGAAAAATCCACTTGACATCGACTGTGATAAAGACTAATATATGAATGTGTATTCACATATTAACAGATAGAATCAAAATGGTAAAAGACGAAGAAAAATTATTGAGTTACATAAAAATTTTGGCTGACAAAAGCAAGTATAAGATTATTTTGTATTTGATGAAGGGTGAAGAGTGTGTTTGTGTACTAGCGGAAAAGTTGGGTTTAGAACAAACGCTTGTTTCCCATCATTTGCAGACTCTGCGGGAAATCGGTCTAATTCAAGACAGAAAGGTCGGAACATGGGTACATTGCTCCCTTAATAAAAAAACATTTGCAGAAATGGAGGTTTTGTACCAAAAAATTTTAAATTCTAAAAATATTTCCGACAAACCGTGCGCTTCGCATGATGTTTGCCGTCAATTATTAGGAGAAAAATTATGAAAACAAAAATCATTATTTATGATCCCCCGATGTGCTGTTCAACTGGCGTTTGCGGGCCAAATCCAGACCAAACGCTTATCAATTTGCAGGAAACGATAGAAAAAGTCCGAACATTGGGAGTAGATGTTGAACGTTATCTTATCACTCAAAGCCCGCAAAAGTTTAAAGAGAATTCCGCGGTAATAAAACTCATTCAAGAACAACAACTAAAAACTCTGCCAATCACGACCTGCGATGGAAAAATTGTAAAAACCGGTTCATATCCAACATTTGAAGAATTTGAGAAATTTATCAATGAAAAATAATATGCAAACAAAATTTTATTTCTTTTCAGGAAAAGGCGGCGTTGGCAAAACCAGTATGGCCGCTTCCAGTGCGGTTTATTTTGCAAGCCAAGACAAAAAGACGCTAATCATCACCACTGACCCCGCTTCAAATCTAGCTGATGTCTTTGAACAAAAAATCGGCCATAAAATTACGCTGATAAACGGGGCAGCAAATTTATTTGCTATGGAACTTAACCCGGATGTCGCCACCGCCGAATACAAAGAGCGAACATTATCCCCACTTCGCGACTTAATCCCTGTTGAGAGTTTTAAAGTTTTAGAGGAGCAGTTGAATTCCCCCTGCACTGCCGAGATGGCCGCTTTTGACCGCTTTACCGATTTTTTACAGAAACCGGAATATGATGTTGTGATCTTTGACACCGCACCTACTGGCCATACCCTGCGGCTTTTGGAACTGCCAGTTGAATGGAGCGGAGTTATTGAAAAAGCCGCCAAAGAAGAAGGCGGCGGACAAACCTGCATCGGACCGGCGGCGGCGCTCGCCGAATCAAAAGCCAAGTTTGACCGGGCAATTGCAGCAATGAGGGATACTTCCAGAACTACTTTTATTTTTGTTTTGCGTCCAGAAGTTACGCCGATTTATGAAGCAGAGCGTTCCATCGCCGAGCTTTTGAAACTCAAAATTACTTCGCAGGAGCTCATCATTAACGGCATCTATCCCCAAAGCGCCTGCGATAACCCTTTTATGCTAGCTCGTTTTGCCAAACAGCAAAAATTTTTGGAACTCATCAAAAACAAATTCACCGTTCCTATAACTTTAATGGAGCTTGAACCGAATGAAATTAAAGGCAAAAATTTACTGCTTCAAATTGGCAGGAAACTTCACACCCAAGCAAAAAAGTTAAGCAATTACGAACCTTTGACAATTGAAGCAAAAAGGGGGAAATTGGCGACAAACGACTTTCCAAAGATAGATAAAAAAATAAGACCAATGCTTATCCCTCAAAACGCAAAGCGCCGGACAATTTTCTTTGCCGGCAAGGGCGGAGTCGGAAAAACCTCGGTGGCCGCGGCAACCGCTCTCTGGACAGCCGAGCAAGGATACAAAACCTTGCTTTTAACCACCGACCCCGCCTCTCATTTGAGTCAGATTTTTGAACAAGATGTATCCGGCCAGCCCACTCTTATCAATGGCGAAAATAATTTATGGGCGGCTCGAATTGACGCGGAAAAAGCCACCGAAGAATACAAAGAAAAGATTTTAGCCGAAGCCAGAAAAAAATATGACAAACAAAGAGTATTGGCAATTGAAGAAGAACTTAACTCTCCCTGCACCGAAGAAATGGCCACTTTTGAAAAATTTATTGATTTTGCCACCCGGAAAGATTTTGAGGTGCTTGTTTTTGATACGGCTCCGACAGGACACACCTTAAGGCTTTTGGAACTGCCAGTCGATTGGAGCAAGCAGATAGAGATAAAAACTTTTACCTCAACTGGCGAAACGGAGGTGGATAAAATAACCAAGTCGCGCTTTAAGGAAGTGATTGATATGATGCAAGACATAAATCAAACAACTTTTAGTTTTGTGATGTATCCCGAATCCACGCCGATTGAAGAAGCGGCTCGGGCTATGGAAGAACTTTTAACTATTGGCGTCCCCACCAGTTTGGTGGTAGCAAATTTTATTTTGCCAGAATCCATTATTACCAACAATTATTTGAAACAACGAAAGGCGATGGAGAAAAAATATCTGGCGGAAATGGACAGGCGCTTTACCGCTCCGGCTGTCCAGTTGCCGCTTTTGGTCGATGATTTAATCGGCAAGGAAAAATTAAAAGAGGCGGGTTATATGCTTTATGGGAAATAATATGAAAAAAATACTATTTGTTTGCGCGGAAAATGCGGGCCGGTCTCAAATGGCCGAAGCGTTTTTTAATCGCTATGCCCAAGAAAAAGGTCTTAATTGGATTGCGGAAAGCTATGGTACGATACCTGCCAAAGAAGTTAATCCAAGAATAATTGAGGCAATGCGGGAGAAAGGAATTGATTTGATTTCTGCAAAACCAAGGCGGTTTGTCCCGGAAAAAATAAGGGAATATGAAAGGGTCGTTTCTTTTGGCTGTCTGGTCAAAACCGCTTTCAACCCCGATGTTCAAAAACGAATCGAGGAGTGGCATATTGACGACCCCTCGGATAAATCACTGGAAGAAATAAAGAAAATAAGAGATGATGTTGAAAATAAGGTCGTTAACCTAATCAAATCACTATGAAAAACTTAGACCAAAAAATTAAAGAGTTTAGCGAATACCTATTACAGACGCCTGAATTTGTTAGATTCCAGAACGCGGCGGAAAGATTGGAAAATGATAGAGATGCTTTGATGGCGCTTCAAAATGTTCAAAAAAGAATACAAACCATTGCTATCATGCAACAAAACGGCCTACCGGTCGCTGATGAACAGCGTCAAGAATTAAGTGCAGCTCAAACCAAGATGCGAGCAAACGAAATTTGTATGGAATACCTTCGTGCTCAAAACATTGCTGTTGCCTTAGCTCGTAAAATTTGCAACCAACTCACACAAGCAACTGGCATACCATTTGCCGGAGGGGGCGGTTGTTGCGGGTAAAAATGGAGAGTAAAAAGTATGGATAAATTTTATTGCCAAAAGTGCCAAAAGGTTTTTGAAGCCGAAGGAATAAAACAAGAATACACAAGCCCTATTTATGGGCCATGCTGGAAGCGGGTTGCCCTATGTCCAGATTGCGGCGCAGAATGTGATGAATTTAGACAAACAAGCTCAACAAAAAAGAAAAGTTTTAATTTTGATAGTTATGTTGAAGCTCTACGAAATCGTGGTGGCGGCTGTAATCCAAGCAGTGGATGTTGCGGTTGACTGGAAAATGTTTTTAATGAGTTTTTTTCAATAT
>JAKALT010000021.1 GCA_021813125.1 bacterium | reverse complement strand
AGGAAAGACAACTTCCTAATCCACCTCAAAGAATCTGAGTTTCGCTGGAATACAAGAAATGATAATATGTACAGGAAGTTACTTAAAAACTTTAGAGAGAAACCACTCTAAAGTTGTCTAGACCCTATTAAATTATGGATGAGCGGCCGGAAATAGGTTTTCGCTTTAAAAAATTTCTCTTCAACCGCGCACTTCGGATTCTTCTTATTACAAATGGCCTGATTCTTTTGGCAAGTGCCATGCTCGGACCAATCTACGCCCTTTATGTGCAAAAGGTTGGTGGAGATCTTTTAGATGCAAGCCTTGCCGGCAGCGTTTTTGCCTTTATTGCGGGTCTAACCGTTTTACTTTCCGGAAAATACTCCGACAAATTGCCCCAAAAGAAGCTTGTAGTGGTTTTTGGCTACATCATAATTGGCCTCGGCTTTTTGCTCTACACAAAAGTCGATTCTGTAAAATTCCTACTTTTAGTCCAGGTAATTATAGGTTTTGGCGATGCAATCTATAACGCGCCTTTTGACGCTCTTTATTCGGAGCACCTCGACAAGGGTAAAGATGGTACCGAATGGGGAACCTGGTAAGCCATGAATTACTTCGCAACAGCTGCCGGAGCCTTAATCGGTGGGGTTTTGGTTACCAAATTCGGCTTCACCCCGCTTTTTATAATAATGACCATTATGTGCTTTTCCAGCGCTTTTTACGTTTACTTCCTCCCAAAACGGGTGCTCTAGCAAGGAAACTTGCACGAACTTGATATCTTGTGATATCATCAAAATCTGCTCTTTTTTTATGGGAGAAAGATACAGGGGGACAGATCCCGATACAAAACCAGGTACAACAAAAGACGGAGTCAGGACCACTCCTGATGTATCAGGGCAGTCACAAACAATAATCCGACCAATAAAGCATAGGCCGCCGTTTATAAGATTACCAAGAGCTTCTACACCTATTGAAGGTCCAGAGCAGGGTGGGCAACAGTAATCCCGTATTTGGCAAAGCCGTAATCTAAAACCTCTTTCATCTCACCTCGTCTGTTATCGCTTCCTAGCATTACCCCTAAAAGCTTCACACCTTTATTTTCGGCATAAGTTGCCAGGCATAATCCCGCCTCCCAGGTAAAACCGGGCTTTATGCCTCGGACCCCGGGATAGGTTGTCAGTAAATTTGTCTCGTTATATAAATCAAAAGCCTTGTGGCTGCCTGTCGCATCTATCGTATAATGTTCCGTAGATACTACCTGCCTGAATTTCTCAAAATTTTGCATTGCAAAGTGGGAAAGAACTGCAACGTCATAAGCAGTTGAGTATTGGCTTCTGTCGTCCTCATCCAGCCCGGATGCGTTGATAAATTTAGTGTCATTCATACCAAGTTTTCGCGCTTCTTCGTTCATTCGCGTTACAAACGCATCTTCCGTACCTGAAACACCTTCTGCAATTGTAACTGCTGCGTCATTTCCCGAAGGAAGCATCAGTCCGTATAAAAGCTCCTCCACAGTCAACCTCTCGCCCCCGGAAAGCCCCATGCTGTCCTCACCAACGGTAGCAGCCTTCGGGGAAACATTAAAAACGGCATCTTGTTTAGCTTCCGAAAGTGCAACAACTGCTGTCATAATCTTGGTAAGTGAAGCAATTGGAGCGCGCTTTTGCATATTTTTGGCAAATAATATTTCTCCTGTATCAAAATTTACGAGTATTGCCGAACTGGCGCTAAGGCTTAGTTCAAAATCACTTTTTCGATTAAATGCCGGCTCCCTGGGGAACCAGTCATTGATAAGCACCACACTTGTAGTCGCCCCAAAAACTTTGGGAATAGGCGAGGAAAAATTAAAATCGGAAGGTTTTACAAAATAAAAAACGGCAAAAACCGCAGCAATTAACAAAAAAAAGGCAAAAACCCTGCCCATAATTCTATTGTACTTTAGGCGTTTGGGTTTATCAAAAAGCCTTTCATGTCCTCACGGCCAATGATGATTTTATACATCATATGGGATCGTTCGGTAACCGTTGCGGTAGTCGTTACTTTCCTTCCTGCAATCAAAAACTGCAACCTAACTGCGCTTCTCAACTGTTCACCGTTAGCTGCCCTGACTAGTATTTTGTGGGGCAAAATTGGAAGATGCAAGTCTCTTACAATAGACCAATCAATAGCAGTTCTCAGGGCGCCGGAATCTACTTTTGCATCATATGTCTTATTACCGTGTTCGGAAAGAATCGTAACGCGCTCAACCAGTGAAAGCATAGAAGGGGAAACTCCGACTTTTTCAAGGTTTTCCTCCGCAAATAAGGATTGTGAAAGCTCGACACCCCGTTCGATATTGGCAACATTAATGTTTTCTACACGCTCAAGCCTGGATCTTAACGAATCCAGATTTGCATTTTGAATTTCCAAACCTGGCCTTGCGTTTATTTCCAAAACTAAAGGCCCGCGGTTTGCATCCAAAACTATATCGACGCCGCAGTAGCCCAAATCTTCAATTACATTCTGGGCACGGGCAGCAAGTCTTAAAATATTTCCCCAGTTTGGCAGCTTTATACCTCGGGTCTTAACCCCTGTTCCCAGTATCTTTTTTACTTCTTTCCCACCTAAAACGGCGTGCTTTGTGATGCCCGTTCGCATATCAATTCCCACACCAATTGCACCAAGGTGTAAGTTTGCTGTTCCACGGGATTCCAGTGTCGGAATCCTTAGCATAGCCATGACAGGAATTTTCCGAAGCAGAATAACCCGAATATCCGCAAGGCCCAATACAACGTACTTTTTGAAAAATTTATCCTGGACAACCCTTTCCTCTATATATGCCTTATCCGGAAGGTTCTGGAGCGAGTAAACGCCTTCAAAGATATCAAAAATGTGCGATTCCAGCTCATCCTTAGTGTAAATTTCACCGGAAATTGTGGTTCCCATGTCGCGCTTCCAGTTCTTAAAAACCAATATGCCTTCACCACCATAACCTCTTGCAGGTTTAACAACAAACCCTTCTTCCGGCAATTTCCAATCAAACGATCTGATAGCCGACCTACTGTTAAAAGCTTTAATAAGCCTTGTTGTAGGAATACCGTCTTTTATAAGAAGTCTCTTGGTTCTAAGCTTATTGTCAGCCGCCTTTTTTGCAACGCTGGTGTTATAGCGCCTTACGTACAAAAAATTCCGGGCGTTCATGCCCAGGGCGCCCCTACTTATTGCCATTTTTTCTAACCTGCGCGAACCTGATAAATTCCGTAAGCCTCAAGCCAAAATATCTGCCTATCAAAAGGTTAACAGGAATAAGAATCAGTGTGGTTTCCGGATAAAGTAGCACCCCATGGCTTAGCGTTCCGGATGTCAGTATTAAAAAGCCCGTTATTCCCAAAATCAAAGTGACGGCAGTAATAAAAATTGTCTCCCTCAAACTCCTGGCAAGCTGCAGTGACATAATCCGCTCCCCTAAAAGAACGAGTATTAAAATCGGAAAAATCGAAATTTGCCTGACGACCAAAATTCCTCCGGCAGCAGCAGCAGTCAATGTCAAAAATACGAAAATCGCAACGATAAGAACGGAAAGGGCTTTTTTGGGAAGTTGCATAATTCGTACACTTTTTAAAATAATCCTGCCTATTACGGATGCCAAAATAATACTCATCAGCAAAATCCCGCCGGCAGTAAGACCGGTTGAAACTAAAGTCACGGAAAGCGCAACCGGAACAAGCATGTCCAAACTCGGCAAACCTATAAGATGCCTGAAAAAAGCAACGATTGTTGCCAGAACCGGCAAAAGCAAAATCAGCATAACGGTATTTGCCGGAATTCCCACACCTACCGCGTACTGGACTGTAAATGCAATAAAGTTAAAAGGGGTCAGCTTTGAAATTGGCCTTCTTGCAAACAGTTTTGCCAAATCATCGGAAGTGTCCTCGGGATTTGTAATATCCTGCTTTTTTATTTGCTCAAGCTCGATTTTTTGAACGGCAGAAGCGGAAGCTTCCACGGGTGGTAGATTAGAAACGGTCAAGCCTGATGGGCTAGGGTTGGCAGCAACAGTCAGTGCGTATACAGGCGCAAAACTAACAAAAAAAGCTGCAATCACAGCTGAAATGGCAACAATTCTTAATCTCATTTGCCAAAGTATATCAAAAAGGGAAAGTTAAATCTCCTCGGTTTTGCGGTAAAGTATTTTTGAATGAGTCAAAGCTGCAGCCGACAAAACCAACTTGGAAAGATAATCCGAAACTGCCAAAACTAAAACGAAAAGCATAACGGTTGAGGTAAGCGAAATGGGATGGATATATGTAGAAAAAACCCTTAAAACCAAAGTGTGCGCCAAATAAACAACATACGACCTTTGACCCAAACGAACTAAGCCGTCATGGATCCTTTTGGGAATAAACTTAAAATAATCCACGGCTCCCATTAGGGTTAAAATAGACAAGGTGGCAAATGCCAAAACGGCAAACCTGGTTGACCTAGTCGCCACTGTCAAATTCGAAAGCGTTAAGGCCAAATCTAAGCTGTTAACACATTCCCACACAAGCCCCAAAAAAGCCAAAACAAAAATCGGCAAAAAGTACTTTTTAATAAGCATGGTAATTTTTACCTCTACTGCCAAATAAACCCCAAGAACAAAGTAAAAAAGCCATGTGCCAAAAAATAAGTACTGCTGCTGGTCGTTTAGAAAAATCGGTAATTTAATTTCGCCCAGAGAAAACTTCGATAAAACTAAATAAAAACCGGCCTGCCAAAAAAAAGCCATTGCAAGGGCAGTCTTAGGGAATTTCCTAACAAGCCATATAAGAAGGGGGAAGATTATATAAAGCGAAAATATCATCGGCACAAAATAAAGGTGATAATCTGCTTTTCCTAAAAATAGGATTTTCCATAGCGGGAAATAAGGCGCGTTTTGACCATAAACACTAAACCTGATGTAAAAAAACACAACGACCGACCAAAAAAAATACCATGGCAGAAGCCTCAGAAGCCTCCGCCTTATAAACTCCGAAACCGCAATTCCCCTGTCTTTATATCTTAAAGTTAATGTATAACCCGAAAGAAAAACGAAAAGAGGGACCGAAAAACGGCTGAACTGGTCTAAAGCAATATATATTTTGAAAGAAACCGAAGACCAGGCAATATTATATAAACCGCCGCTTATGGTGTGGATTAAAATTACGGCAATTATTGCAAAAGCCCGCAATATATCAAGGCTAGCTATTCTGTCACTTTCCGGCTTTTGCATCGGCTAAATCCCGCTTAAGGTCACGCTTTAGTGCTTCTGAAACGTCTTTTATTTTGTCTTCAACTTTTTCGATATTTTCTGCCAAATGCTTCCATGTTTTGTCATTTGTATCGTAGTTTAGATTACCTAAAAAAACCTTTTTCTCGCGTTCCGAAAGCTCCGAAAGCACAGTATCCAGAATTGTCTGATGAAGCTCATAACGGGCCATTTCCGCCAGCTTTTTCTTCTCCTGGTCGGAAATATCTAAACCGTCTATTTCACCCTCAATCCACTCCAAATCCAAAATGTCATGGTAAAAATACTTTTTCATATCATAATCAACTTATCACTTATCACTTATCACTTAATAATTATATCGGCCCAAGTGGAATTGTATCATTTGGGTCATCAATAAAATAATATAAAACAGCTCCTTTTCGCATTCCATGCTGCAGACCTAAATAGGCCATTACCTCTGGCGACCCACCCAAGTGTTTGCCGGTCCACTCGGCAGGCCCCGCATCGGCAATATCCGTGACAACAGCCTGGCCGGTATATGGGTTCACAACAAGCATTTTGCGGTATTTTAAAAATTGGCTCATTTCTCGGGTATTCGTTAGATACCCCGGCGCGTCGAAAGTCTGAACAGCTATATACCATTTCTCACGCTCGGCGTCCTTTTGAGTAAAATCACCTTGTGAATGAGCAAAATAGCCCCACGCCCCAAGCCCTGGAGCCATTCCTGAAGAATAAAAGAGTCGGTTTTCATTAGTGTTAGTGCCCAAATGTCCCCCCATACCATCCCCCGGATATCTGGCCAAATGCTGTTCCGCGCCAATGTAACCATAACTTCTGTTAAGCCGTTTACCATCAAGTGTAGCCGAAACATTTACTTTGAACTGGTCCGAAAGAAGTTTTCCTATAGTTTCTTCCTCCGTTGGTGTCAAAGGCCGCATTTCGGCAGGCAAAGAAGCTTTAAGAGACGATGCAAACTCAGGGGTTTTGTTGGAAGCTATAACCTCCTTTGGCTTTTCAAGTTCTGCCGAAATAGTTCCTACCTGCGCAGTCGTGCCCGGCAGGGTATTGGCAAGCATTAAAGCCCCAACAGCACCAGAGGCTAGTTTTTCTTTGGCAGGAATCTTTTCGCCAATCCATACCAAAGCGTCTTTATGTTTTGTCCAAAGCTTTTCGTTGATTGCCTTATGCCGTTTCTGCCACTTTTTAGCAAGTGATGAGTATTTTTTTGAAGTTTTGGCCACTACCTAGTATATACAAAACACGTCCAAAAATACTAGAAAAACTTAGAAATTATTGCGCTTCGTGGCCTACAAAGCTTTCCGTGTCGCTGACTATAGCTTCCATTTGGTTAGCATCACGTATTATTTGCTCGGGTGTCAACACCACAGTCTCAGCAACAGGTTTACTCACCGCGGGCCTAGCCCTAAAAGCCTCCGGAAGCTCACGCCTTTGCCGTGCTTCATCCATATGACCATCTGATCTTATACTTCCTTCTCTTTCACCCATAAATAATCACCTCAATTCTTTGTTAATATTAATAGAATTCCTAAATTAGGTCAATTTTTCAGGATATTTGTACAATTTACGATAATTTGTTAAAATATCGACATGATAACCGTGCCTCAAGCGGTAGAAAAGATAATCAACCGCTCACGCTATCTTTCCGAAGCTCTGTCAAAAGATCTTATAAACACAACCTCACTGGCAAGGTATATAAAAGCCGAGGTGGAGGACCTTAGCTTCAAAACAGTCACGGTAGGCTCTGTTGCAATAGCCATAAAGCGCCTGCAAAAAACCTACAAAAAGGGCTACAAGAAAATAACGGTCTTCGAAGAAGCGCCGGACATGATTGTCAGGTCAAATCTTACTTTAATCTACGTCAAAAATTCCGACAATCTCCTTTCGGAGCTCTCAAAAGTCGAAGCAGATAGTCAAAATTTCAAGAAAAAAGCGCTTTTTACCTACGGCAGGGTGGAAACAGTAATTTTAACCAACAAAATAAACCTAGATGGAATTAAAAAGATACTCAAGGACGAAGAAATAACCCAGTGTTTTCCAAATGTTTCATCAATAACAATCCATCTTCCCAAAGAATCCGTCAAAAATTCGGGGATTTTCTACTTTTTCATAAAATCCTTGGCCTGGGAAGGTGTAAATATACTGGACATGATCTCAACAGAAACCGAGCTGACTCTAGTCTTTGAACCCCAAGATACCAACACCGCATTTGCGATTTTGAGATCACTCTTTGAGAGCTAGCACCGCCGCAAAAAGTTCAAGCGTATTCAGTACTTAAATTTTTTTTAGAATCTGCAGAAATTCTTCCGGAGACATTCCAAGTGTTCTCAGGTTATTTCTAACGATAAAAACAGGTATATCTTTATCAATAGCAAATACTACTGGCCGCTTTAAATCTTCCCGGTCATAAATTAAATGATCGCCTTTTTGTCTTTTGAGCTTGCAGCCAATGTAATTTAGAAATTTTTCAAATTTCTTTCTACTAACGGGAGTAAGATGAGGCATGGTTGAGGGCAATTGGAATCATTATTTGTTCCATATCATGTTTAACCAAGACAGGCGGAGTCCATTGTCTCTTAACTTTAGTCCATCCTAAATCGGATAAGACTTCGTCCATAGTTCCTTTTTCCTGGAGTTCTTCAAGAAAAATTTGTACCACTTCTTCAAACCTTTTTTGTACTTTCTCAAAAGTATCGGCAGAAGTAGATATATCCAAAACTGGCGTATGGGCAACGAACTTAGTACCTTCTTTTAGAATAATTACAGGAAGACTTACAGCAAAATTTGTCATGGTGACGTATTATACAACTTTAAGTTTATATTAACTATATTCTAAAAGCAAAGTTTTCTCCGCCGCAAAAACTTCAAACGTAACTGTGCCTTTTTTTAAAAGGACGAGGCTGCCATTACAGAAGTTTTGTTGTAGAATCAGAACGCCTCATGAAATATGATCTATATTTAATTATCCACGGCTGTCCGCAAAATGAAGCTGACCTTATTCCAAAAGATAAACACTGGACTGGTTGGCTGGAACAGAAACTAAGAGAAAAAGGTTTAAATGCTGCTGCACCAGATATGCCTACACCCTGGGAGCCGGACAATGAAAAGTGGAAGCAAGTATTAAAAAATTACAAAATCACCGAAAATTCACTACTTGTAGGACATAGTTGCGGAGCAGCATTTTTAGTCCGATGGCTACTTGAATCAGACAAAAAAGTAAAAAAACTTATACTCGTTGCACCGGCTAAAACCTCGATAAAAGAAGACCGGAGGAAAGATTTTTATGATTTTGAATTACCGGATAATGCAACGAAAATAGCTCAAGAAATTGTCATTTTCATCTCAAACGATTATGAAGATATGCTTAAATCTTTCGAGATATATAAGGACGCTCTTAAACCGCGTATAATCGAACTGGAAAACAAAAAACGCTTTGTACCTTTTCAAATGGGCACCAATGGATTCCCGGAACTTCTTGCTGAAACGTTTAAATAATTGGCTTTAACCAAAAAATATCATCCGTCGCAAAAACCACTTTCAAAATAAACTTGACCCACTTTTGGTTTTCAAGTACATATTGTCCTGATAATCAATTTCTACCTCCGTTGGAAATGAAAAATTTCTATTGTGAGAATAGGAAATTTTAACTTGAAATTTGGTAGATTTAATAAAATTCGGAATTTTGTTTGTTTGAGGTGTTAAGTCTGATTGGGATTTTCGCTGATACACATAAAACCTCTTGGGGTTTTTGTCTTCCCGCACAAACATCAATAAGTTCGCCGATTTCCCAGATTGGATATCTACTGTATCTTGCACATTATTGTCAATCAACCAAAACAGTTGACAAATATGTTTACCTGATTCATCTAATAAATATGCTCTACACTCTCTTGCAGGATCTCGTTCAACAACCTGATCTCCAAAGCGAGTCTTAAGCCTTATCCCAAGTATTACAGTCTCAGGAAACTTAATAGCTAACGATCTTAATTCGTTCCTTATGGAAAGATTAGAATAATGGAAACCAGTTCCCAATAAATTAGAACCTCCTCCACTTCCACTTTGTTTTAACTCCGGTTGTTTTAAATTTACCGAATACCAATGATTTGTAAACCAGCCAACAACACAGCCTAGGATGAATAAGATTATGTTCATTATAGATTCTAAATTATAAATTTCTGGCACTAGTTTACTACTTTTGAACCTGCATTAAAATAAAAAAATCGAAGTTTCGTGAGTTTTTGATTCTACTCATCGGGCAAGTTCTCGAAACGGCCTTCTTGATACGGAGGATAGCAGACTTCGGAAAATACAAGTGCTGAATCGGCAGCGGCCTGCCATTGCATCAGTTCACCAACTGCAATAGTAACAGAAAATGGTTCAGGTGAATCTCCAACTTCATGAACCTCTTTTTCGCCGGAAGGTTTGGCGATTGTTAAAGATCCTTTACCCGAGAAATAACCTTCGATTGTTCTTTCCCCCAGAAGGACTCTTTGTAGTGGAGTTGCAGCGTTTGGCGCAACCGTAACAATTGCGAGATCTTTGCTATTGTCTCCCTCAAATTCATAAGCATCACAACTGACTCCAGGTTTAATTTCAAGTGTTGTTACAAATTTGACGCGTTGTGTTTGGCTTTCAAAATCAAAAGTTGTTAACTTTGGAATTACACCAGTCTCAACCTCTCTTCGTTTCATACAGTTGAGCATTCTACTACTTTTGAACCTGAATTTAAATTACTTTTGAACTACGGAGTTTGCAAATATAACGGGTTTATTGTTCCACTTCATTAATTCTCGCATCTCGTCCTCATCACCCAAACTTGTGTCGCCAGCTTTAAGTCTAAGTATCCTGACAGTACCGGTAAAGGACACGTTCACATTTTCACCTAAAGCTACATCTGTGGCAGGAACATCACTAGGTAAACCAAATCTTTTGTCGCTAATAACCAGCAATTTATTGCTGGAATTTTTCTCCCCAACCTGACTAACAGCAATCGCGTTTTTAGTTACCCAGCCTACAATTTGGCCGTCAAGAGTAAGTTGAAGGTCTTTATACACCACTGGTGTACTTATAACTTTATTAATAGTCACAGGATCGTTTTTAGCTGCTTGCTGCGTAGCCGGAATAACTGTTGCAGCAGGCTCTTGAGCATGAGCGATACTGGATATCGAACCTGCAAGCACAAACGCTCCGAAGATTACAATTGCAATAATCGAAACTAAAAGTAATCCTCCTACAATTAGTATTTTTGTTAAATAGTTATCCATAATTTTATTTATTTATTGTCCTTTCCTAAAGCAAAGAATTATACCACAATAAAGCCTATAATACAAAACATCGCTAGTCATAACCAAGTATTATACACTTAGGCTATCAATTTGATAAAATTAACAAACATTGCGGGATCGTCTAATGGTAGGACAACGGACTTTGGATCCGTTTATCTAGGTTCGAATCCTAGTCCCGCAGCACTATCCTTAACAAATGCCCTAAAACTTGCTAGACTTAACCCAGTTTGCAAAGCATTTTAAAAATCTTAACTAAATACGCCCTCTATATCGCTCTAATCCAGGCTTGGGTTGCCAGCCTTGGCAGTCTGTTTTATTCGCAAATAGTCGGCCTTGTGCCTTGCCATCTTTGCTGGTACCAGCGAATCTTGATGTATCCTTTGGTCATAATCCTTCCGATTGCCTTGTTGCGAAAAGACAAAAACGTCGCCTATTACGTTTTGCCATTATCGCTAATAGGTGCTGCAACCGCTTTTTATCAGTACTTGCTTCAAATGACGCCCCTGAAAGCAGCCACACTCACAAAATGCGAGATTTCAAACCCATGCAGCAAAATCGACGCCATTTATGTTGGCTTTATAACCATTCCCTTTATGTCACTTTTAGCCTTTTTGGTTATTTCATTTATGATGTATCTTCTGCTAAAATCTAAAAAATAATAATGGGTGGCGAGAAAAAATTCATAATAGCAATAGGCATTGTAACGGTTATTTTGGTTGTAGCAGGTGCGCTAATTTTGGGAAAGCAAAAACCGCCGGAGGCCCAAAGCGGAGATAAAATTGACCAGGCTCAACTTCTAAAAGACCCCAAAAACGGCATTGGGGATCCAAACGCCCCTGTCCAAATTGTGGAATTCGGTGATTTTCAGTGCCCTGCTTGCGGTGCTGCCTATCCAATAATGCACGACTTAATCGCCAAAAATCAAAATAAGGTTTATTTTGTTTTTAGAAATTTCCCCCTAAGCGTCCATCCAAACGCGCAGATAACTTCCAAAGCAGCAGAGGCGGCAGCCCTGCAGGGTAAATTCTGGGAGATGCACAATATGCTTTATGAAAAACAAAATGAATGGGCAACCTCCCAAAACCCCAAAGAAATTTTAGCTGGCTACGCCAAATCGATTGGTCTGGACGTAGACAAGTTTAATAATGATCTCGACAAAGTTACAGGGCAGGTCAATAGTGACTACGAAATGGGCAATAAATTCGGCGTCAGTTCCACCCCGACATTCTTTATTAACGGGCAAAAATATCCGGGAGTTCAGCAGGAGGGGCAACTGCAGGCGCTTATAGACCAGCTGAGCCAGGGAAAATCGCAATCTACACAGTCGGCAAGCCCTTCCGCAAACTAGAAACTAATTTGACAACTTAATCCTAGTTAATGTTTAATTTCCCCTTATGAAAGAAACAAAAACGGCAATAGCTGCTACTGTGCTGGCAGTTTTATTCCTAGGTTTGGTTTACTTTGTAAAAAACACTGCTGTCCAAAAATCTAATCAAAAGGTTCTCGGCTCAAATTTTGTCCAAACACAAAACCTTCAGGCATCGCAATCGGCAAATCCTAAAGAGTCAACGCCGCATGCCAAATCAATTATATCCAACGAACCTGCCACATTGGCTTCCGGTTATTGTCTAAACGTCCCGGTACTTATGTATCATCATATTCAGCCTAACGAGCAGGCAAAAGCCGAGGGTCATGCATTTTTGAATGTAGACGCCAGTGTCTTTGATTCTCAAATGGCTTATCTTTCTCAAAGGGGATACAACTCAATTACGGCAGACCAACTTGCCCAGGCTCTAAAAAATAAATCATCGCTTCCTCCAAAAAGCATAGTTTTAACATTCGACGACGGTTACAGCGATTTCTATACATACGCTTTTCCGGCAGTTAATAAATACAACTTAAAAGCAAATTTAATGGTTCCGACAGGCTTAGTTGAAAATAGCGGTTATATGACTTGGGGGCAGCTTAAAGAAATAAGCTCAAGCGGCGCTGGTTTTATCTACAACCACACATGGTCACATGCAAATCTTGGGAATGCACCGCTTGAAAAAATAGACTATGAAATATCTACATCCCAAAAACAGTTATCTGCCTATATGGGCCAAAACCCAGATGTTTTCACCTATCCTTATGGCTCAATGGGGGCAACGCTTACATCTTACCTTGCCAAAAACGGATTTATTGCCGCCTTTTCGGAAATTCCGGGGACTTACCAGTGCGATTCGTTTTTATTGTCTTTGCACAGGACAAGAGTGGGCAATTCCCAGCTTAGCGCATACGGAATTTAGTATTTTAAAAAAACCCGACCGATAATATCCACCCGTTTAACTTCGTAAACTTTTTTTGCCAAAGCCTTATTGTCCGAAACAGCAACTACGCCATCGCTCTTTAAATCTTTCACTCTTTTTATGAAGTACTCTCTACCGCTTTTAAAAACTATTACGCTGCCTTTTTTAATTTCCCCGAAATTTACTGTAAACACCCTGTCAAATTCGCAAAAACCAGGCTCCATACTATGGTCTCTTACTATAAATCGGGAAAAAGGGAAATTAATTTTCATCTAAGTTAAGGTCAGGCCTTAACTAGGTGCTTATCTCGACAAAAGCCTGACCCTTGTAGTTCGCACAATTATTTTGAAGCTGCCGCCTTTGCTTTATTAAACATCTCCGCGATCTCATCGACAGCGGCAACTAGCTCTTGCGCGGCCTTCATATCCACACTCTGCTTGTTCTTGGAACAAAGTTTAGTTGCTTTCCAAAACTTATCATGTAGATCGGGAAACATTTCCAAATGTTCCGCCTTAAAAAAGTCCGTCCATAAAATCAAAAGCTCTTCTTTGCAACGCCTGGCATGTTCTTCTTTAGTCCAAACGCTCCTCACAAACAAATTCCTGTCCTCAACTGTCGCATTTTCCTTGGGCAAGCCGTCTATCTTCTCAACCATCTTAACAACAGTTGCAGCTGCAATTTGCGCCGGTTTCGGATCATAAATTCCGCAGGGAACATCACAATGCGCGTATGCAACCTTTGGAGTAAATACAAAATCAATAATTCTGAGTAACTTCATACTTGAAGAATTATTATATCAGAAGAAAACAAGAGGTAGTCCTTTTAGCTGAGGGCAGGCCCTTAACCTAGGTTTTTAGTGCACAAAGGCCTGCCCTTTACCTAGGCCTGCACGAATTTAAGCAAGTATTTCTTGCTAATTGCAACTCCGCTTTGTGGAAGAACTTTAACCTTCTCGGCATAAGCCAAAAGATTATTAAGAAGAATAAAGTTTGCGCTTATTCCCAATGCAAAAATCGTCCTTTCTAAAATAACGATAGGGATAAGCATGTTCCAGTAAACCGGTGTTGTATTAAATGCCCAGATCCAAAGCGCACCACCTACGGCATGCGAGGAAAAAGTCGCAAAGAGCGAATTGGCAAAAATAGATTTTTTCCTAAATACAAAAACGGCAATGGGGATCATCCAAAGGAGCGTAAAATACCAAACGCTTCTGCCTACTGGGTTTAAAAGAAATATCAAAATCGAAAATATAGGCAAAGCCAAAGCAAGTTTGTCGCACCTGGAAAAAGCAAAAGCTCCTGCTCCCATAGAAACTAATCTGCTTGTTGCCAAAAGAGCCAAAATAGAAACAGAATTAAGTGTTGAAAATCCATGAAATGCAAGGTTAGCAATTTGCATTCCAAACACTGCAACAAACCCGAAACCTGTCCCTAAAAATGCTCCCGAAACGGGGTAAAACATGTCAAAAAAAGTAAGCTTAGCCTTGGTGCCAACTAAAGTATTAACCGGAAGCTGCAACAATAAAAAACCTAATACTGCAAAAATTAAAATGTAAAGAAGTTTATTTTTCATACAATCCCCGGAACAAAACCACCTGCTACTTCAACGTTAGCCCCATTTATATAATATGCTTCAGGAGAAATCAAGAACCGAATAGCGCTAACTACATCTTTTGGCATCGCAGCCCTACCCATTGGAAAATCTTCCTTTTTAAAAATGTCTTCCCTCATCGAAGCGGGGGAAACCATATTTACATGTATACCGTTTCTTGCTTCTTCCCAGGCCATTGCTTTTGTCAAAACATATACGGCATTTTTAGCCAGAAAGTAAGGGATAGACTTCTCGCGGATTGTAAACTTATCGGCTCCAACAGAACCGATATTTATTACATGCCCCGATTTCTGATTTCTCATAATCTTAAATGCCGCACGCGAACAGTATAAAGTTGAATAAATGTTCGATTCAAAAACATCACGGAATTCGCTGTTTGAAGTTTGCCCAAACTCTTTATACAAAAAATTGCCTACGTTATTTATCAAAAGATCCAGCCTGCCGAATTTATTATTGACAGCATCAAAAACCTGCTTTACATCATCTTCCTCTGTTAAATCCCCACAAACTACAAGTGATCTTGAAACAGTGCCAATTTCCGAAGCAACCCTTTTTGCTTCTGTGGCGCTTGTTTTGTAATGTACGGCAACACTAAAACCATCCTTGGCAAGAGAAATTGCAACATTTTTGCCCAAACCCTTTGCCGCTCCTGTTACCAAAGCCACTTTGTCCATAGATTGCATATTAAACCAAATTTCAACTCCTTAAACAATTTAAACGTTAGTGGACAATAGCCTTTACGGAATCCATCCACCTCAAATCACCCTTAGATTTTCTATATTCCCAAAACTCCGCTCCCCACAAACCGACATACCTAACCCTTGAATCAACCAAATATCTGTTTGCCCTGCCAATGTCCAAAGCCTTAAACGCTTGCTCGCGGTCCGCATCTGCAATCACTCGAATATAAGGTTCGGCTTGCATTTCCAAAACCCACAAATCATGACCGCCTAATTCCTCATCGTGTATCAGGTTATAAAAATTAGGAGAAATAAAAAGCCACGATTGGACAGGCCAGCTAAAAGACCTTGGCCATGGTGCCCTAAGTGTCCTGCCGAAAAAATCTAAAGAAAATAAGTACGTACCCTGTGTTTTAAAATAAGCATTCACCCCAAAAGCATCGTCAGTCTGCAAAAGCGCCGTTAATTTGGACCACCTTCTGTCAACCGACGCCGGCCCGACATGATTTAGAATAATTGGCCTCCCGTATGGATCTGTTTTTCTAACTCGTTGCATTTCCAAAAGCACCAGGCTTTTATCAATCTTCCAGTTATTAACATTTGCTAAAAGCGGTTCATTTTCCACCTGCCAGAAAATAATATTGTCATAGCCGGAAAGGGCCGAAACAACCATTTCATCAACTTTTAATAGGTCGGGGACAATCGGACTTTTGTCATCAATTATATCCCCAAATTTAAGCTTTGAGGCTTCCTCTTGGGGCATATGAAACTCCGGATAATACGGTGTTTTGGCGCCCAGCACGACAACCACACTAACGTTATGCCGTTTGGCCTCCTCAATTGCGAATTTCAAATTTTCAAACTCACCAGTAAAAACCCACGTGTCTCCCCGCCGCTTTACCATTGTGTCCCAGAAAAAAGGCAGCCTAACCCATTTGAAATGGGCACTTTCCAAAAGATCTACATAGGCTTTTTTGGAATCCAAGCCAAACCAGCCTGCACGTTCAAAACTGTAGGAAAAACCATAATTAGGCATAAAGCCTTCGGCTAAATTTCTGGAAGGAAACGGAAATAAAAATGCATTGGAAATATATAAAATCAAAATAACCGAAAGGGCAAAAATTATCCTCTTTCTCATACTCAAAATTATATCAGCATAAGTTGAAAACAATCAGCTTAAATATGATAAAATTTCACTTGCGCCGAAGTGGCGGAATGGCAGACGCGCAGCGTTCAGGACGCTGTGGGCTTTTGCCCGTGGAGGTTCGACTCCTCTCTTCGGCACATGAGAGGTCGTGGCGGAAAGAACGTTTTGCAATGCAATTGCAAAAATGATATACGCGTACGACGAGCCGAGGTGGTGAAATTGGTATACACGCAGCCTTGAGGTGGCTGTGCTCTAAAAGGCGTGCAGGTTCGAGTCCTGTCCTCGGCACAATGACTATACATAAGCTCGATACCAAAATGTATGTGACCCAAAAGGCCTTCATACATAAAAAGGGTAAGATTCTGGTGTTAAGGGATCCACAACACGCGGTAAAAGGACAAGTCGGCTTGGATTTTCCCGGCGGGAAATACAGATGGGGAAAAGCGCTTCAAGAGGAGCTTAAAAGAGAAGTTGCTGAAGAAACTGGGCTTACAATAAATGTCAGTAAACCGTTTATAAGTTGGACTAATCTTGGATATAAGACAAAACACAAAAACATTAATCTATTTATTGTTGGATACTTATGCGAGTATGTTTCTGGAAAAGTCATATTAAGCAACGAGCACGATAAATTTGAGTGGGTTGATGAAAAAAATTATAGGAATTGGAAGGAAAACTCGCCATATTTTAGAGCGCTTGAAGAGTACTTTAAGCTAAAATAAAGGCTCAAAACCGCAAGGTTTTGAAAAATATCAGGCGAAGTAAATTTTGGGTTCGTAGCTCAGCTGGTTAGAGCGTCTCGTTTACACCGAGAAGGTCAGAGGTTCGAGTCCTCTCGAACCCACAAAATTTACTGATTGCTGATACACCGAGAAGGTCGGGATTTGATATTGTGAAGCACTACTGAAACAACCATTTCAATAGTTAGTGTAACAATACAAAAAATCGAAGATTTTTAACCCCCTCAGTGCCCACTAAAGATTTTGTGATCTTGTTTTAATATCGCCAGTATTCTCACGTGTCAAACCGGACAAAACCTTACCAGGCCCTATCTCTCTGGCTTCCGAAACTCCGTTTTTCACCATTGTTTGAACAACTTTCATCCAATTAATTGTGGAATAAAGCTGCGCTACCAAATCATCTCTAAAATCAGATGCGCTTGTAATCACCTTGCCTGTCAAGCCGGAAATCAATGGTTTCCGTGGATCCTTTATCGTCACACCATTTACCGCCTCAGTAAATGGTGATTCAAGCGGCCGCATCAAAGAAGTGTGGGATGCAATATCTCCAACATCCACTGGGAATACACGAACTCTGCTTTCTCTATATCTATTGGCTAAAGAAGAGGCAATACCCATCAAGGCTTTTCTACCCCCAATTACAATCTGGTTTTCAGTGTTGATATTTGAAATTTCTACACCTGCTTCGCGGCATATCCTCTCAACTCTATCCAAAGTCAAACCTAAAATAGCCGTCATAAACCCTGGTTCCTTTTGTGCCTGTTGCTTCATTAATCTGCCTCTTTCAAAAGCAAGGGTAACCGCATCAGGAAAATCGACGGCGCCTGCAGCAGCTCCTGCCGTCAGCTGACCTAGGCTATGGCCTGCAACAACATTCGCATCTTGCTCTCCTTCAGCCTCATTTGCTCTTAAACCCGCAAAGCTTACTGTTACAACAGCTACCTGAGCAAAATCACCATGCTTAAGCTCGATCTCTGGTCCTTCAAAGCACAAGCGTGCAATGTTTTTTCCAACGCGATCACTCGCAATCTCAAAAACATCCCTAACGACTGGATGCCGTTTATATATTTCTTCTCCCATTCCCTGATGGGATTTACCTTGTCCCGGAAAAACATCCGCGGTTAATGTCTCTTTCATCAACCTCTATGTGTTGTATTTTAACATTTAAATGAGCGAGTTCTAAATGGAATCCGACCACCTGTATGAATACAATACAGGTTTATGGAGACTAAACATCACACAAAACTCACTGCCAAGGAAAGAGATTTAATCGCTGTCTGGAAAGGAGCCGGAATTT
>JAKALT010000020.1 GCA_021813125.1 bacterium | reverse complement strand
GGACGATCACAAACCTAATTTTCGTAAACACTAAACAAATAATACCTCATATGCAGTAATTCTTGCACGAAGGGTACAAAAAAATTTAAAGAAGCATTAAAACAACAAGGCCGACTACTGCGGCCGCAACAAGAAAGAAGATCCAAAACAAGTTAACATTGTAACTCCTTGGATCGGTATAATTTACCTTTCTTGCCCTGGACTTTTTCATAGGCAGTAACTTAACTTTAAAACAACTGAATTACTCCTGTCAAAGGGGAAAATCTATTCCTTCAGATAAAATCTGAAAAGCTTTTCCGCCCATTCTCCGGCATACTCTACCCCAATCCTTTTCGAACTTACAATTCGCTCCCTTCCAACTTTTACTCCGCGGTCCTCAAACCACAACCCGGACTCAAAGGTTGCCCGTTTGCCATTAAATGATTGGTCAATTTTAAGAAATTTAGTCAGCTTTGCCGGACCATTCAGCCTCAAGTCATCGGCTTCTACTCCTCTTATCAAAACCGCCGCCGGAAAGTCTTTCTTGCCGCAGGTAACATTTAGCATCCAATGCATTCCGTAAACAAAATAAACGTAGAACCTGCCGGCTTCACCGAACATTACTTCATTTCTGGGCGTCCTGCCCCGGCTACTGTGAGCAGCCTTATCCTCCATGCCATCGTAAGCTTCAGTTTCTACGATTTTTGCAAAAACCTCCCGACCACCCACCTTCCGGACCATGAATTTGCCGATAAGTTCTTTGGCAACCACAACCGTATCCCTTTCAAAAAAACTTTTTGCTAGAATTTTACGCATTTCCAAACTTACGTAGCAGCAATTGTAGAGGCAATAATTTCCCTGTCTTTTGGTCCATAAAGTTCAATAAGGACTACTTTTTGCCATTGCCCCAAAACCAGTTTTCGTGCTTCAAAAGGCAAGATTAAAGATGGCCCGATAACGGAGGAGTTTATATGGTCCGTTGCATGACTTGGATCGTGTGGGTGTCTGAATTTAATACCTTCACCCAATTTTGCCAGGTAATCCAAAGTGTCAAGATCCGTGCCCGGATCCATATCAGCTGTGGCC
Organism: bacterium; assembly: GCA_021813125.1. Classification (GTDB taxonomy): domain Bacteria; phylum Patescibacteriota; class Microgenomatia; order Curtissbacterales; family GWA2-41-24; genus JAKAJD01. The sequence continues at coordinate 17,606 of JAKALT010000020.1, read as the reverse complement.
AAAGCCGCTGTTGTGTGAGTCAAAAACAAATAGCAAAGGCCGGATTCCATACTTTGCTTTGCCAGAAAATCGTTAACGTCAAGTGTGATGTCCAAAACTTGCTTCTTTTGGGTTGTTTTAAGATAAATTCTGTTCATCTAACCTTCCTATTCAAGGTATTCAATTTGCGAAACATCATATCTCGGTGAAGAAAAAACCAAGACCGACATCTGCCCGGAATCCACAAAAGGTGTGTTCCTGGAAACAAAAATTAAATCTCCAACACCTACAGGGCTTGGCTCTTCGTCATCAAAGGTAAAAGTACCGCTACCTTCCAAAACATAGTAAAATTCGTCGCTTTTTCGGTTTATATGCTTTCGGTTTACCCCCTGCACACGTATCATCGCCACACTCATCTGCTCAAACTCCGCCTTGTTAAACAAGTTTTTAACCTTTATTGCTCCAAAATCCTCTTCGGCAATTTGTTGCGTCTTGATAATAACTGCCATATCCTATTTTTAACTTTTTAGCCGCTACTTTGCAATTCGAGCTTATTTATTTTGGCAGCCATGATGAAATCGTTCTCGGAGAGCCCGGAAACGGCATGCGTGTAAAGCGTGACAGTAGCCCCGCCCCATCCAAAGCTGATGTCCGGGTGGTGACCTTCGGCTTCCGCAATATCCCCGACTTGGTTTACAAACCGAAGCGCGGATTTAAAATCCTCAAATTTAAATCTGCGTTGTATCTTTAAAACACCATCCTCTGCTAAATTCCAGCCTTCCACCTCACCTAGCATCTTCTCGGCATCTACCCGTGGCATCGGTGGTGTTCCGCCTTCGCAGGGCACGCATTTTTTACTGGCTAAATCACCCATATTAGACATTATACCGCCGCTAATATATATTTAAATTAATGAAGAGCAAATACCTTCTCACGGCACAGGTTATCTTGTTTTTGCTTCTTATTTATTTTGTCGACCTTCCCTTGATTTTTACAAACGGCTTCCTACTTATTCTTTTAGCGCTGGCTGCCAGCCTTGGATTGTATTCCATATATAATTTAGGGTTTGACAATCTTTCGCCATTTCCGGAGCCTAAAAAAGGCGCAAGACACGTTCAGGAAGGCGCCTACAAATTTATTCGGCACCCAATGTACACCAGCCTAATTATTTTTGGCCTGATTTTTGTGCTTTCTAACCCGGGGTTTCTAAACACCATTATTTATCTTATTTTAATCTACGTCTTGGACACAAAAGCCTCATACGAAGAAGGGTTCCTGGCAAAAATATATCCGACTTACAAAACCTATGCCGAAAACACCAAAAAATTCATCCCTTTCGTCTACTAAAAACCTATAGCTTTCCCTAACTCTCCGCTTTTAGCCTCCAAGGCCAGGCCTTGGAATTAACGATTTTCCCCTTTTTGCCTAAGATGATATTATTAACAGTCAATGAAAAATATTTGGAAAATAATTAAAATCTCCAGGCCGCTGCACAAAATCGTTGCCGTTATTGCCGTTTTGATTTTTATAACCGCAGCCTTGGAACTTGTTCCGCCTATCCTTTCCAAATTCATAGTCGACGAAATCGTACGACAAATCCAAAGCCACGGTGGCAGCCTAAGTAAATTGATTTTCCTTGTTCTCGCTGGCTTTATTCTTAGTCTTATAAGCGTAGTATTAACTACCGCCTCCGACAGGCTTGGAGACCATTTCGCAGGTGAAATCAGAAAGTTCTTAACCGAAAAGTTTTACGATAAAGTCCTTACCCTTCCCCAATCCTATTTCGACAGCGAAATTTCCGGCAAAATCGTAAACCAGTTAAATAGGGCAATCCAAACCATTCAAAATTTCATAAACGGCTCGACAAACTTCATGCTCCCAACCTTTTTGCAAAGCATCTTTACGATCATAGTGCTTTCTTACTACAACATTCCCATTGCCATTTTCGTTGCAGCCCTCTTCCCCATCTACCTTTCGCTCTCTTACTATTCCACCAAGCGTTGGGGAGAAAAAGAAGTTGAAAAAAATAAATTTGAAGATCTAAACCGCGGCCGCATCACCGAAGTAATTTCCAATATAAAACTCGTCAAAAGCTCAAACAGCCAGCTTTTTGAATTCAAATACATCGCCGAAAACCTCACAACAATCAACAAAATTTACGCCACCCAAAGCTGGACTTTCCATAAATTCGACTTTGCCCGCAATTTAAGCCTGATATTAATAATCCTGGGGATCTCAATCGTTGCCTTTTACAACGCCTTCACGGGTGCAATCACTGTCGGCACACTAGTCTTAATCCTCCAACTTGTTAACCAGGCCCGCAGGCCTCTTTTTGCCATGAGCTTTATTTTAACCAACATTCAACAGGCAGAATCAGGTTCGAAAGAGTATTTTGAAATCCTCGCCCTTCCCTCCCGCGAAAATTACAAAAAACTACCTCCCGCTGCCAAAATCAAGGACGCAACAATTAAATTCAAGGATGTCTCCTTTGGCTACGATAAATCCCGGGAAATCTTAAAAGACGTTAGCTTTATGATCAACAAAAACGAAAATGTTGCCCTCGTCGGCCCCTCCGGCGCAGGCAAAACAACAATTGTTAACCTGATACTCAAATTCTACGAACCCACTTCGGGCCAAATTTTATTAAAAGATAAAAATTATAAGAAGCTTCAACCTCAATTCGTCCGTAACAATATTGCCCTTGTTTTCCAGGAAAGCGAACTCTTTTCAACAACTATCGCCGAAAACGTACGCTACAGCAAACCAAATGCAACAACTAGGGAAATCAAAGATGCTCTAAAAAAGGCCAACGCCCTGGATTTCGTTCAAAATTTTCCGAAAGGAATTGAAACCGAAGTTGGTGAACGCGGTATCCGTCTTTCCGGAGGCCAAAAACAAAGGATCCAGATAGCGCGTGCAATCCTAAAAGGCGCTCCAATTTTGATTTTGGACGAAGCAACGTCATCCTTAGACGCCAGAAGCGAGCGGGATGTTCAAATCGCCCTTGAAAACTTAATGCAAAACAAACTGGTAATTGTAATAGCCCATCGTTTTTCGACAATCCAAAACGCCAAGAAAATTATCGTTATCGACAACGGGCAGATCGTCGATTACGGCAACCCTCAGGAGCTTGCCAAAAAACCGGGCATCTATCACGATCTTCTGCAATATCAAATCGAAGGCAACAAAAAACTCCTGGAGAAATTTGAAATTTACTAAATGGCCTAAATCGAAAAAAAGGTTATTTCCTTTTCAGCGAATTGACAAGGAAATCTGCAGCATTATTTACATCTACCATCTTTGACACATCCCCTCCACCTTTAGCTTCAGGATGATACATCTTAGCCCAAAAAGCCCTCATTCTTTCAACCAGTCTTCTGGCATCTTCACCACTTAGTCGCCCCAAAACGCTGGCGTCGATGCCTAACATTTGACAACTGCCCTCAACTGTTCCGCCCTGTATTTCCTCAAGCATATCTCGAAGGTACTCTCGATAATGCGCCCTCCTTCGCCCTCCAAATCCTGGAGCCCCTCTATGTCTCTCCCGTTCCAATGACCTAACTTTTAACCTTTCAGCCTCGTACTTTGGAAGCACTTCGGCAATAACCCTTCTTGCCTCGTCGATATCAGGCATTCGAGTTGCTAAATAGGAATCAGTCAATCTCCTAAATTTGTCCTGGCCCGGCAATATATCTTTTAGATACCAGCGGTTCGGGAAAAAATCAACCGTTCCTTTCGAATACAAATAGGGGTTCCCAATAGTCATTCCAGCGCTAAAACGCGTTACGCTTGGAGAAACTTTCTCCGCCTCCGACAAAATTATCTGCTGCAGTAAAAGTGCTTCCCTAAGTTCTGCTAGAAACTGTTCTTTACTGATATCATCGTCACTGAATTGGTAAATAAAGCCACCGCCAAATTGGGCAACTGTGCAATTGTCTTTATCAACAATCACAATTCTTTCTTCAGTTGTTTCCTTTTTCCAAGATTTGGAGGTAAATTTAAACTCGGGATTAACATGTTCACGAATTAGTCTACTAAGACTGGCTCTCCTCTGGGGATTTTGCGCTATTTGCCACCAAGTATACGGGTGAACATCGCATGTCTGCTCATAAAATAACCCCTCCGGCTTATAAACCAATCTGGGCCTATTGGAAACAAATTCGTTATCAGTAACGCCAATTACTACTCTGCCATATAAAAAATCCGGATCAGCAACTAGAATTCGGGAAACTTCGTACAATTCATCTGAGTCATGGATTTCAAACCCGTATTCTGATTCGTACCTACTGCCTTCCCTTGCCGGTTCCATTTCTACACCTGCACCAGTCATGGGCGAATTATACAAATACTATAGGTTCGTGTCAAATTGAGGGTAGCAAAAAACTCCTAGAAAAATTTGAGATATATTAACCTTTTCTTCTTTTTGAGAGGATATAAATTCCTACTGGAAGCAAACTAATCATTATTGGGAATATATAAAACAATGATCTGACAATAACGTTAGGTTCGCGGTAACCATCCCCTAACAATCCCCAGATTTGCAGCTGGAAATAGCTATATACCAATGCAGACAAGAAAAATGTTGAAATCAAGAGTAAGAAACTCAGAAGTAAACTTAACCATAAAGTATTATCTACATTTTTAGCCATATATTTTATTTATAAGATTTCTGGAAGTAATTGGCAATAATACTGCTCTAAAAATTTGACATCTATCAATTTTAGCCTTGAAATTTTGCCGTCTTGTGGATGTGCGTAAAATTTTGGTATAATCATTTTATAGTCGCCTTTGGCGATTTTTTGTTTTTTAACCGATTTTCCCCAAAAACACACTTTTGCCTGCAAAAAAAGGTCATTTGTTGCACAAAACTAGTCTAACTGGCCAAATTTCATGTCAGAAATCCCAATTTTTTGAAATTATCACGCGAAAAAGCACGAACGGGGCCAAAAGCTTAAGAACCAAACTTATCGACTCTTACATCTATGCCTGGGACATTACTTACCTCAAATTTTCTGGCATATCCACCAAGCTGTTCTATAGGCGTTACGGAAACTCTTTTACCTGCTAAATCAAAAGGCTTCGATTTACCATCAAACATTGGCATATAGCCTTCATATTTACCATCTCGACGAACACAAACCCTAACTAAATTTTGTGCTCGTACAGTAATGTCCTGCCCAGATTCGAGATCCGTTAACACCAAGGCGTCCATTCTATCTAATATGACTTCGTGGGGCTCAGGCTGTGTCTCTGCTTGTTGAGGCATAGCGTCAATCCCATAAATAGCTTCAAGTCTAGCTGACATCTTTTCACCTCCTTCCAGGTTCCAAAAAAACCGCCGGCGGTTGCAATTAACCTCTTGCCGTGCGGTTTATTTTTGAATTACTTGTAATTCTAAAACACGCTTCTGCTTCTCAAGACCATTCCTAAGAAGCTTATTCAGTTTTCTAAGTTAATTGTAAACTTTTTTGAAGCTGTATGTAAACCCCTAGTATTCTATGCTATAAGCTGTCTTTTTCCGCGCGTCTCTCTGAGTCTTTATACGGACCGCATCCTCAAGCATTTGAACTCTCAATGCCCATTCTGACACAAGTGGAAAGAGCTTCTTATTTTGGAATGCTCCTTTTTGCCAAATTTCAAGATCTGCTCTTGCAGCATCTCTGAATTCTAAAAGTGTCAAACCCGCGACAACCGAAGCATTAATTTCGTCCTCGTGAGAGTCATACTCAGCATGGTCTCCATCTACAACTGCTTGTAAATTCTCAACAAAATCCACAAATTTTTCTGGATCCTCCCGGAATATTCCGGCCTGGCGCAACTCTTCATAATGCCTATTCAAAACACTAATTGCAACAGAAAATCTTTTTTTGCGGCCAGAAGATTCAGCAAGAAACGCTTTAGCAATCTCAACAGCTTCACTTGGACTTGGCAACCCTTGTTCTGGCATAAATATAAGACCGTGAAAACAGCCTCAATTAAATTATAAAACTTCCTAGCAATTTGTAAATGGAAAGATTAAGCTTTTGCCGGGTATTTCTTCTCATTTTTCTTCATTTTGGCTTCAAATTCGCGCTCCAGGTCTATCCCGAACTCCTCTGCTATCAAAAGGACATTATGCAAAACATCACTGAGCTCCTCGGCAACTTCCCTACCTTTTGCAGACTTAAGGTAAGTCCGCATCTCGTGGTCTGTCTTCCACTTAAAATGCTCCAGGAATTCTGCTGTTTCTAAAGTTAAACTAATCGCCAAATCTTTTGGTCTGTGGTATTTTTTCCAACCCCGCGCGTCACGAAAATCACGCACCCTCTTCTGCAAATCGGAAATAGTCACGCTCACCGGGAAATTTTAACTTAAGAATTTTTTTAAATCAAACCTTGCGATCTTTTTCTGCGCTCTTCCAACTCGTCCAAAATTATTTTGCGGATCCTCACATTTTTGGGTGTAACCTCAACAAGTTCGGTATCATCAATATATTCCAATGCATCCTCAAGCCCCATTATTTTAGGTGCATCAAAATGCTCACTTGTCCCTTCACCCTTGGAACGCATATTTGAAAGGTGCTTGGTTTTGCAAACGTTTACCACCAAATCCCCAACCCGCCCCTGCTGACCAACAACTTGGCCTTTGTAAATGGAAACTCCGGGACCTATAAATAACGTCCCGCGCTCTTGCGCATTAGTCAAACCATATAAATTTGTCGTCCCGGACTCATGGGCAACAATCGATCCTCTTTCCCTCGCTCTGGCAACACCCGAATCTTTCCTGTATTCCAAAAAGTTACTGTTCATTAGTCCCAAACCCTTGGTATCTGCCGTAAATTCACTTCGGTACCCGAATAAATCCCGGGTGGCAATTATAAATTCCAGATAACAAACCCCGTTTTCTATTTTCATATCGACAAGCTCTCCACGCCGCTCGCCCAACTTTTGCATAACACTACCGGAATAAATCTCCGGAACCTCCACAAACAAACGCTCATATGGTGTCATCCTTATCCCGTCAATTTCTTTAGTAATAACTTGCGGGCGGGAAACCTGGAATTCATAACCCTCGCGCCTAAGCCTTTCAATTAAAATCGCGAGATGTAGTTCTCCTCGCCCGGATACAATCCAGTCCCCGCCTGGCCCGTCTACGACCCTCAGCGCCACATCTGTTTCCAGTTCCCGAAAAAGTCGCTCTCTGATTTGCCTTGATGTTTTAAATTCGCCTTCTTTCCCTGCAAAAGGCGAAGTATTTACTGCAAAATGCATACTAATTGTAGGTTCCTCAATACCGATAATTGGCAAAGCCACAGGATCGTTGGGATCCGCAATTGTTTCACCAATCGTAATATCTGCTATTCCCGAAACCGCCACTATATCCCCTGCCTCAACCATATCCGCTTCCCTTTTGCCCAAACCTTCGTAAGTGTAAAGTGAAGTTATCTTGCACTTTTTCTTTTCTTCGTCGCGGTTTATATGGACGACATCCTGGCCTGCACTTATTTTTCCGTAGTGAATTTTACCTGTCGCAATCCTGCCTTTGTGTAAATCTCCGGAAATGGAAGTTACCAACATTTGCAACGGTTTTTCCGGATCAACAACCGGAGCAGGCACAAATTCTAAAATAGCATCAAAAACCGGCGAGATGTCTTGCATCTGAGAAAGATCTGCTTCTTTCCCCGCCTTTCCATCTTTGGCACTGGCATAAATTGTCGGGAAATACGCGGTTTCCTCATCCGCCCCAAGTTCCAGAAACAAATCAAAAATCTTGTCCAAAACATACGGAATCCGCGCATCCGGTTTATCAATCTTGTTTATGACAACGATGATTTTTAATTTCTGGCTCAAAGCCTGCTTTAGTACAAACCTTGTTTGCGGCATCGGTCCTTCTTTGGCATCAACCAAAAGCAAAGCTCCGTCAGCCATGGAAAGCACACGCTCTACCTCCCCGCCGAAATCGGCGTGGCCCGGCGTATCAATAATATTAATCTTAGTATCTTTCCAAATAACCGAAGCATTTTTGGAAAAAATGGTTATTCCCCGCTCGCGCTCCAGTTCATTTGAATCCATAATAAGAGTATCAGGACTTTCTTTTAAAAGATGTGTCTGGGATTGCCTCAAAAGCGCATCCACAAGCGTTGTTTTACCGTGGTCTACGTGAGCAATTATTGCCACATTCCTTAAATTTGCCATATTCCTAATATCTTTCATTTTTTTATTTACCTTTGATACTTTTGAAACTTCTGATACATCTGAAACCTTCCGTATACAAAAAAACCGCGCACCCGCGGCTAAAGACATCTTAACATTATAGGACAAAATTTACAATTGGAGATTACCTGGGTTTTTTAACCAGCTTTGCAACGTAGACAATTTCGCGCAGTTCCCCGTCTTCCCCTTCAATTTCCGTAATCCCGGAAAGCCTGTTGAATTCCCCCAGATAATCCGAAAGTGCCGTCTGCAGCTCTTTCATTTGAGAACTTAGCGATTTGACCTTTTCCGCAAGAGTTGCAACAGCAGGCCGCTTCAAAATTTCCGCCTTGGTTGCCGATTTCACCTTGGCAGCAGCCTTTGCCGCTTCCGCATGTTCTTTATAAGTTGTATCCCCCTCAAAAGTGTCTGCAAGCATTGCTTTTTGCTCTGAAAGCTCAATTCTTAACTTGTCAATCTGGGATATATGGTTTTTGATTAGGCCCTCTAGCCGAATTACCAAATTTGCCTCGTCCTTTTTCTCATTTAAGGCTACGCCGGAGTCGTCTACAATTTTATCCGGAAGCTGAAAATTTTTGGAGTCGGCCATTAAAAGTAATTATTATACGGATTTAAAACCAAAAACAAGGTCTTGAAATTTAAGCGCCGGTGTTCCCGTCCTTGCGGGATCTTTCAAGAATATTTGCAGTAACTCTGCTCGCCCAACCCCATGCGGAAGCCAATTGTTGCGCAGTTTGGTGTCTGACATCATGCGTCATGCCCATCAACTCGTCGGAACAAAGCCTAGCACAGGATACTGCCCTGGTGTGCAAAGCTTCAGGGGTAACCCCACCCAATTCTTTCCTGATCTCAACAGTATTGACCTCATCACCTTTTTGCGTAACCCATCCGGGTAAGTGCTCCGCAACCGCGTCCGCGGCAACCTTGATCCTCTCCTCAGCATTACCCGCACCGCTAGAAACTGCGTGCGCTATACCAAGAAGCAATTCGTCGACAACTCTAACTTCAGGCTGGAACCTTCTCCAATCCCGAAGTAAAGGTACAGATCTTCCGGCTGCATCTTTCAAACTCCCTAATTCAAATTTTCTGTCCATAAAGCGTAAGGGCAATTATATAACAATTGACAAAAAAACTATATAATGTGCTTATGGGGCCATTTTCCATAGCCGCAAACTGGATTATTTCCGCTCTTGCCCTAATTGTTGTTGCCAATTATGTGCCCGGATTTCACGTTAATTCCTTTACAACAGCATTAATTGTCGCAATAGGGCTCGGAATTATAAATGCACTCATAAAACCCGTAATTTTGATCCTGACTCTTCCCATAAATATCCTTACTCTCGGCCTTTTTACATTTGTTATAAACGCACTCCTATTGCTTTTGGTTGCCAAACTTATTCCGGGCTTCACAATAGACGGCTTTATTCCGGCCTTAATAGGCGCCGTTATCCTTTGGTTAATATCAACCATCGTCCACCTGGTACCTTTCCCCGTAAAGGTCTAAGGCCTCTTGCACTAGTCTGATATAATTTGACTGCAACCGCCTGCCCCCGTCAAATGAACAACCTTAAAATTGGAATCCTGGTTAGCATAATCACCATCTTGGCGTTAGGCGGCTTCTACTATTTTTATTCCAAAAACGCTGCCACAACCCAAAAGCCAAAACTCGAACAGGCTCAAGGCACAAAATCGAACTTCCCTTCCGCAACGGCATCCGCAGCTCTGGTTGAAAAGAAACAGGAAGCTCAAACCAACTTCCCTGCAAGCCAGCCGGAAACCGGCGTAGGCCAAACTCAAACAGAAGGGGTAGGAATTCAAATTGAATCACCGGCAAGTGGAGCACAAATAACCTCCCCGGCCACAATAAGCGGAACTGCCAACGTGCCAAACGGCATTGTGATTAAAGTTGAAGACGCCAACGGACAAATACTCGGTGTTCGAAAAGCCGAAGCTTGTTTTGGCTACAATGCTTGTCCGTTTTCGGTATCAGTCGTATTTTCCAACTCTAATACCCCGGAAGGACAAATCACCATCTACAGCCCCTCGCTTTCAACTGGTGTTCCAGAATCCAGCCAGTCGCTTCCCGTCACCTTCTAAACCTCTGAAACTCACTTCTGGCTGGTGTACAATAAGCTTTGTATGGCAACACCAAAAGACATTGAAGACGTCAAAAAAAGCGCGTCTGTTTTCGTAATTTTCGGAGCTACAGGCGATCTTTCCAGAAGGAAAATTTTCCCTTCTTTTTTCGAACTTTCCAAAAACAACCTATTGCCTGAAAAATTCAAAATAATAGCTTGCGCCAGGTCTGACTTTAAAACAAGCGAGTTTGTAAACAGCCTCAAAGATTCAATCGGCCCCAAAGACCAAAAAGTCTGGGAAGATTTTGTTCGAAAAATTGAATATGTAACAGCCGACGTCGAGAAAAATATCGATCTTTCAAAAGTTTCCTCGGCAATCTCGCAATTTGAAGACGCCGCCCAAGTTTGCCCTCAGCAAATTTTCTATATGGCAATCTCCCCGTTTATTGTCAAAGAAGCAATCAAAAACCTTGGCAAAAATAAACTTAATTTAGGTTGTTCTCGCCATCCGAAACACGCCCGCATAGTTATCGAAAAACCATTTGGATTCGACTTAAAATCTGCACTCGACCTGGACTCGGAACTTCACAAGCTCTTCCATGAAAACCATATCTATAGAATTGACCATTTCTTAGGTAAAGAAACAGTCCAAAATATTTTCGCTTTCCGCTTTGGCAACGAACTTTTTGAACCAATATGGAACAATCAATACATAGACAACGTCCAAATAACCGCGGCCGAGCGTATCGGTATCGAAAAGCGCGGAGAATATTACGATAAAACCGGAGCGCTTCGTGATTTTATTCAAAACCATCTCTTGCAGCTTCTGGCAATAACTACCATGGAAATGCCCGAAAAATTTGACCACAACCATATCCGCGACAAAAAACTGGAAATAATAAGAAGTATAAAACGGTTGACTACCGACGAAATTGTGTCTTCAACCGTGAGAGGTCAGTACGAGGACTACCAAAAAGAAGAAAAAGTAGATCCAAAATCGCAAACCGAAACCTATTCAATGGTCAAACTTGAGATAGAAAACAAGAGATGGCAGGGTGTTCCTTTTTACCTTCGGACAGGCAAACACCTGGAGGGCAAAGTAACATCCATAATTTTTTCATTCAAAGAAAAGGGTCACAAATTTCTAGAAAACTTCTGGGAAAAACCGCTACCAAACCATATAACTTTGCAAATTCAGCCAAATGAGGGCATAGGGATCCGCCTGGTAGCCAAAAAGCCGGGCATAACAACGGCACTTGAGCCTGTAGATATGGAATTTTGCTACAAAACTTCATTTGACACTCCCCAACCGGATGCATACGAAAGGCTTTTGATGGATATTATGATCGGCGATCAAACACTATTTTTGGGAGATGTCACCGAAAGCTGGAAACTTATCGACCCGATCGAACAAGTGTGGCAAAGCGGCAAGCCGCCGCTTCACATTTACAAACACGGGTCCTGGGGACCGCAAGCGGCCGATGAATTTATCCAAAAAGAAGGCCGCAAGTGGCTCGCCCCACTTCTTTCAATCTGCAAAATATAAGGTCTAAGTTAAGGTCAGGCCTCAACAAAGACAAGTCTGGACAAAGGCCCGACCTTTAACCAACCAATACCAAGTCAAGGCCAGTACCCAACCAAGGCCAGGCCTTGGAGGCTAATACCCAACCAAGGCCAGGCCTTGGAGGCTAAAAGTGGCAAGATAGAAGATTATTTTTTCTTGACTGGATGGCCGCCGAAAGCAATGCGCAGTGACCCTACAAGGCGGGCAGCAAATGACCGTTGAATCTTGGGATCTGTTTCCGATTCTATTCTTATCTCCAGAGACCTTTCGATAATTTCTAATGGTAAATTATGCTCTTTGGCATAATCTACAGTCCAAACGGTTTCGTCGGAAGCAGTTCCGATAACACCAGCTACCTGCTCCATTGTTGGGTCATTTTTCAAAGCCTCAATTGTCCTCTCCATCATAAAACCGGAAATCAATGTCCCCTTTTGGTAAAGTCCGGCAACTTTCTCAAGATCCAACTTATATGGTGAATTTTCCAAAACCCCAAAACCTTCACCAATTGCCTGCATGTAGCCGTATTCAATCGCGTTATGGACCATCTTTACAAAATGCCCCGCACCACCTTCACCAAAATAATCATGTCCGCCGTGAGGCTTTGCCAAACTATCAAGAATTGGCTTGATATGCTCATATGCCGATTTATCCCCACCGGCCATCATCGGATACCCTTCTTGGGCCGCAATTATGCCGCCGGAAACACCTATTCCCAAAAACTTCACATTTTTAGCTTTAAATTTTTTAGATTCTTCTTCCGTATCCGAAAATTTCGAATTTCCCCCGTCAACTACAATATCTCCTTCATCGACGAATTTTGAAATCTCATTAAGAATTTGGTGGGTGATTTCTCCCGCCGGCAACATTGACCAAACAATCCTTGGCTTATCTAGCTTACCAATCAGGTCTGAAATTGACTCAGCCACAACCAACATTGCGGATTGGTCTTTATCTACTATCTGAGATCTAAAATCTAAAATCTTTTCTTTAGTCCTGTTCCAAACCACAACCTCATGGCCCTCCACTAAAAGCTTCGAAACCATCCTATTACCCATCTTGCCGAGTCCGATAAAACCGAGTTTCATATTTTAAAGTATATCAGTTACAATATATGATCTTACCTTGCTCTTTCTGTAAAAAATTGCCGGATATTTTTGCATATCATTTTCATCCTCATCGAGCATAATTTTGACTGCCTCTCTTTTGCCTTCCCCAAACATCATAATCACAAAACCTGAAAATTCCCCCAACGCCCGCAAAGTGATACTAATTCTTAATGGAAATTTGTCTTCAACTTCTTCCGCCTCCACAAAGTTAGGGCTTTTTGCCGCAACACTGTAAGGGAAAATTCCTGCAGTATGTAAATTATCGCCAACCCCCATTACCCCAACTTTCTTTTTAAACTTCGAAAAAAGTTGTTCGATATCTTTTTCATAACTTCTGGCTGTTTCCAAAAACTCCTCGCCTCTCAAAACCTTATGGCTTTCGATACACTTTTCGTCTGCAAAATCTTTCACCCCTGCATTTTTCATCAAAAGCTCATTGCTGTTTTCGTGAAACGGTTCGCCGTACCTTTCATCCACAACACAAATCGCCCCAGGTATAACATCACCAGGCTCAACCAGCATCTTTTCGTAATCCATAGATGTCCCTCCCGAAAGCGCAAGCAGGGTTTTTCCGTCTACTAAACTCAGGAGCAACTCATGCGCCCTAACCTGCCCCTCTTCCTTGTTTTTGACACTTATGATCTCAATCATTTTTATCTGTATCAGATCTAAACTCGACGCTAGTTCCCGAACCTGTATCCTTAACAACAGCACCCATCCCAATTAATTCTTGTCTGATTTTATCTGCTTCCCCAAATTTCCCCGCCCTGCGCAATTCATCACGCTTTATTGCTAATTCACCAGCGATATTGACTATATCCGTTTGATTCATTGGAGCGTTCGCATCAACCAAATCTTTCACCCGAACATTTTCGTGCACGTTAATCTTTAAAGCTTTAGGCACTAATGACAGCCCTAAGCCAAAAACTTCATCCATAACCAAAGCCGACTGACGCTTGGCAGAAGTCGGGTAATCGCTTTTTACCATTTCCCAAAAAATAGAAAGTGCTTTAGGCATATCCAAATCATCCGCCACCGCATCCTTAAATTTTCCTTCAAACTCGGCACAACCTATCTTTGGCTCATCCCACGTTGACACTTCCCTTTTTAAATTTAAAAGAGCATTTTGCGCCGCCTCCAGACTTTCCCAAGTGAAGTTCAGCTTAGATCTATAATGCGCAGTCAGAAACAAATACCGTAAAGCCAAAGGATCAAAACCGCGTTTGGCAATATCCGCAAGCGTAAAAATGTTCCCAAGCCGCTTGGCCATTTTTTCCCCGTTTATCAACAGATGTTCCCCTTCCATCCAAACGTTCACAAATTTCTTTCCAGTCGCTCCTTCGGATTGGGCAATTTCGTTTTCGTGGTGCGGGAAAAGCAAATCGACGCCACCGGTATGGATATCAAAAGTCGCTCCCAAATATTGCTTGCTCATTGCGGAACATTCGATATGCCAACCCGGCCTTCCAACCCCCCAAGGCGAATCAAAAGCCTCGTGACGCACTTTGGCATCCTCACTAGACGCTTTCCATAAAACAAAGTCCTGGGGGTTATCCTTGTCGTATTCGTCCACATCAACCCTCGCACCAGCCTTAACACCTTTTATATTCGTTCCCGAAAGTTTGCCGTAGTCTTTAAATTTTGTAATAGAAAAGTAGACAGAACCGTCTTTGACATAAGCCAAACCTTTATCAACTAAAGAACTTATCAACTTTAACATTTGCCCAATGTGCTCTGTTGCCTGCGGATATTCATCGGCGGGCAAGATATTCAGCCTCCCCAAATCTGCAAAAAAAGCATCCGTATACTCTTTTGTCAGTTCGTTTATGGGAATTGTTTCTTCTTTGGCTTTATTAATTATCTTGTCATCAATATCCGTGATGTTCATTACGTGCTTAACCTTGTAGCCGTCAAAAAGTAGTGCCCGCTTTAAAACGTCTTCAAAAATAAACGTGCGCCAATTGCCAATGTGCACAAAGTTATAAACAGTCGGCCCACACGTATATAAACCAACTTTGGGAGAATTTATAGGCTTAAACTCTTCAACTTTTCGGGAAAGATAATTATAAAGCTGCATCGACATATCTTATACATTAGCAAGTTTTTGCATCAACTGGACAAAGTTTCTGGCCGATGCTTGGTCAGAATGCGCCTCAAGCCAACTAGAAATTTCGCCTACACCTACCGACTCACCTTTTGCTACATTAATAACAAAATCGAAGATTTCGTCATCCCCAACATCATCCCGTAACCCGTAACCGTGCTCAAAAAGAAACCACTCGGTCATCGCAAAACCCGTTCTTTTATTCCCATCAACATATGGGTGGTTTTGAATCAAAGAACGCATAAGCGCACCCGCCTGATCAAAAACCGTTCCGTGCAACATTTCGCCACCAAAAGAAGCAAACGGTGCCGCAACTGCCGATCTTAAACCACCCTCATCGCGTATTCCTGGGGTTCCACCAGTTTCCTCTATTATTCTGTCGTGAAATGATGTGGTTTGATGCAGTAAATTATCAACATGCTCGCTAATTCTCTCAAAACCGCGCCCTTGTCCCCCTGTAAGCTCCTGCTTACCGTCGTTCATTACCCTGACCCCTGTCAAACTCGGCTAGCCGTTTATGCAGCCCTCGTCTCTTACTTAAATTAGCTCGCACAAAACCAACAAATCTTTCAGTCGCTCGCGAAAGCTCCGCCTCCGGTAAAATGGGAAGATCACCTACTTCAAGCTTTGATTTTTTATGGTCGTCTTCTCGACGATTTTGATCATCCATATGTGCAAATTTTAAACCTAATCAGGTAATAAAGCAAAGCTACTCCGCACCCCAGTTTCTGCCCGTTTCCGCACTTCCCTTGGAAACTGCCGTTTGAACGTCTGCACCAATCGGACCTTTCCTCAACTCATAAAGCCTGGCAAGCTGGTTTGCTTTCTTCTGTTCCTCTTCGCGCTTCTTCTCTTCCTCCTCTTTTCTTTTTTGGGCTCGATACTCGTCGTAAATTGCCTGAATTTTTTGCCTTAACTCCAAATACTCTTTTTCGCTGAACTCGTCATCGTCTGATTTCATCTTTTTAAGTTCGTCATCCGACATCGCTTGCGACGCACCGGCAGCCCTGCCCAGAATCTGATTCAGCGCCACCCTTCCCATTTTGATAAACTCGTTGCCGATAGGGTTATTGGAACTGGTCGGCATCTTGCTGACAGTTTCCAAATCGAGCTTATTTAAATCGGAAGACGGGCCGCTACCCGAAGAATCCATAATTTAATTGTAGTATGGGGGAAGTTGAAAGGACAATGGAGGCAAAAAATTAAGCGGCACTACTCTCGCCAGCCAGCTCACCTTTATTAGGTGAATCCACCCGCTCTAGAATTCGCCTCAATTTATCAAGACCACGCTTGGCAAACACCTGTGAACTGTTAACAGGAATTTTTAGCGTATGAGCTATTTCCTGATGGCTTCTTCCTTCTACATATTTCAAATAAACAACAGGCTGGTGTTGAGGGGGTAATTCCCCAAACGCACTATTGAGATCCAAAACATCCTCTACTCTTGTAAGGTCTGCACAAACACTGCCGCTCTCCAAGACTTCGTGCATTGCTAAAGTTTCCTTTTTTGAGCGCCAATGATCTGCAGCTTCATTGTGGGCAATCCTAAAAAGCCAACCAGAAAAAGATCCGGCACCCCTGACTTCGAAGGTAGGTAAACCGGAAAATGCCTTTAAAAAGGCTCGGGAAGTCACATCCTCGGCATCATTGGGCCCAACTCTACATGTTACATACTTTAAAACTCTAGCTTGAAATGCGCTGTAAAGTCTTCCGAATGATTCTCCACAACCGCTCTGGGCCTGTCTTACCCAATCATTAATTTCCTCAATGCTTGGCTGCGGTGTTCTTTCTTCCACAAAAAAATCGGCGCGAGCCGGTTCTTGTTCCATAAAGAAGAATTATATATTAAACAGCCTCAAGTGTCAACCTATAGTATAGGTTCTTAAAAATCTTTTCTGCCCTCAAAAGCACGCCTTACCGTAACCTCGTCTGCATACTCCAACTCTGCACCAATCGGAATACCCCTGGCTATCCTCGTAGTTTTAATTTTCAGTGGCCCAATCAGCCGTTGAATATACATCGCCGTCGCCTCCCCTTCCATCGAAGGGTTTGTCGCCAAAATTACCTCTTTTACCTTACTGTCTTGAAGACGGGGCAAAAGCTGGCGCATTCTAAGCTCTTCCGGCCCGATGTTTTCCAAAGGGGCTATTACGCCGTGCAAAACGTGATAAAGGCCCGAAAAGCTGCCGCTTTTTTCAATTGCCCAAACGTCCAGCGGATCTTCAACCACACATATGATCGATTGATCCCTTTCGGGATCCGAGCAAATATCGCAAGGGTCGCTTTCCGTAATATTTTGACAAACGGAGCAAATCTTAGTCCTAGCCTTAAGTTCGCTAACCGACTGGGAAAGTTTTTCGGAAAGCGAATCCGGCGCATGCAAAAGATAATAAGTGAGCCTTGCCGCAGTTTTTGGACCTATCCCCGGTAAAGCCTCAAGCGCGTCAATTAAATTAGCAACAGCCTTTGGAACTTTCATAAATTCGCAACTTCCTTTGCAAGTAAAATAGCGCTAACCGTTAGACCATCTGTTATTTCCTGAGATTTTATCATTTTCAAAACGTTCTCCAGGCTTACACTTTT
>JAKALT010000019.1 GCA_021813125.1 bacterium | reverse complement strand
CTTTCGACCCATCCGGTTTAGTAACTTGGTCTTCTACAACTTCTATAAACTGATTACTATAAACTTTTCTAGAAGATAAGGTGCTCCATTTACCGTTGTTCTTCATGATCAAACTAGCTTATAAGGTATTTCGTCCTCTTCCAAACCAGGTGAGGTTGCAGAAACAAAAAGTATTGCGTCCTTTGTTTCAGCCCTTACAGCGTGGGCTAACCCAACATGGATATAAATCATTTCGTGCAAATTAGCATCCATTAAAACTTTTTCCTTCTCTTTCGTCTTTGTGTCTTCCAGAAAAATAGTGAATTTCCCGCTTAAGGGAGTAAAAAGTTCCTGCTTTATCTTGTGATAATGGTTCCCGGCAACACTCCCGGATTTTTTAAAAATAACAGTATATGAATAACGGTTATCAAACCCCGAAACGTACGGCTTCCTTCTGTCCCACAAAACCTCAAGAATCCTACCTGGCTTATCCTTGCGGTCTCTGGGATTTAGCTTGTAGATGGTTGCCAGTTTTGTTTTTCTTTTGGAAGATGGCACGGAATACTGGTCTATCTCGTTGACGCCAAATTTCAAATTCATATGTGGATATTATAACTTACAAGAAGCGTAGTTTACTGTCCGCCGAGCATTCCTTTGAGGCCTTCAAACCCGCCCATTTGCTGCATCTTTTTGGCAGCTTCCTTCTGGCTTTCTTTAACAGCCTCGTTAACTGCCTCGACCACATCGTTGTCGCTTTTGCCGTTTGCTTCGATAGAAACAAACCTTTGCGCTAAAGTGACTTTAACTTTAACTCCGTGTTTTTCAACCTCCACAACCTCCGCGTCCAAAGCTTTCTGGATCGCCATAGCTTCATCACGCATCTTTTTTAGCTCTTTTAACTGCTGAAGCTTGTCAAACATCTTAAATTAAATCTTAGCGGCTACAGCCTCGAATGTCAATTTGTTGCAAGTCGCTTCAAGCTCAAATATAATAAGGCCGGCATGAATATTCGCGTTTCCGGTCTCCATGTTAAAAAATCGCCTAAAACCAAAGAATATGCCCTCCAAAAGGTGCAAAAACTCTTAAAATTTCATCCGGCAATTGAAAGAATCCACATTCGCCTGATTTCCGAAAAGTCCCACCGCGGCCAGGAAAATGATTTTTACTGTGAAATCACAATTGCCACTCCGCGCCATACCCTGGAAATAAGAGATGTAGAACGCGACTTCGAAAAGGCAATTGACAAAGCTGTCGAAAGAATGCGCCGAACTTTGACAAAACACAAAGAGAAAAGTATCACCAAAAAACACCAGGAAGGTCTAAAAACCAAAAGAAGGTAAGGAAACTGCCTTAATAATCTACAGATTTTGACTTCGTAATTGTCGATTTCGCTCTATACTTTTCGTACGGCTTAAGCCTGTAAATTTCTATATTTGAAAGCCCGACCTTTTTTAATTCCTGCCTAAGATCACTTGGTTCTGCCCATTGGTCGTAACCCAGACAAATGATATCCGGCTCAACGGATTTAATATGATGCATGAAATCATCTTCTTCACCCAAAACAGCTTTGTCGACTAAACTGCACGAGGCAACCAACTCCAACCGTTCGTCTTGGTTAAAAAGCGGCTTTTTGCCCTTAATTCGCTCAACATTCCTGTCCGTTCCAACCGAAACCACCAAAATATCGCCATATGCTTTTGCCTGCTTAAAGTAGTCCAGGTGCCCCGGATGTAGCCCGTCAAAAGCACCAAAAACCATCACTGTCTTCACGTTAATGGTTAATAGTTAATCGTTAATAGAGAAAAAAATCAAGACAGCGCAAATATCCTATCCATATAAACCAAAAACTATGAACAATGAACTATAAACGCCCTAGAAGCTTCCTTCAAGTACATGCTGCTCTGGTTTCTCGTCCTCTGTAGTAATTTCTCTGGTAATCCAGATAGTATTGTAGGCTGAATATTTGTTAGAATCGTTAAAAACCAGGCTCCAGGATCCACCGGAACCCGACATAAAACCTGCATCTCTAACTTGGCCTCCGCTAACAAGCCAGACCTGGTACTTGTCGCCTTGCGGATTAGGAAGAGTTGCGTTAACAGTTAAACTAAAGGAACCTGCACCGTAAGTCCTGGTAGCGCTTGCACTTGCCTTACCTCCATACTTTACGTCCTTAAATGTTGCTGAATCACTGGAAAGATTAACGCCGCCATCTGCAACACCGGAGACAGAAACCGGGGTCAAACCGTGCGGAGCGTCGGAAAGCCCGGAAGAACCATCCCCAATAAAGCTACCGGAACTTATCTTTTGCTTGATAATAAAAAGCAGGCCTAAAACCAAAATTACGACAACGGCTACCTTAAAAGACGGCATCCTGCCTGCTACCCTGGGTTTTGACCAGCCTCTCTGATTAGATAAGTCTCTCACCTTAAATTAAATTTAAGCTTAACATTTTCCATTATGTTTTGCACCATTATTTGAATGCTAAAGTGCGCAAATGAGATAGCGCAACAACTTTTTTGCCCTTTCGCCGTCTGGATTTTGTGAAACGTCTGTTTTCCAAAACTATTGCGTACACCACAGGCGTCAGAAGTATAAGCGGGAAAACCAGCCAGTTTCTTAAATCCGAAAAATATAATCCAAAATTAAAGTAATAAAACCCCGCTATCTCCAAAATATTAAGAATAATCACAACTACAAACCAAATTACGGAAACCCCTAGTCCCAAAGCAAAAAACCTGTCTCTCGGCTTTATTATTTTTCCGCCCGAAAGTACACCAATCACCTTAATTTGCCTAAAATACAGGAAGGTAATTACAAGAACCACAAGAGGTAAAGTTAAATAAAACCACGGTAAAATTATAAAACCGCCCAGAACAAATGCCAGAATCCATATTACTACCGAATACCACGCAATACGCCAATTTATATAACCTAAGCTTTTCATAATAATGTTTTTTGGAGGGAAATCCGAAGAGGCTTCCGTCTTCCCGACACGAAAATACGACTTTTCCCCTAATCGTGTCAAGCAGCAAAATGCTGTTTAGCTTAGTTGGAAAGAGTTGTCAGCCCGTTTTGAATCTGGGTCGAGCCATCATCAATATTGTTAAGGTCGGTACCGTTAAGATCTTTCTCAATAGAACCCACATCATCACTCTGGCTCTGCGTGTCCAGCCTTTCGACTTGCGAGTCTCGAGAAATAACAGGTTTACCCTTTGAAATTGAAACTCTGACACCCTCATCGTAAACGAAGAAAACTAAAATCAAAACCGCAACGGAGGCTGCCAACAGGAGTAGCAAAGTCTTAAGGCTTCCCTTTGGATCTTTATTTGCCACTTTCACTCCCCTCTCTTAAACCGCTTGCTGCTTTCAAATTGCGAACTGCCAAAACTAAAGCTTTTTGGTAACTTTTGAGCGATTCTTTTGCCGCTTTTACTGAAGCCAACGACGCATGAACAGCATCTTTTACGGTAGATGTCGTGTCGATCGCCGCAACATCGGCCTTAGCCTTGTCTATAGCCTGCTTGGCACTGGCACCCGCGCTCTCGGCACTCAGAAGTGCCGTCTTAGCAGCGGAGGTGTCAACACCTTTGGCATTCAATTTATCAATTCTGGTGGCAATTCTGTTTGAAATCTTATCCAGCCGCACAAGAGCCGCATCAAACCTGGATAAAATCTTCTCAAACGCAGCCTTTATAGCTGTAACGGCTTTTGCTTTCAAACCGGCTGCCGCACTTGCCGCTTTGCCGATTTCAACCTTTTCGCGTACATTTTGCCTAAGCTCCTGTCTTCTTTCTTTTACTTCCTGAAGAGTTGTTTTAAAACCCGCATTTTGGAGCGAATTTTGGGCGTAAACCGGTGCAAGAGTCAGGAAAAAAAGAGGAAATCCCAGAAGCAGTGAAAGGGCAGACTTTTTCATTAGTACATTTTTTATCTTATCACCCGCCATAAAAACCCGTCAAGATCAAGATTAAAAAAGACAAGCTTTTGTCCGGATCAACCCGAGTTCACGCAAGGTAAAGGTCAGGCCTTAACTTTGGGAGATCATGACAAAGGCCTGACCTTAGTCAAGGATCACGTACGCAAATTGCCTAGCGGGGAGCAATAGAAATGGTTATACCCGTTTTTTTACCGTCAACTGTAGTGTTAATGATGATAGAACCCTGCTGTTTGGCATTGCTGATCGAGTACTCATAGCTGGTTGCCGAATTTTGGTGAACCGAATAATCCCAACCCAAAGGTTTTAGCGACTCTTCGAAAAACTTTGTTACTTTCGAGATTTCATCATTGGTAACAGAAACTGAACCAAATTTGCCCTGGTACCCATAAGATTCCATAACTTTCGAATTTTTATAAAAAGGAACTGCCGGGAAACCTACTGCGTAGGCACCTTTTTTAAACTCGTCTTTTGCCAAGCCTGGTGAAGAACCGCCGATTGTCGGAACGCACGCCGAGAGCAGAAACGAAAGGACAACAACAGCAATTAGCCGGGTCTTCATTTTGAAAATATTTCCTGCGCGATAAGTTCAAGTTCGTTTTCCCGAATGTCCATAACATCGCTAGCAGAAACCGCACTCGTTGGTTTCGATTCCTTCTTCGCCAAAATAAATTTAAATCCGATAGGTTTTTCCATGAGATCTCCCATTGTTTTATCCAAAATAGCAAGTATTTTAGGCTCCTCAAGCTTTTCCTTATGAAACCTGTAAAATACTTCAAGAGTCAGCAGCCTGCCGTCAAAATCAACAGGCTTGGTTGACCTTAAAAGCGCAACGACATGGGCGTTAACCCTCTTAACTCTATTTAAGAACTCCGGCCAGTTTTTCTCAATATCCCCAGTTGACACCTTCTTGCCAACTGTCTTTTTTAAAGCAGGCTGTACCGTAACTTTTTTTTGTTTAACTTCATCCACAGCCTTAGCTACAACTTCAGCCTCAGTTTTATCTTCGTCCGGATCGCTCTTACCATTGCCGCTTTCTTCCGGCAAACTTTGAGGCGGTTCACTGCCCGCCCCCAAATACTTGCAAACCGCAAGCACCAATGGAATTTGCGGCAAAGGGTAAAGCTTCATCTCGTTTTCCGAAATAGCCAAGCTTCGGATTAAGTCCTGAAGCCTTCCGGAATCGAATTTTCTCGAAAGTTCTTTGATTTTTTCGATTTGCTCTTCGTCGTAATCCGAAAAAGCATCGCCGGAAAGACCAATTTGCAAAAAGAGCACTTTTTCCAAAAAAACAATGATCTGCTTTGCAAAAAACGGCACATCTCCACCCGAATCTGCAATCTCCTCGACAGTTATAATTGCTTTTTTAATATCGCTGTCTGCTAAATAATTGGCGAACGCAAAAAGCTGATTCCAGCCGCTCACACGCGCCAGCCTTAAAACGTCTTCCGGGCTCACCTTTTTTCCTAAAGCTGCAAGCTGGTCCAAAATCGAAACCGCATCCCGAAAGGAACCATCTGCAGCTGTCGCAATTGCCAATGTCGATTCTGCGTCAATTTTCATGGATTCATCTTTGGCAATTTTAAGAAGCATTTTGGAAATGTCACCGTAAGTTGCTCTTAAAAAATTGAATCTTTGAAGCCTGGATATAATAGTCGGAGGTAGTTTTCCAAGTTCTGTTGTACACAAAATGAAAACTACATGCCTTGGGGGTTCTTCCAATGTTTTTAAAAGCGCGTTAAAAGCTTCTGTTGTTAACATATGCGCTTCGTCGATTATGTAAACTTTAAACCGCGAGGAAACGGGTGCTAACTTAACCTTTTCGCGCAGATCGCGGATCTCGTCTATTCCACGGTTGGAAGCCGCGTCGATTTCAATTAAGTCCAGGCTGGAACCGTTAGTAATTGCCAGGCATGAGTTGCACTTGCCGCATGGCTCCCCAAATTTAGCTTCCAGTTTTCCGGCTTTTCCTGGTCTCTGGCCACTGGCAACTAGCTGCTTATACCTTTCACAATTAACCGCCTTGGCAAAAATCCTGGCTGTCGAAGTTTTCCCTGTACCCCGTGAACCCCAAAATAAATATCCGTGCCCGATTTTTCCAGACTCAAGCTGACCCAAAAGGGTTTCAACAATTGCTCTTTGACCGACAAGGTTTGAAAATGTTTGCGGCCTGTATTTTCGGTAAAAAACTTCGCTCACCATTTTCCAATAATTGATGCTATTCGTGGTGCTGGCCTAAAAGGTGCTCAACCCCATGGCAGACTAGCTTGTAAACTTCCTCATCAACCATAATATCATCAACACTCGCCGCATCAAGTACTTTGGGCCAGCACAAAACAACATCGCCAAGTCTTAAAACATCATCCGGCACACTCGCAAAACCAGCGGCAGAGGTAGAAGTAACCTCCTCAAGCGGAAATGAAAGTACTTCGTGCTCACGGCCGTCCTTGAGGTACTGATCGGTAAGAGTTTTCATTTTTCGTTTTCCACAAACAGCGACAGAAACTTCAGCAGGCAAAGAACCAACTCCATGCTTTGCCAGGGTATCTATAACTGCTTTTCTGACAACCTTGCGGTTCACCGGATAACGGGCATCCGAAAAAACCAAAGTTTTAACCATAAAATATTAACCTAGGCGGGATTTAACTATAGCGGAAACGGCATTGCCGTCTGCCTGCCCTTTTACCTTTGCCATAACAGTACCCGTAACGCGGCCCGTATCCCCCGGCCCCGAAGCTCCTAAAGTTGCAATAACTTCATCAACTATCTGGGCTAAATTCTCCTCACTCATCTGCTCAGGTAAATATTTAGAAAGGACCGCTAGCTCTGCTTTTTCTTTTTCAACCAGATCATTCCTGCCACCCCGGCCGTAAGCATCAATCGATTCCTTGTGCTGCTTGGCGCTTTTGGCAATTTGCTCAACAACTTCTTCGTCTGTTAAATCGCCACCCTTGGCAATTTCGGCGTTTTTAAAGGCAGCCGAAAGCATCCGCAAAGTAGACACCTTAACCTCATCCCTCGCCTTTTGGGCCGCTATAAGATCATTTGAAATCTGATCATATACTCCACTCATTTACACCACCTTTGATATATTTGATACTTTTGGTACATTTGCAGCCTTACTCTAATACTTGCTTCTAATATATTTTTTCCTGGCCATTTGGATCTTCTGCTGCTTCCTTAAGGATGGCTTAAGATAGTGCTCCCGCTTTTTGATTTCCGTCAAAATCCCCTCGGCCTGGACTTTTTTGTTGAATTTGCGAATAAGAGCATCCGCTGATTCTCCCGGTTGCGCAATTACTTTAGTCGACATTAAAAAACACCACCTTCCTCATAGCTTTTTCCAATCAACTTTCTGCCCTGCTAAAAGATGCATATGCAAATGCCCCACATGCTGAAATCTTCCACCATTATAAGCCAGGCGAAAAGCTTCCAGTTTATTGTCCTCAACCAATTTTTTGGCAACTCTGTGCATTTCTACAAGATCCGAAGCATCCGAATCCGAAATTTCAACAGCCGATTCAATGTGCTTTTTGGGAACTATAAGAATATGCACATCCGAAACCGGATTAATGTCGTTGAAAGCAACTACCTTGTCCGTCTCAACAATAAAATTAGTTTTCATTTCACCGCTTACTATTTTGCAAAAAATACAATCTTTCGAAGTCATATATTTAACCCTCAGTTGCGCTTCTTTTGCTAAAAATTTTACCCTCCTGATCATTCCTTTCTGGCTTCGAATTTACGATCTTTCTAAAATCGCCACTATTTCCTCAAGTTTCAAGCTGGTCGGCTTCATCGTGGGGTTTCGGGTAGAACCGTTTCTAAGAAGTACTTTGGAAGCGTGCAAAAACCACGTCCCCACTTTGTCATTCTCTTTTATTATCTCATAAGCTTGGGAAAGGTCGACTTTGTGGCTGTTGGAGCCGGTAATTCTTACATATCCTTCCTGCGGATCCTTGCGGACTACTATCGAATATCCCTCCTTTATGGCAACCTCCATAATTCCGTCATTTTTGGTCAAAACCCCGACACCCTTTCCCCAACGTGTTTCAAACTTCACCCCGTCGCGTTCAATCTCCTCCTCCGCCTTAACTTTGGACTGCATCAACCGATAAACTGCCTCAAGAGCATCAATGGTGAAGTCGATGTGTTTTTCCGTTTCACCCGAATAAACACCCTTTAGACCGGAAAGTATGTTATGGAGCGAAAATTCCCACCTATCCGAAGCCGGATCCTGCCACTTGTAGCTATCCCATCCGTGGTCGATTTCCGTTATGACATCGACAATTCTTTTTAGGGCTTCATCGTCCTTTTTGGCATATCCTTCACTTACAAGCCACTCCCAAACCAGCTTGGTACCGCAGGTAAATTCGTTTGTTTTGTGGTGGTCAAATTTTCCGCCGCCGACATCAACGTGTAAAACATTCGGGTTGGAATCAACCGGTTCGTTGTTGTAGGTATTATCGCCGGCAGGCACTAACTCGACCCGGGCGTTTTTAAATTCGGGATGGAATTTCCTAAGAAGCCAAATGGCGGGTATGCCGTCAAAATCCGGCGAAGTATGGGTAACAATTATCTTTTGCGCCAATCAAATAACACATCCTTTCCAATATCCCTTCCAGGGATTTTTAATTCTAACGTTTTGGAAGACTTTTGGCAAGAAAGGTTAAGCAGCAGTTACTGTCTTTTTCACTAAATCCAGCGTTTTGGCCTGAAAAAGTGAAACGGCGATATATTGCTGGAAATCCACTTTTTGCTGGGCGGAAAGCTTAGATTCGTCTACTCCCTTAAAAGCATTTTCCAACTCTTCCTTGGAAACCTGTATTTTTTCCTGCTTGCCAATTTCATCCATAATCAAAGTTGTCTTGACATTTTTTTCCGCCTGCGGCCTCCATTTGGCGCGCATTGCATCCATAGTTGTATTTTCTTCCCTCAAAAAATCCTCAACCTTTTTACCCTGTCGCTCCAGCTCCTGATTTAAACGCACCATAATTCTGTTAAGCTCATCGTCAACTAAAATATCCGGAACCTCAACCTCCCCAAGGGCAAGAAGACTGTCAAACAACTCCTCTTCCAGTTTGTTTTCCGACTGGTCAGCTACAATTGCCTCCAGATCCTTTTTGACAAGCTCCTTCAAATGGGCAAGATCTCGCGCCCCAACCGCTTTCGCAAATTCATCATCAATTTTCGACTCATCACTCTTTTCTTCCTCTTTGACCGGAATCCTGTTCCCGTGCGCATCGTAAATAAATTTGCCTGATTTCTCTTCATCCTGGTCGCCGGTCTCTGGCTTCTGGCTACTCTTTTGCTTCTTCCATGCCTCGAAAATATTTTTAATCGACTGCTCAATATCCTCGTCGGCAACAGGCTTAACTGTAACCTTTTTAACCTTGATCGCTTTCCAATCGCCAAGTTTAACTTTTGGCCTCTGGATTAAAGATGCAACAAAAGTAAACGGTGAGTCCAAAGAAAGCGCCTCAACGGCAATTTTTGGACTGACTATTGGAACTATTCCTTCCTTTTCGAAAATCTCACCCAGATGCTTTGTTACAAGCGAGTTTGCTGCTTCGTTTAAAATCCTGCCCGTTCCAATTTGCCCTTCCACAACATCCCGCGGCACATGGCCGGGCCTAAACCCGGAAACTTTCACATCCTTCGCCAGAGCTTCAACGGCCTTATCGTAAGCCTCGTTGAATGCCGCTTTCGGCACATCAACTTTAACTTCTAATTTGCCTTTTTCACCAGGCGTTATCGTGTATTGCATGGTAATTGAGAATTTTACAATAAAAAAAAATTATTTACGAGCCTTTATGTTTAGCTGAAACAACTTCAAAACTAACTTTCATTTAGTATTCATGCTGCCTTGAACGCAATATTATTGGTTGACATCCCATATCTCGGAGCCCAATGGTTATATGCTGTTCTTAAGTTTCTTTTCAATAAATCTTCTCCGCCCGGTGCCGTTACAATCGCCTTTAAATAGTCGACGGTTGCAGCCTTATCTCCAAGTGCCGATATCCCTTGATGTATTCTTGGATATTTTGCTTTCAGCTGATCTAGTGATCGTGGTTCTTTTAAAGCTGCGATAATGGTTTTATAAGAAGATTCCACAATTTTTCCTTGCACATCACTAAATGATTTGTATTCTCCAGGGTTAGCAGGATCAGGGGAGATACCCTTAGTCTCCGATGCAATCACAATACCTGGTATTACATTTCCTTGACCATCAACTAATGGTTGCCCTAACAATACACCTTCTTGACTAAACATTCCTGGATGGCTTTCAGCATATTTTTGTAATATGGGCAGTGCCTTTGTCATACCATCTTCTCCTAGATATAAAACAACTCTATCTCGTTGATTCATTATTGCACTTACATCACGCTCTTTAAGTTTAGCAACATCGGCAGTCTTAATTTGGAATCCAAGCTTTTGCAATTCAGGATCATCATTCAACTGTGTAATTACATCTTTAAAAGTTCCCATTACATCACCACCGTCTGGAGAAAAATACACACGATAACTGCTAGATTCACGATCAGGTTGACTCCTTTGTCCACTCTGTTTATCAAAGTAATTAGATTCATAATAAAGCCATCCATCATCATTAAGGTATGGTGTTGTCCATCTTTGCTTATCAGCAAAAGTCCCATCAGGTTGTCTAACTTTTACTGTTTCCCTTTGATAGCTTATTTCGCCTTTGTGATCTTGAACAAACTGTTCTCCTTCAGCTAACCATTTTTGATTACCCAACTCCCCTAACCAAGCCTCAACCTTTTGATGTCGTGCAGCTTTATAACTCTCCATATCGGGTCTCCCGTCA
Organism: bacterium; assembly: GCA_021813125.1. Lineage (GTDB taxonomy): Bacteria > Patescibacteriota > Microgenomatia > Curtissbacterales > GWA2-41-24 > JAKAJD01. The sequence continues at coordinate 8,080 of JAKALT010000019.1, read as the reverse complement.
GGAAGTAACTTATAATCAACACCTTTTTCTAGTCGAGGATCTTTACCGGTTAAATGATCATAAAAATTACCCCCATATCTTACCCAGTCCCGTGTCACAGCTAAAACCTTTGCTGCGGTCTCATCGTCAAAAGCATTATTTGTATTTTTTAACTGTTCCTTTAACCCCTGCGCTTGAGTTTGGGTTTCTGGTGTTACGCCCGTCTGAGAATCCTGTTTTCTTTGAACGTTGATTCCTCTTGCCTGTAAAACTGCTTCAATTCTATCCTTCGAAACTCCATTACCAATTGCATAGTCAACATAATTTTGCAGTGCAGATGGCTCAGATCTCCCAACTAAAACAGAGTTTGCTAGTCTATCAACATAACCAAGCGTTCTATCTACCAAAGCCTCATTATTTTGTGTTATAGGTTGCCTAGTTTGAGAGCTAGTTTCTGGTAATTCACCACCTGCAATATCTCGCAAAACTTTATGCGGATCTCCGCCCCTGCCTATACGGTCAATAATTCGTTTCTCCTTTTGGCCTGGAGGCTTAGCTTCTTTTGGGGGTTTTATTGGTTTCGAGGCTGCTTCCTCAATTTTTGGGACAGCAAGTTCCGCTGTTTGGTCAGCCATATTATTTACTTTCAGTATATCAACTTAACTACTACAAGGAATTATCAATGAGAATAAAGGTTATCAATTGCCGAAAAACTTTACTGCTTCCTCAACTGAAACAACCCTGGAGGCTTCTTTGTCCCTTTCTTTTATCTCCACTTTACCCTTTCCAACTTTTTTGGAAACAACCAGGCGTGCCGGAATACCAATAAGGTCTGCATCTGCAAATTTTTCACCCGGACTAACATCATTGCGGTCATCAAACAATACATCAATCCCCGCCTTTTGCAGTTTCTGATAAATTTCGTCGGCTTCTTTACTGGTCTCTGACCCCTGATCGCTAATCGCTATAAGATGGGCATCAAACGGGCTCACAGTTCGTGGCCAAATTATTCCCCGCTCGTCATGCATCACCTCAACAATTGCCCCCATCAGTCTGGAAATTCCAATGCCGTAGCATCCCATAAGAACCGGTTTTTGCTTGCCGTCGCGATCCGTATAAACCAAACCGAATGCGCTGCTGTATTTATCCTTAAGTGAAAAAATGTTACCAACTTCAATTGTTTTGGCATGAACCAACGGCCCGTGGCCTAAATCGCATTGCTTGCCTTCTTTGACAGCTGCTATCTCCGTATTTTCTGAAAAATCGCCTCCGGGGCAGTAAATAATCTCGTCCTCACCGGATTCGCAAACAACCTGGTATTCATCTGAATATTTGGAAAAGGTTCCTCCACTTGCCCGCGTTTCTATTGCAGTCAAACCGGCTCTTTTAAACACATTTTTGTAGGCAACCTTTGCCTTTTCGTAATACTTTTCAAAATCCTTCTCGTCCGCATGGAACGAATATAAATCCTTCATCAAAAACTCCCGACCGCGCAGCAAACCCGCCTTAGCACGAGGCTCGTCCCTGAATTTTGTCTGGATTTGGTAAACGTATTTTGGAAGGTCGCTGTAAGATTTTATAAAGTGCGTAGCCATTGGCACAACAATTTCCTCATGTGTCGGCCCTAGCGCGAATTCTCCGGCTTGGCCTTTGACCCGAAACAAAACATCAAATCCCTTCCACCTGCCCGTTTGCTCCCATAAATGTTTAGGATGCATAACCGGCATAGTGATTTCCTGCCCTCCGATTGCATTCATTTCTTCGCGTACTATTTGGGAAATCTTATCAATTACCTTTTGCCCCAAAGGCAGAAAAGAATAAATTCCGGCAGCAACTTTATCAACATACCCTGCACGGATTAAAAGCTTGGCATTTACAGACGTTTCGTCCGCTGGTACCTGCTTTGAAGTTTTGGAAAAAAGTTCTGTTAGTCTCACAGTGAAAGTATAAGCCAGAAGCTAGTGGTGAAACAACTTGAGAACATCATTGTAAGTTATCAAAACAATCAAACCAATCAAGAAAGCAAAGCCCACCGTATGAACCCACTTTTCGAAAGTCGCGTTTGCCCTTTTTCTGGTTACCAGTTCAAAAACTATAAAAGCGAACCTGCCTCCGTCCAGGGCCGGAATCGGTAATATATTCAAAACCGCCAGGTTTAAAGAAAGAAGTCCCACCAGTTGCAAAACAGAAACAAAGCCCAAAGAAACTGCCTGCGATGTAATCTGAACAATCCCAACCGGTCCCGAAATATTTTCGGAAACAGGTGCAATTGTGTGTTCCTTAAAAGAATAAGCAATCAGCTTTCCAAAAACCGTTACCGAATAATCAAAAGTGTTATAGCTATGGATAAACCCCGCAAAGAGCTTCTGCCAAAAAGTCGTGTATTTTAAAGCGACTATTTCGCCAAGCTCCACTCCCAGGGCTGGCGCTTTCACTTCGTTGTTGTAAACAGGTGTCACCTCAACAGTTCTTTTGCTGTTATCGACGGGGTTTTCCAAAACCAACTCGACCGGTTGGTTTTCGTGAGATCTTATAACGCCCTGCAACTGCGGTATAGAAGAGATTTCCTCACCATTTACCGCAACTATTGCGCTCCCTGCTTCAATTCCGGCTTTTTTGGCAGGAGAACCGGCTCCGACATCGGCAACCAAAACTTCGTTTGCCTGATTTACAAAAGCAAATTTATGATCCACTATAAGCGGCAGGTTAACTTTAAAGCCGAGTGCAAAAACCACGATATAAAAAACAACAACTGCAACGACAAAATTCATAAACACGCCGGCAACAACTACTCTTGATCTTTGCCAAATGCTTTTTGTGTAAAAGCTGTTTTTGGCGTCCTTACGCTTGTCGTCCTGGTCCTCACCCACAAGCCTTACAAAACCGCCAAAAGGAAGCCAGTTCAAAGAATAGATTGTCCCACCAATTTTCTTGCCCCACAACCTTGGAGGCAGCCCGAAACCAAACTCCTCAACACCAATTCCGGACCGCTTGGCCATAATAAAATGCCCAAACTCATGGATCATCACCAAAAACGAGAGTATGAGAATGAAAATAATAATAGATAACATGATTTGTCTAACGTCTAAAGACTAACGACTAACAGAAATTAAGCGAAATCATATTTCGCGCAGCTGCTCTTCCTTCGCTTCTCCGGCAACCTCTATAGCTTCAATGTACTCGTCGTGAAGTTTTTGAAGTTCGCCTTCCAACCTTTTTTCTTCATCTTCGGAAATTGTCCCGGCATCCTTTTGGTCTTTTAAATCTTCCCTCGCTTCATGCCTGACCTGACGGATCTGCACCCTATAATGCTCAAGCGTAGTGTGCATTTGCTTTATAAACTGTTCCCTTCGTTCTGCCGTTAAGGGCGGAATGACAATCCGGATTAAGTCGCCGTCTATAACCGGGTTTAAACCTGCATTAGATTTTGTAATTCCACCGACTATGTTTGTAATTATGGATTTATCCCAAGGGGAAATTAAAATGACGGTTGGCTCCGGAGTAGAAATATTGGCAAGCTCCTTAACCATCAACTTGCTGTCGTAAGCATCGCAGACAATATCCGAAACCAAAGCCGAATTTGCCCTGCCTGTTCGAATCTGGGCAAGGTCCGTCTTAAGATGCGCTACCGCATCCTGCATCTTCAGTTGAGCTTGAGTTAAATCCATCATTCACCCCTACTTGTAACACAATTAATTTGAAATATCACCTCGGCTAGTCTGATTGAAAAAACTTCCTCTGCCTCGGCATCTTCTTTAACGATTGCTGACACAATCCCTTGCAAGTACGCATCTTGATGCCTTCTTAAATCTTTCATGCGTGCTTCTTGGATTATTGCGAGGCTTTCGCTACCTTCCAAAATCATGATCCTAATTCAAATCTTATAAACCGCTTAATTACTATATTCTCTCCGACTTTGGCTATAGTTTCTTTTACCAAATCGGAAATCTTTTTGGAAGAGTCGCGGATATAGTCTTGCGCTTCAAATTCCTTTACGTCTTTCGGGTCCATTGCCGCAATTTGCATCGCCAGTTCATGGGCCAAATTTTTAAACTCGTCAGTTCGAGCTACAAAATCGGTTTCGCAATTAAGCTCAACCATCGCGCCGACTTTGCCACCGCCGTGGATATACGTTTCCACAAGGCCTGCACCTGCAACCCTGTCCGATTTACTGGCCGCTTTTTCTATCCCCCAGCTTTTTACAAGCTCTTCCGCTTTTTTAAAATCCCCGCCTGCCTCTTCCAGCGCTTTCCTGGAATCGGCAATTCCCGCACCGGTCTTTTCCCGGAGTTTTTTGATATCGGAAATGTTAACTTGCATCTTTTTTTGCCTTAGTCTTTGATCCTTCGTCCTTAGTCGGTTTTGCCCCAGTTAAGGTCAGATCTTTTTCGTTGGATTCGGCATTAGCCAAGACTTGACCTTTTTCCTGGCCTTTTACCACTTCCGATGCCTTTTCGCCGGCCAGCTCAACCTTTTGTTGCGCGCTTTTTTTGTCAAACTTTTCGCGTCCGCTTTTGTAGGCATCGGCAATGGCGGCGGTAATAATGGCAATCGACTTTATCGCGTCATCGTTTCCGGGAATCGGGTAGTCCACCAAAGTTAAATCCGCATTTGTGTCACAAATTGCAACTACGGGCACCCCTTTGTTTTTTGCTTCCCGGCAGGCATTTTCTTCCCGTTTGACATCGATTATAAAAATTGCGTCCGGAAGTTTGGCAAGTTCCTCAACCCCGCCGTAAAATCTGGTCAATTTTGTAATATCGCGGTCAATTAGAAGCTGTTCCTTTTTGGTCCTGTCTTTAAACTCACCGGCTGCTTTCTTTTCCTTTAAATCCTTGAGCTTTTTAAGACTTTTACTGGTCTGCTCAAAATTAGTAAGAAGGCCACCAATCCAGCGCTCGGTAACATGCATTGCGCCTGCTTTTGCGGCTTCTTCCAAAACGATTGACCTTGCCTGCTTTTTGGATCCTAGAAAGATGATAATCCCACCAGCTTCACCGATTTTCTCAACAAAATTAACGGCTTCCTCCAATTTAGGAACCGTTTGGCCCAAATCGATAACATGGACCCCATCGCGGGCGGCAAAGATATACTGCTTCATCTTTGGGTTCCAACGACGCACCTGATGACCGAAGTGGACTCCGGCTTCCAAAAGATCCTGCATTGACGGTATGTTAGACATTCTTACTTTCTTAAATTGGACATTGGAATTTGGAAATTCGAAATTTCCCAATGTCTCCTTTTTGCCTCCGCAAGGTGTATGTGGTCAAGGAGACTCACCCTGCGTGTGTATTAAAGGGAAATATAGCACAAGAAATACAAAGAATCAATTAGTGACGACCCGGCTTAGATACTCTTGGCAGAGCTCGAACAATTGAGTGAGATCTTGGATAAATACCTTCTCTTCCCAAACGGGCCTTTCCTAAATCTATCCAAACACCTTTAGTAGCATCAGAGTCTTTCTTCAACTGGGCCTGAGCAGGTTCACCATAGTATCTGTGCATTTGGTGAACCTCAAAAGTCCTTATCAATTGCCTTTCAATTACCTCTTGTGATACAGGGTCACAAAGCCCAAATACTTTTGCTTCTTTACCGTTCATTGCCTTCTTTCGTGCCCTCCACTTTGCGGCGCCTCCCCAATTGTATTTGCGATATGGTCAGCTTCAGACGATATTGCAGTAGGCTGATCACCCAAGCCTAGAACAGGCCTCGCTGCTAAGTCCCGTACAAACATATCTTCCGGAATTCTGTGCCGGTTCTTTCCTAAAGTACTTCTTCGTTTTATTCCATCAGTCATATTTCCAAAATAAAATCGGCAGGGAAAACCCAATGCCAACTTGCGTGTATTTTATTCAAATTTCTAAAGACGTGTCAAGAAAGAGGGCCGTCTTCTCCAGGCTTACCACTATTTGCCTTTTTAGCCACAGCTTTTTCTATATCAGCAACCAACGCATCCCGTCTTGCTTCATCTAAATCAGGCCGAACCAGCCCTACCTCGCTTTTCCAAGCATCAGTTGTCCTTGATTCCCCCAGGCTTCCATAATAACCAACCAAGTGATCTTCGCTAGTTGGCTTTGGCGCTTGCACAACCCTTGCAGCCCTATCTCTTCTCTCCTGAATATCTGATGATGAACCTCTCTCTTTACCGCCACCAAAGTGCGGCAATGGAAATCTAATTGCCATTCTTCACCTCCTTTTTCACAAGCATAATTTTATACCTATAACGCAAATTTTTCGATCATTTAATCGCCGCAAGCTTACGGTCAATTCTCATTTCACTCTCGCGCCTGGCCAAATCGTATTTGTTAAAGTCCACAAACTTTAAAACACTAACCAAAGTATGGTGCACCTTTTTGACCGCTTCAACCTTCAAATGCTCGATCCTCCTGTAATCCGGATGACCCTGCGGGCCTGTTCTTAACTCCGCCTCCCAAGTAAGCTCGCGTAAATTCTCCCATTGGTACCAGCGGATTTTGTGACCCATCATAACGGTATATTGCGCCGCATCCGGATAACGTTTTTTGACCTTGCGGTAAAACTTGTCTATTTTGGAAGCCGCATCAATATACGGTTTTGCCAGCTTTGCGCTCACCAAATCCGGCGGAACGTCAAACCCTAATTCTGTAGTAAGCCTTTGGCGTTCCTGTGTCAACATCCTATGCCTGTGCAAGTCGCGGTAACAGCCAAAATTGGCAATAAGGTCAAATTTATAATAGGTATTTTCAAATGCCCGGACCAACCGATGCTGCCTGACGCCGCGTCCGGCAATTGCTTTTTTTAAAACGGAAAGCTTTTGGTTTGGCTTCATCTTGGAAACCTCTGATTTAATTTGGGAATAAGAAAGCGTTGAATACTTGTATAAAAGGCTTGCAACAATCCTGTCTTCCGCATCTTGGTCCCACTCAACCAGCTCGACATCGTTTTCGTCGCTAAGGCCAGGCCTTATCGTTTGGATCCCCGAGGCAAAAGCCTGGCCTTTACCTAGACCACCTGCTAACTCCTCCAGCGCCTTTTCTGTTCTTGCCACATATTTTTGATAGACTTTCCCCCGCTCGCTTGTTGCCCGCTCAACCATCGAAGGGATAACCTGCATCATCTCCCTCTGGGCAGCTTTTCCAATTTCCCGAATTTCATAAAGGGGCGACGCCAAACATTTGGTAATCACATATTCAAATGCCTGTCCGACCCCAAAAAACCCCACATTAGTTAAAGTTCCTGCCGGCAAGTACGCCCTCAAAACATCGTAAGCTTTGGCATTTAAAGTTTCCCGGTAAGCCCTATCGCTTTGGCCTTCTTCTTGCTTAAACTTTCGCCTTAAATATTTGGATAGTGGTTCTATCGATTCCGAATATCGCCGAAACAGCATATTGGAAAGCCGCAAATATTCGGCTCCATATACTGACTTTGCAAAATTTGGGTCGACAAAATACTGCCATTTCCCTAAAACTTTAGTGTCAAATGCAACATACCTTGTCGATTTCTCCAAAGGCGCAAAACCGATCCGAAAATCCTCTAGGGTTTTGGTGGCAATCTGCGAAACCCCTTCCAAAAACAAATGCGCTCCGGCCATCTGCGCAATCGAATCGTCGCCGTATGCTGCAAGCCACCTGGCAAAAAAGTTGCGCGCCCGTTTGCTGTTTACAACCGCTTCCCAACCTCCATGCGTATGTAAAAAATCCACAAAGGCAATAAGTTCCCTCTTCATTGTCTCTGCCTCTTTTTGAGATTTGGCATCCGCCCCTTCCAAATTAGGTTCCAGAATTGGCTTTATATACTCGTCGAAAAACAAACGGCGAACACCTTTTGTGGATCGTGAGTACCTCGAAGCCAAAGCCCCCAAAACTTCACTTGGCAGATATTTGGCGGCAAAAATGTTTTTGTCTAAATTGGTAAAAAAAGGGGAAATATACCGCGCCTCTTCTTTTGTAAATTTCTCAACCGGAAATTTATTCATTCAAGCCTTTGATTACTTCCTCTGCAATTTCTTGCTTCGACTTTGTTCCGTCCAAAACAACAAAGTTAAACTCTTTTGCCTGTTTTAAATAGTTTTCCCTCACTTTTGCTAAAAGTTTTTCTTTTTCGTAAAGTACTTTACGAAAAA
>JAKALT010000018.1 GCA_021813125.1 bacterium | reverse complement strand
GAAAGGGTAGTAAAGGCACCACTTGAAGCAGTAGTACCACCAATTGGTGTTCCGTTTATTGAGCCACCAGTTATGGTTGCACCAGATGAGGAGAAAGTATTGGCAACAAATGAGCCAGAGACTGCTGTAGTTGAGGATGCATTACCGACATTGATTGTTGTGGCTTGAGTAGTCCCGATTTTTAGTGTGCCTCTACTGCCGCTTGAGATTCCGCCAACGTCCAGTGTTAAATCGCCGGAATTGCCGGAACCCGAACCACCCGCGCCGGTTGCAATAGTAATAGCCCCGCCTGCACCGGTTGAACCACCAGCTCCACCTGTTATTGCAAGTGCACCACCTGCACCGGATCCATTCCCGGCTGCGCCCTGGACGGTTAAAGCAGCGCCTGCCGTATTGCTGGTTGTAGAATCTGCAATTTGGATCGTCCTGTCAACTTCTTTGATGAATGTAATGCCGGTATTTAATCGACCATTGAGGGCAATTGTATTGGTTGAATTGGTGCCCAGGATGGTGTTTCCGTTTACAGTAAGCGCGCCGGCGATAGTTGCGGTACCACCCGAGGCACCGATTGCAATTGTTGTTGCCGCGCCGCCGATATTTAGGGTTGTGGCAGTTGAGTTAAGAAGATTGAATGTGGTTTGGTCGGTTGTAAGATTGGAACCGTTGGTTAGCTTGAGTGTGCCGCCAGTTGCCCCAAAACCGACGTTGACAGTGTTGTCGGTTGAGTTGTCGATTGTTTCGGAATTTCCGAAAGTTACTTTTGCGGCGGTGTTGGAAAGGGTAAGCCCTGTTGTTCCGGCTGCGGTTAGGTTTCCGGTTGTATAAACGTTGCCGGAAAAGTAGCCCGCGTAGTTTGTGTCGGCTCCCGATGCGGTAGCGTAGATACCGTAGGCCGTGGAAGTTGCGGCTCCGGTATTTTCCCCGGTTGCCGAAAAGTAGCCACCATAACCGTTTTGGGTACCACCTGTTGACACCCCCGAAATGGCAGTTGTTGATTTGATGCCATAGACATTAGTAGCTCCGCTTCCAAATGCGCCGGAAAAGGTTGTGTCTTGGGAAAGTTGGTAATAGTCGCCGGCGGTTGTTGTGGAATTTGCAAGAGATAGAGAAATGAGGTCGGTTGCAACGAATTTGGTAATAACACCTGAAATTGACTGAAAAGGGGAAGAGGCTCCACTGGCACAGGTTCCCCAACCGGGTGCGCTGCCACCTGTAGAGAGCAGACATTGGCCGTTTGAACCTGCGCTAGTTTGAGAAAGTACACCGCTTGCATTTGTGTAAGTGATACCACCACCGGTTGTAAAGTTTGCAAGGACCACATTGGCGCCTATATATGCTCCATAGTTGCTGTCGGCGCCGGTAGCGGTTGTGTAGATTCCGTAAGAAATTGAGTTGCCGGTGCCGTCTCCGGTTGCAGAAAAGTAACCGGCGTAACTGTTTTTGTTGCCGCTGTTGGTTGAAGCGCCTGTGTTGGTAACTGTTGTGTAAGTGCCGTAAACATTAACGGAGTCGGTTGTAGTGTCGGCACCCTTTTTGTCTACCTGGTTGAAAATGCCAAAGATTGCCTGGTTAGTTCCGGTTACAACCGAAGAATTGGTGAATGTGTTGTAGAGGCCGTACGAAATGTTGCCTGTAGTTGCGGAATTAGTAGTTGAAACACCCAAGGTGCGGGTTAGAGCAGTAGAGGAAGTCGAAGAGACATCGAAAAGACCGTAAGTTGTTGTTGAGTAAGAAGTGTTTGCAATTGTCACATTTTCAGTGCCGGCCAGTGTAAAGTCGGTGTCGGAGGAGAAGGTGCTGGTGGAATCGACAGTAATGCCACCGGAAAGAGTCAGGGCTGTTGATGTAGTAGCGCCCCGGCCGGTTACGGTTGCGAGAGTGTCTGCTTCGGATGTTGAACTTGAGCTCGAAGAAATCGTGATGGTTGAGCCTGAAGTTGAAACGCTGGTATTTCCGGACCCCTTGATGGTTACATCGCCGGTTGTGCTGTTTAAGCTGGAAACGACAGTTGATGTATCAATTGAAACAGTTGGTCTTTGACCTGCTGAGACTGTTACTCCCGCGCCGCCTGTTAAGCCGTAAAGGACATTGGGAGCAGTGATGGGTCCGATGAAGGTTGTGCTGCCGGAGATTTCTGTGTCAGCATCTATATAGAACTTGTGGTTTGCGGAGGTCGCCGCAAGAACAGTTCCTAGGGATTGGTTGGAGGCGCCGAGCTGGCGGGAAATGGTACCTGCTTCTTTGGTCTTTTGGTTAAGTTTTGTGCCTGCAAAAATTGCGGCGGAAACCAAACCGGTTACAACTGTAATTGTGATCATGCCACGGATGGTTAAGGCAAGGCGGCTTTTGTGGAGCGGGATAACCCCTGTGACGTAAGAAGTAACCGCCTGGCTTATTTCTGTTTGCTCAGCGAGCTTTTTCTCAACGATTTTTTCGACTTTTTTCTGGTGGTCGGTGAGGGCTTTTTCAACATCTTTTTTAGAAAGCCCTATTTTGGGGAAAAGGTGGATTTCAGGCACAGCTGTGGAGGGTTGTTGATCTGTTTTGATACGTTGTGTTTTATTTAGAGTGTTTTGTTCGAGCTCAGCCCGTTTTTCTTCCTCCTTCAACTTCTGGGCAATTTGAGGGTAAGTTTTGCCCATTTTGTAGAGGCGGTCAGCCTCAATGAGCTTTTTAACCGAAGAATACGGGAGGTGCCCGATGGGCGAGGTAGGGAGGGTTGAGGATGGATCCTGGTACGACCTGCGCAGGGCATGGGGAAGAATGCCCAGCTTTATGAAGTAGCGGATCCTCTCTTGGGGGTTGCCCGGGCCGAAGTCGACGCCTGCTGCCTTGGCCAGGGATATTATTTTGTTGGTTGGGAGGAGGGTGTTGGGGTCGGTCTTAGACTTTAGGCTTAAAGATTTCGATTTGGCAGTTTGTTGGGACATGCAGGCTTTATAAAAATTTCTGCCCTTTCAGTCATTTCCCTTTACTTCCCGTTATGGGAACCCTCTACTTCTATTTAATATATATAATACGGTTGTTGTCAATAGCCTTGATTTGATCTTGTTAGGATGTGTTTAGGATAGTGAAAATTAGTCGCAAGCGATAAATGGCAAATGATAAATGAGGCTGAATTATCACTCAAGAATATTTAGTGCTAACCATTTGAGGCATGCGATTAGGTTGGAGTAACAGGCAGTTGCCAGAGACCAGAGGCCGGTAAAGGGCAGGTCTTTATGCTGAGAATTCCCTAGTTAAGGCCTGCCCTTAGCTTGGGAAAAGCATAGACCTGGAGTGGTTTAATTTTGTGTGGACCAGAGCGGACTCGAACCGCTTACCTCTGCAATGCGAATGCAGTGTTCTACCAGGTGAACTACTGGCCCTTTTGTGGACCTGATGGGACTTGAACCCACAACCTTCACAATGCCATTGTGACGCTCTAGCCAATTGAGCTACAGGCCCGGGTAAAACTTAAGAAAGTATATCCCAGGATGGGGCGAGTGGCAACTGGGCATTGATGCTTAAAGCTTTGAGGATAACCTATCGGATAGTGTTTTAGTGTGGAAAGCGAAGAGTACAAATTGGGTCTAAATATATCATTTTGTTCTGTTTAACACTTGAAGTCTTGAGGCTGCCAGCATGGTTTTTTAGGCGTTTAGAATCCCTTGATAAGCTAAACGCTGATTTTTACCCTATAGCTTTGGCCAAATCTACCGATAGTATTTTGTGCCCGATTTAGCCTTGGAAAATTGAGAAAATTATTTATAGGCTCCGGTTACGGAGCCTGCGCCCAAACACTTTGTGTTTGGGGCTAAGGTTCCTAATTCTGCGGTGCTCGTTCTGATTACAGAACTGCGCGCCTAAGGGTCTACGCTAGTCAGCAAAGGGCAGGCCTTTGTGCCGAGAAATCCTTGGTTAAGGCCTGCCCTTAGCCACAGGGAGAGCAGGTTTTCTAAAGATTGAGTTCAATTACCGCTTTCTTAAGGTCAAGTCTTAGGCTGAGAATATTCCTTGTAAGGCCTGACCTTTGTTAAATTTCGTTGGTTTATTAACAATATCCTTTAGATATTTAAATATATCAAAATGATTATATAATGTATCCATTCTTTGATTTAACTTTTCAATTATAATTTTAAAGTGTAAAGTTATGGTAAGGATCCGGTTTGCAGAAACCAGTGACTAGGAAAAGTTTGAATAAGCATGAAATTATGAAAGGAAATAAAAACTCAAGTCAATTAGAAGTTTGGGACCATACAAGAATCGAGGCTAAATGGCGAGAAGTTTGGTCGAAAGCAAGCCTTTACGAACCTGATTTGAATTCAGCTAAGAAACCTTTTTACAACCTGATGATGTTTCCTTACCCTTCTGCGGAAGGTCTTCATGTCGGCAACATGTATGCATTTTGCGGTTCGGATATTTACGGGCGTTTTCAGCGCATGAAAGGGAATGACGTTTTTGAACCTATTGGCCTCGACGGGTTTGGAATCCACAGCGAAAACTTCGCCCTAAAAATTGGTGAGCATCCGATGGAGCTTTCCAAAAGGACAGAAGCCAACTTCTACAGGCAGCTTCATATGATTGGGAACGGATTTGCCTGGGACGAGAAGCTTGAGACATACGATCCAGGTTATTACCGTTTTACGCAATGGATATTTGTGCAGCTTTTCAAAAGTGGTTTGGCATACAGAGGTAAGGCTGTGGTGAACTGGTGTCCGCATTGCCTTACGGTTTTGGCGGACGAGCAGGTGATAAAACAGAATTCGAAACAAACTTCAAATTCTAATAATCAAAAAAGTGAAGTAGCTGCTGAGGTTGAGGTTTGTGAGAGGTGTGGGACAGAGGTTGAGCGCAGAGAATTAAGCCAGTGGTTCTTCCGTATAACAAATTACGCTGAGAGGCTGCTTGAGAATCTCGACAAGATCGATTGGAGTGAAAAAGTTAAGGTTGCGCAGCGTAATTGGATAGGTAAATCAGATGGTGCGAAGGTGATGTTCGCATCTGATATAGAAAGTAATGCTTTGATAGAGGTCTTCACGACTAGGCCAGATACCATATATGGAGTGACATTTTTGGTTTTAGCACCGGAACACCCATTAGTGACAACTATAATTGATAAGGCAAACGGACCGTTGCAGCAGCAAATTCGCGATTTTGTAGACTATAGTTTAAAAAAGACCGAAGCGGAGCGAATTGGGACAAAAACGGAAGCTAAAAAGGGCGTGAAAACTCAAGAAAAAACAGGTATATTTAGTGGGTTTTTTGCGACAAACCCTCTAAACGGTGAGAAAGTGCCAATATATATCGCCGATTATGTGCTTATGACCTACGGTACCGGGGCGGTAATGGGTGTTCCGGCCCATGATGAGCGTGATTTTTTGTTTGCCAAGAAGTACGAGCTGGAAATCAAACCTGTAATTTTACCAAAAGAAGAAAAATGGGACTTTTCACATAGTGCTTTCACAGGTGAAGGCGTGTTAGCAAATAGCGGTCAGTTTGATGGTTTGACAACAGGTGAGGGTATCCAAAGTGTTATAAAGTATATCAAGGAGAATCAAATTGGTGCATATTTTGCCACTTGGCATTTGAGGGACTGGATAATTTCCAGGCAAAGATATTGGGGGCCGCCAATACCGATGATTTATTGCGAAAGGTGTGCGGGTGACGGGAAGAGCTGGTTCACTATTTCGGGTCCTGTCAGTACTTTCCCTCCCGCCAGTGCTCAATCAGGTCAAAAAACAAATGGTAACTGGTTAAAAAGTGCTGATTTGCGCGCTGTCGGGAACCCTTCCAGTACTGCCACCCGAGATGAAAATCTTGATTGGGATCATGCAGGTTGGTATCCGGTTCCCGAAGAAGATTTGCCGATCGAACTTCCTTTTGTAAAGAATTTTAAGCCGACCGGTTCCGGGGTTTCGCCACTTGCCACAAATGCTGATTTTGTGAATACAAAATGTCCGGGTTGCGGAGGGGCGGCTAAACGAGAGACAGATGTTTCGGACACATTTTTGGATTCGGCCTGGTACTTCCTACGTTACCCTTCGGTTAACGTAAATTCGAAATTCGAAATTCGAAATTCGAAAATTCCGTGGGACCGTGAGGTAACACGGAGGTGGCTGCCGGTAGATATGTATATCGGTGGGGCGGAGCATGCTGTTCTACACCTTTTGTACAGCCGGTTTTTGACGATGGTCTTTTACGATTTAGGGCTCTTGGAGTTTGAAGAACCGTTTTCTAAGTTCCGGGCACATGGGCTTTTGATAAAGGACGGAGCGAAGATGAGTAAGTCCAAGGGGAATGTGGTTAATCCGGACGATTATATCCGAAAATTTGGGGCGGACACATTACGGTGCTATTTGATGTTTTGCGGGCGTTTCTCGCAGGGTGGTGACTTCAGGGACACAGGAATTGAGGGGATGCAGAGATTTTTGAAACGAGTATGGAGACTGGCTACAAATTCCAAACTCCAAACGACAAACTCCAAAATCAATGGTGAGGCAGAGAGGATGATGCATAAGACGATTAAGAAGGTGACGGAGGATATCGAAAGCCTGGATTACAACACGGCTATTGCGGCCATGATGGAATGGGTCAATTTTCTTGAAAAGAAAATTGAAGTGAAAAGTGAAAAGTCGAAAGTGGTAAGTGATAAAAAAGCTATGAACAATGAACTATTGACTATGAACGAGATTGAGACACTACTTTTATTGTTGGCTCCGTTTGCACCGTACATGACCGAAGAATTGTGGCAGAGCATTGTCAAACGCCAAACGCCAAACGCCAAACGCCAAAAATTTGAATCATTACATGCCCAAGCTTGGCCGGAGTTCGATGAGAATAAGATTAAGTCCGACAGGACGCTGTTGATTGTGCAGGTTGACGGTAAGATGAGGGATAAGGTTGAAGTTAGTGTCGGTCTTTCTAAAGAAGAGGCGGAAGAGGCTGCGTTGAAGCTGGAAAAGGTTGCTAAATATTTGAAAAACGGTAAATATAGGGCAATTTATGTCCCCAGTAAGCTTATCAATTTTGTAACAAGTAACAAATAACAGGCTAAGGTCAGGCCTTTCGTGGCATAACGTTTCCACGCAAACTATCTTTATCCCAAGGTCTGGCCTTTTAGTTTTCTAAGGCCAGACCTTTGTTAATAATTCTCTCCTTAAAATGGTGCTAGAATGAGGTGATGGGCAATTTGCGACTTGCTCTTGTTGTCGTAGTCTTTTCGACTCTTGCCTTGCCCGGTGTTGCTCTTGCTCAGGCGCCGGCGGCTTTGGGTGGAGTTGCGGTAAATGTTGAGGTCAAAGACAAAGATGTTCAGGCCGGCGATATTCTGTCCTTAACAAAAGACGGGTTGGTACGCTCAACAACAACCTATGACGTTTCCATGTACGGAGTAGTGGCCGCTGCGCCGATACTTTCCGTAGAGCCGAAGACAGATACCTCCAAATCGATAATTTCTTCCGGGGAGACAGATGTGAGAGTTACCAACAAGGGAGGGGCGATTCAGGTTGGGGATTTTATAACAAGCAGTGCAGATGCGGGTGTAGGCCAAAAGGCAACCGAATCGGGTTACGTTTTAGGCAAAGCGTTAAAAGCATATGACAGTGGTTCTGTCGGAACAATTCCGGTTGCCGTTAGTTTAGGCTACGCGACTGTCACTTCTGCAAATAAATCAACAGCTGCGGCAGCAGGTTCTTTTTTACAACGGTTGGCAGAGGCCATTTCTAATCCCGACAAATTTGGTATTTACCTTCGCTATTTTGTTGCCGGCGCGGTTGGTTTTGTTTCGGTTTTTGGGGCAATTTTTGCATTTATCCGTTTCATGAATACGGGGCTTGAAGCGATTGGCAGGAATCCTTTGGCCAGGCGAACAATTATCGGCGGAATGGTCCTTTCCGGTGTTGTTGTGGCTGTTCTGGCGGCTTCCGGTTTAGGGATTGCCGCCGCTATAATTAGATTTGGCAAGTAAGTGATTAGTGAAAAGGGAAAAGTGTAAAGTGAATATGACTAGGTTGAAGGTTAGGCCTTTGTTGAGAATGGTCTGAGTTAAGGCCTGACCTTATGCGATTGCAGCAAAAACTATGAACCATAAACAATTAGCAATTAACCATAAACAATGAACATACCTCTGCCCTCAATTCAGGTTTTGTTTTTCGCAACACTTCTTGTTAATGTCGCATTTCTTATCATTCTGGCCGCGCTTTTCCTTTTGATTTCCAAAATTTCCCACGATTCAAAACATCATGCCCATGATGACCATCTGCAAAACAAGCACGTTGCCAAAAAGATTGAGGAGGAAGCGGCTGAGAAGCTGGACAAAATGATCAGTTTAACTTCCGAAAACCTTGAGCGGGAAATCCGCGAACAGCTTTCCAAACTTGTTGACCGGGCCGAAGCGGAATCCCGCGAAATGACCCAGTTTGTGGCCAGCCAGGAAGAGGCGATTGTCAAAGAAAGTCAGGCAATGGTTGCCAACATTGTTGCAAAGGCGGAAAAAGAGGCGGATGTCTACAGGCAAAACCAGATTGATAAAGTAGCCGGACAAATCAACTCGATTGTTTCCTCGGCCGCCAAGGATGTTTTGGGCAGGGCAATTTCCATCTCCGAACACGAAGATTTGGTGAGCCAGGCTTTGGAGCGGGCCAAAAAAGACAAGTTCTTCGCATGACAAAAGTCACTTTCGACAAAGCAGTTTTTATTCCATTTGCAAGCAGTGTTTACGAAACAAATGCTATGTATCTTTTGATCGAACACCTTGAAGGCTTGAAGCGGTTTTTGTTTAAGGACAAGGAAGGGACAATTACCAGAAAGGCCGGGACGTTTCTTTCCAGTAACGTAGCCTCAATTTTTTCGCAACTGGAGACTTTGGGCATGGAGCCGCCGGATGACGAAAAGCAGTTGCAGCTCTTGGACGCCGTAATTGAGTATTTGAACAATATGCCCAAAGTTAAAGTGACTTTTGCTTTTGAGCCTTCGATTACTTTTATCAACAGAATTAATGGCGAAATTTCCAAAGAGCTTGGGCAAAAGGTGATTTTGGATATTTCGGTAAACCAGTTTATCTTCGCGGGGGCTGTTTTTGAATATAACGGTAAGGTTCGTGATTACAGCCTGGGACAAAAGGTAGACGACTATATTGAGGGTTACATAAAGAATGCGTAGAGGTTAGTGGCAAGTTCCAGTTGCCAGTTGCCAGAGACCAGGGCAAGTCTTAACCTTTGATTGTCACCGGCAAAGGCCTGCCCTTTGCGAAGGCAATAACTATGAACCATTTACGATTAACGAAAAATGAAGGCATTTGATCAATATTTAAAAGAAATTGGGGAGGTCGGCTATGTGCAGTCGATTATTTCTTCGATATTTTACGTTTCGGGTTTGCCTACGGCACGCTTAAACGAGCTGGTTATTTCCGAAAACGGATTAATTGGAATAGTTAAGGCGGTTTTGCCGGAGCTGGTAGAGGTGATGGTTTTTGAAGGCCAGTCGTTGGGGCATAACATGCGTGTTGTTCGGACCAACGAGTTTTTTCAGGTGCCTGTTTCGGACCAGTTTTTAGGCAGGGTTGTAGACCCTTTTGGTGTTCCCCAAGATAACCTTGAGCCTATCCGTGGCATTAAAGTCTACAGAGCGGTTGACCCTCATGCCCCCGGAGTTAACGAGCGAATCAGGATATCCAGGCCTTTGGAAACGGGTGTAATGGCCGTTGACATGCAGGTTCCTATCGGCCGGGGCCAGAGGGAACTTATATTGGGGGATCAAAAAACCGGCAAAAGCATATTTGCGCTGCAGGCGGTTGTAAATGCAGCTCGATCCGGTGTCATCTGTGTCTACGTATCGGTCGGGAAAAAGAAGTCGGACCTGAAATTTGTGCAGTCATTTTTAACGAATGCCGGAGTGATGAAAAAAGTGGCGGTTGTGGCGGCAACGAGTGCAGACCCGGCACCGATGGTTTATCTGGCGCCTTTTTCCGGGCTTTCGATAGCCGAATATTTTCGCGACAAAGACCAGGATGTTTTGGTGGTTTTGGACGATTTAACGACCCATGCCAAGTTTTACAGGGAGATCTCGCTACTTTCCCGAAGGCCGCCAGGTAGGCAATCTTATCCCGGCGATATTTTCCACTTGCACGCAAGGTTAACGGAGCGGGCAGGCAATATCCGCAACAAGAACGGCAAAGAGGTTAGTATTACTTTGTTTCCGGTTGCAGAAACCGTTGAAGGTGATTTGGCGGGTTATATCCAAACAAACCTGATGGCAATGACAGACGGCCATGTTTTTATGGATATTGCCGAGGCGAAGCGCGGCAGGCATCCGGCGGTTTCGTTTACGCTTTCGGTTTCCAGGGTTGGGAACCAAACTAGAACACCCCTTGAGCGGGAAATTGCCGCCAGAATTACGTACCAGCTTTCGGAATCCAGAAAAGCAGAAGAACTGGGCAGATTCGGTGTGGAGCTGACTCCACAGACGCAGAGGGCGATCAAACTTTACGAAAAACTGGAAGTGATTTTGAACCAGGAAACGACGGAGATTTATCCAAAGGGTTTGCAGATTATTTTACTGGGGCTCTTTTTAGGTGATTTTTGGGAAAACCTTACACCTAAGCAAATTAGGGACGAAAAGGCGAGATTGTTTGCGGATTTTGCGGCCGGCAAATTCGATAACATTAGGATGCTGGTTGCCAAAGCCAGAAACCTAAAGGAGCTTTTTGGCGTGATTGCTGCAAATTTGAAGCAGGTTGGACCAAAGGTTGCCCAACCGGCTGTGAGTGGTCAGGGAACCGGAATTGCAACCAGTAAGCTGGCAGTAAATTAGTTGCCAGTTGCCAGTTGCCAGAGACCAGAGACCGGGTTAAGGACAGGCCTTAAACCGGGTGATTCTTTTTGCAAAGGCCTGCCCTTTGCTAAGGGGAGATTAGCATGACAAAAACAGAACTTAAAAAATTTTCGGAGGCGGTAACGACTATCAAGTCGATTACGCGTGTTTACGAGCAGGCGGCTGCCAGAAAAATGAAGATGGTGAAGCTGGAAATCGAAAACATTGCCGAATACCTTAACGAGGCTACAAACACTTACAGCAGCAGCAAATATGCGATTACGGAAGGTGAGAAAGCCAAAGTGAGGCAGGCAGTTCTTGGCAGCTCTTTTAGAAAACCGACGAAAAATCAGGTTTTGGTTCTTATTGCTTCGCAGACCCAGTATTACGGCAACTTAATTCCCAGCCTTTTTAAAGAATTTTTAAGCTATTACAAAAAGAGCGGTTCGGATGCGGTGATACTGGGCAAAATCGGAAAAGAGCTGATGGAAAAGAATAACATACAGGCTCAAAACGTAACTTACTGGGACTTTGATGATGCCAATCCGAGCTGGAATGTTGTTCATGAGATATCTCAAAAGCTGGGGGATTATGCAAAAATTATCGTTTTTTACGGCGAATACAAAAGCGTTTTAACCCAGGAAGCAAAGTCTACCGATTTGGCCGAAAAAATTGTTGTTAGGGAAGTTAACGAGGAAAAACAATACCTTTTTAAGCCTCAGCCACAGGTTGCCCTTTCCTTTTTGGAGCAGCAAATGATTTCCGGCGGTTTTTTGGAGAAAATCTATGAATCCCAGGTTGCAAAATATGCCGCCAGAATCAAAATATTGGAAATTGGACAGGTTGCGGAGAAAATTTCAAACGCGATGGATGATTTAGCGCGGGGCAGGCGTAATTTCAGAAAAAGCAGCAACAACCGAAAACAGCTGCAGCTTTTTACAGGGTCGAACCTGTGGCAAAATGAAGGGTTGACGGATATTTAAATGGCGGAAGAATCACTAGGCACAATTTCGGCAATTTTAGGGGATGTTATTGAAGTTTCGTTTTTGACGAAAGACAAACCCAACAGGCACGAGGTTTTAACTCTGGCGGATGACCCGACCGTAAAACTTGAAGTTTATTCTTCTTCTACTGCCGATTCGGTGTACTGCCTTTCATTTACCGACCCGAACAAACTTTACCGGGGGGCAAAAGTTGTGAGGCTTTACGAAACGATAAATGTGCCTGTCGGCGCGGGGCTTTTAGGAAGGGTGGTTGACGTCCACGGAAATCCCCAGGACAACAAAGGGGATATAGTTTCGGACAAAAGACGCTCGATTTACGGAAACCCGCCGAATTACCGATCCGTTGCAGTCAGCCGGGATATTTTGGAGACCGGAATCAAAATAATCGATTTCTTTACGCCGTTTTTGAAAGGCGGAAAGATCGGTTTGTTTGGCGGGGCGGGTGTCGGCAAAACGGTAATTTTAACGGAGCTGATGCATAACATTGCCATTTTCCACAAGGGAATTTCGGTTTTTGCGGGAATCGGCGAACGTATCCGCGAAGCCCAGGAAATGATTGAAAACTTAACGGAAAATAAGGTATTGCCCAACGTTTCCCTGGTTTTGGGACAAATGAACGAGCGGCCGGCCGTTAGGTTTAGAACCGGCTACACGGCGGCTTCGATTGCTGAATATTTCAGGGACCAGGAAAGCCGCGATATTCTGTTTTTCGTTGATAACGCTTACCGAATGGTGCAGGCGGGAAATGAGCTTTCAACTCTTTTAAACATTATTCCTTCGGAGGACGGCTATCAGGCAACTTTAACTTCGGACATAGGGATTTTTGAAGAGAGATTGGTTTCTTCGGGGAAGGGGACAATTACTTCGATTCAGGCTGTTTATGTGCCGGCAGACGATTTTACGGATTCGGGCGTGCAGTCGCTGATGCCGTATTTTGATTCGTTCGTGCATCTGTCGCGGGCGGTTGCCGAGGAGGGCAGAAGGCCGGCCGTAGACATCTTGGCTTCTTCGTCTGGACTTATCGATCCGGGCACAATTGGCAGGAAACATTACGATGCGTACCTTGAGTCTGAGCGGATTTTGAGCAGGTATGTATATTTGGACAGAGTTGTTTCTATCGCAGGCGAACAGGAACTTTCACCGGATGACAGGACGCTTTATAGACGGGCAAAGATGATTTTAAACTATATGACCCAGTATTCATTCATGGTTGCTAACCAAACCGGCAAGCCGGGCTGCTACGTTAGGAGGCAGGATGTAGTGGATGATGTTTGGGATATCTTGTCGGGACGCCTGGACGCCTGGGAACCAGAACAAATGCTTTACATTACGACTTTGAAGGAGGCTTCAAAGGGGAAAACTAGTGGCCAGTAGCCAGAGACCAGAGAGGCCAGAGACTTGCAAAAGGCCGGGCCTTAGCTTAGCGGAATCTCTACAAAGCCCTGACCTTAGCTGAGAAGAATAAAATGGCGGATCAAATAATAAGTCAAAAACCGAAAAAAAACGCTTCTGTTGCGCCGGATGCAACCAGCGAGACTGAATTTATGGCGATCGTTTTTCCGCCTAATTACAAGCGCGAGTACGCTTATCGGGGCAAAATTAAGAGTTTTTCTTCCCAAAATACTGAGGGGAAGTTTGATATTTTGCCGGAACATGAGAATTTTGTGACAATGGCCCATGATAAAATTACGATGGTTGATTTGGCAGGTAAAAAGATCGAGTTTGCGATTGAAAAAGCAGTGCTTGAGGCTTCAAACAACCTCGTGAAGGTCTTTATAGAATTCTAAGAAAAAGGTCAGGCCTTTTTCAGGGGAACATCCAAGGTTAAGGCCTGACCTTAGCTAAGGTTTTTATTAGCAATCAAACTTTGACTCTGCTTAAAAAATAACTTATAATATTGTAATGGCTAAAGATAGAGGCGCTGAAAATCCGCAACTTCCATTTCGAAGCACGTTAGAGCAAGAAGCTGCAGATCGGTCTGCAATGCAAAGGCGTGTATCAAGAAGGTGGTTTTTGGGGGCGTCTGCTACTGCGGCTAGCGGAGCTGCTGGAGTTGCTGTTTTGGCTGCAACTGGTAATCTTGATAAGCTACAAGCTTTGGTGCCTGGTGAACATACGGGACCCACTACGGATCAGGAGCGGGCTTTTAAGCAGTTGGTTGTGGAAAGAGCGGATGTAATTAATGATCTGGTTTTGTTGGGGGTACAAGGAGATCCATCCAAGCTGAGAAATAGGCCTTATGTGCCTAGGTATTTTGATAAGCCTGTCGGCAAAAAAGAAGGAGAAATTGAGGATACTATTTGTGTTGGGGGTGGGATTGTAGTCACGGGAAATAGTCCGACTATAGGCGAAAAGGATCCATGGATTGCAATTTTGAATCCAAATCGTGATTTGAGCAAAGTACCCACGTCAAAAGATGTTGTTTTTAGCCATTATGGCAACTTTCAATTGACAGATGACCAGCGAATTAGGGTTTTACAGGACGCAGAACGTTTGTTTGCTTCAAAATAACCAGAGTATTTCTTTTTACCCATTGAATGGTTAAGGTTGAAGAGAAACTTTGTATCGCTTAAAATGAGTTGCGATGCGAGATAACGAATGGCTTGAGCAGCAGTTGCAAATTCTTCTAAAAAATCACTTTGCGAACGTAAAAATTACCAATCCGATACAGATTAAGTTTGGCCGTGAGGCGAAATACCGGTTTGGATCGATAAGGCTGGTTTCCCATAAAGGTATCAGAAGTATCAAAGGTATTAAAAGTATCAAAGGGCTAATAAAAGCGGTTGGGGATGACACGCCGAAAAAAAGCCTAATTACGGTTACATCGATGTTTGCCAAGGAAGATGTGCCTGCCGATGTTGTCCGCTACACTATTGCGCACGAGTTGTGCCACTACGCGCACGGGTTTTCGAGTATGAATAAGCGCATGTTCAGGCATCCGCACCATGGAGGAATAGTTAACCGCGAGCTGACACAAAGAGGTGCAGAACACTTAATCCGCGAATTTAAAGCCTGGCTTAAGGGTTACCGCAAGGCGATTTTGGCAGCCAGAGTAAAGATTTAGCTTCTTGTCACAATCCCAAACCTGGTAAAGGTCAGGCCTTTTTCTGGGTGATGCTCAGGTTAAGGCCTGACCTTGACGCAGCATTTAACAATTCCAAAAATTTAGTCCATAATGGGTTTATGGATGACGAGGAAAAAGAGCCCGGTTTGGCTGTTAGGGCAAGCCGTCAGCAAATAGCCGTAGTTGCCGCTTTCTTTCTGGGACTTTTTGTGCTGGCTTTGGGAGCCGGCTTGTATTTTTTCAGGAGCAATTCAACTTCTGGAGATATCAAGATAATATCCGGTGCGTTGCCTAGTAGTGCCCAGGCACAGGCAATCGTTGTTGATGTCGGTGGTGCCGTGAATTCACCGGGACTTTATAAATTGCCGGGTGACGCACGCGTTGCCGATGCAGTAAGTGCTGCCGGCGGGCTATCAGCTGATGCTGACTCCAAGCAAGTGAATTTGGCGGCAAAGGTTAGTGACGGCCAAAAAGTTTATGTGCCGGATAAATTCCAAATTCCAAACTCCAAACTCCAAAATGGGGAGGTGGCTGGGGTTGCTACGAATAGTTTGGTCAGCATAAATAATGCGACGGTAGCGGAACTGGACACTTTGCCCGGAATCGGGCCTGCAACCGCCTCAAAAATCATCGCCTCGCGCCCCTACAGTTCCCTAAATGACCTTGTTTTGAAAAAAGCGGTATCTTCATCTGTCTTTGAAAAAATCAAGGATAAAATAACTTATTAGTGCCGCGGTCTGCCTATCTAATCCTACTACTTTTTCTTATTTTTTCGGTTGCGGCAAGACTTTGGCTTGAGAAGCCCAAAACCCTTCCAAGAAATGTCGACTTGAAGCTTGAGGCGACTCTAAAAATTGAGCCCAAAATATACGAAACTGGCCAGGTTATTTCGGTTGCCGATGCCAAAATTTATACAGGCCTTTACCCGCGATACCGGATTGGGGACAGGCTTCGAATTTCCGGAAAAATCAATGATAGCGGGAAAATGTTTCAGCCGAAAGTTGAAAAGATTGCAGAAGATTTGGGGTTTTCAGCTTTCAGATCCAGGCTGCGGGGGAAAATAAGCTCAAATATAAGCTCGATTTTGGGAGCGCGGGAAGCGGCTTTGGTTTCGGGGGCGGTGATTGGGGTGGATAACCTTGGAGGGCAGTTTCGCGACGAGCTGGTTAAAACCGGTACGATCCATGTAGTTGTGGTTTCCGGACAAAACCTGATGATTGTGGCCGGAATCTTTATGGCCCTTGCGCCTTACATTGGCAGGCGAAGAAGTTTGGTTTTGGCCAGTTTTGCGGTATTTTTCTACGCATTTTTAGCCGGTTTTGAACCGCCGGTTTTGAGGGCTTCTATTATGGTTTTTGCTACAACTTTGGCAATGTTTTTTGGGAGGCAGACAAACGTGGTGTGGATTCTAGGGGTTTCGGCTTTGGTAATTGTGTTTTTGTTTCCCCAGGCACTTTTTGAAGTTTCGTTCCAGTTAACGTTCGCCGCAACTTTGGGAATTGTGACTTTGGGAAAATGGTTGGAGGTGACCTTTAAGGGTCCTGTCAGCCGTTTCCTTCCCGCCAGTGCTCAGCCTTCTCAATTTTTCGAACCTTCTCGACCATCCGAACCTGAAGCCTTGCGCTCTGTCGGGAGCCCTCCCACGGCTGCCACCCTTAAGGGTTTAGTGTTAGGTACGTTTGTCCAAAATGCGGCGATTGCAACCAGCGCGTACGTTTTTACCGCTCCGATTATCATTTTTTACTTTGGCAGGATTTCTCCTGTTGCGCCTTTGGCCAATGTTCTGGTTGCCGAAGCGGTTTTCCCGATGATGGTTTTGGGGTTTTTGACGGCCATCTTAAGTTTGATTTTTATGCCGCTTGCACAGCTTGTAGCATATTTTGCATTTGTCCCGGCTTTTTATTTTTCCGAGGTTGTGAGGTTTTTTGCAGCTTTACCGTTTTCGCAATATAGCTTCGGGGAAGGGAATATTATCTTTGCCGGGGGCTGCTATTTTGTGCTTTTTGCAATTATTACCTTGGTAAGGAGGAAAGCAACTAGCCATTAGCGACGAGGTAAAGGTCAGGCCTTTGTTGGGGGAGTGTCTAGGTTAAGGCCTGACCTTATGCAAGGGTTTCATAATTCATGAATCATAATTCAAAAAATGGATGGTAAGAGCAAAGCAATTTTAGCTGTTGCCGTATGCCTATTAGTGCTAGGAATTTTGGCGATTGCGGCATCTTTTGGTTTGGGGCGCGTCCGAATAATTGCCTGCGACGTGGGGCAGGGCGACGGGCTTTTGGTGATTACACCTGGTGGTAACGATGTTGTTATAGATGGCGGTCCGGGTTCCAAAATTGCCGACTGTCTTTCGCGCTACATGCCGTTTTGGGATAGAAAGATTGAAATAATGGTTTTGACGCATCCGCAGCAGGACCACATGGAGGGGCAGATGGCGGTTTTTGCAAATTACAAAGTGGAAAATATGGTGACGACCGGTGTTAAAAATGATACAGAACTTTACAGAGAATGGCAGAAAGCACTAGTTTTGGAAGGCTCAAAAGTGTACAAACCTGTTGCCGGCGATTCGATAAACGTTGATGGTGTGAACTTTGAGGTATTATGGCCAGCTGGAGCCAGGTATGATATTTGGCAAGAAGCACCGCCTTCGGATGTTAACGAATCTTCGGTTATACTGAGGCTTAATTATGGGGGACAATGTGCGTATTTTACGGGGGATATTCCGAAGGAAATTTTGGAGTTGGTTGCCAATGGACACTGCGCAGTTTTGAAGGTTGCCCACCACGGTTCAAAAACCGGCACCAGCCAGAAAGTGCTTGAGGAGACCAAACCCGAAATTGCCATTATTCAGGTTGGCAAAAACAATAGGTTTGGGCATCCCAATAAAGAAGTGCTGGATTTATTAGAGACGGCTCGATCGAAAA
The DNA here is from genome assembly GCA_021813125.1 of bacterium. Taxonomy (GTDB): domain Bacteria; phylum Patescibacteriota; class Microgenomatia; order Curtissbacterales; family GWA2-41-24; genus JAKAJD01. The sequence goes on along the minus strand of JAKALT010000018.1, from coordinate 1,071 downwards.
TCTTAAGGAATGACCAACTAGGGGATATTGAGGTTGATTTGGACTCAAAAAGGGTTATCACAGGTAATAATTGATGCTTTTGTTGCATTGCAAAGATTATCGCTAATATACTGAAGGAGGGTATAGATATGAATGAAGCATCTGCCAAAGATAAAACTCAGGAACCTGTGCCACCGGTTGAGCCTAAGCCGATAGCTTCTTCTCCTTTAGATTCTAATAAGTCAAAAAAATTTTTGATAATCGCCGCTGTAGTTTTGATTATTATTGGTGATTATCTTCTTCTGGTGAGCGTTACTGATGAGCTAACATTTTCAGAACGACGAATTCTTGACCTTACGGTTCTAGCATTTTACGGGCCGGGGCTCTATTTGCTGGCGACAAGCCTTTCGGACAAGCTGGCCTCGCTGAAACTGAAGCTCTCTTTGCAAACCCTTATAGCTGCCGTCATCATCCTTTTTTTCCTGCTGAATACAATACTTATCGGTTTAATGTTAGTAGGTGATACTGGTGTATTCGAATATTTTCGGAAACAGGACTTGCGTCGAGCTGTACAAAAAGTGGATGCAACAAAACCGGCAACTGTAGATGTGGGCGGCAAGGACATGCCTAAAAATACTGCTAAATCGTATGTGTACTGGGTTCACCTAAAAGGTGCTTTTGAAAGTGGATGCTGCGGTGCGGAAAATCCCAGCAGGCCGACGCCGGATGAATCGTACATATTTAAGTTAGCGGATAAGCAGGATAGGCGCGAATATGAGGGAATCGTTTGCTCGCCGGAATGCAATGAAAAAAATGTGGTTTGGTCTGGTCCTGCGGTTTTTTTAAAGGGAGACAGTGTTTGCTCAGAGGACTATTCAATAAAATTGACACCTACTGGGCCGGTTCAGGCCACTTGCAATGACCAGTTCAATGAACGCCATACGTATTACTATGAAGTTATTGTTAAAAAGGCCGGTTGCCAAGATGATTCATGCATCGTAAAGAGAAAGATAATTGCAACGGGTCTAGACAACTTTAGAGTGGTTTCTCTCTAAAGTTTTTAAGTAACTTCCTGTACATATTATCATAGAT
>JAKALT010000004.1 GCA_021813125.1 bacterium | reverse complement strand
CGATCTTCAAAAAACCACTAAAGCTCTTGTCATTTGTTCTGGTTATTATCTCAATTGCAGTCCAACAGCAAAAACTCTTTCATGGATATGTAATCACTAAAAACTCAAGTGAGATTCTCCAAAAACTAAATCTCGGCACCTACCCTATGGCAACACCACTCGCCCTTCGCGAAAATTTTACAGGCCAAAACTTGGCGGCAATCTTTCAACATGAATTCCAAGTGGGACTAATAATATCGCTTGTCAGTCTTCTCGTCTTCTATATTTGGTACCGGCTGGAAAAAACTAATTAGTTTGAAGTTTCGAAACCACAACGAAGCGGGCACTGTCTAAAAACCCGCTGCAGGTATAAATTGTTAAGCGGGCGTCAAGCGTTTGGTTTAAAATATCAACCTGCGACGGGTCGATTTCCCGCCTTTCAAAAACCTGGTATTTATAGAACTGGCCGCTATCCAAAATTACATACACAAAATCCCCTTCGTGAACCCGCCAAAGACCGCCTAGAGCATCAACTGTATTATGGCCGTAGATGACACTATTACCTACCTGTCCAGGCATAGCGGAGGCAGTTAAGTAAGATACTCCCGTTGCGGAAATTTCCCACCTGTCGCCTTCAACTTTGCCGTCAGAAATGTAAAGGGTTCTGTCCATCTTAGGAACGTATAGCCGTACGGGTTTTGCTGCTACTTGAGTCGATACAGCCTTCTTGTCGAGAAAGGGTTTTAAACCAAAATGTGCCGAGATAGACAATAAAAGAAGTGAAGCACCCACAATTATCGTGAGAATGCTGAGAAAATACGCTATGAAAGGGACTTTTACTTGCTTTTTTGCAGAACTTTTTGTACTTGCCATAAGCCAAGGGACAGAACGCTGAAGCCCGCAAGAAGAATCATTAAGCTTTCCGCAATTCCGGTCTTAGCCAGAGTTGATGCACCCAAAACCTGCCCGCCGCCAACTCCGCCGACCTTAAATGCCTCAGACGTCGGTCCACCACAATCGGCACTTTGCTTGGCAATAATCTTGACAAACAAATCGCCTGCTGGCAAGTCTTTAAGGGTATATGTGTTCAAATTTCCTGCAACCTCAACACCCCAAAGCATGTTGTCTGCTGTTGGACCGTAAGCTATATGATATCCGGCTGCATCACCTTTATTAGCCCAGTGGACTGTTACCTCACCGCTTTTGACATCTGAAAACCAAACCTGGTCAACCTTTTGCGGACCATTAACGGAACACGCTGGTGCTGAAGCGCCACCTAAGCTTGGGCCCCCGCCAACGGCAGGCGGATTAACCTTCACTTGGTTCAAAACAATCAGTGTTCTGTTAAGCCTTTCATTTTGCAAAATTATGTGGCCGTCGGCGTTTTTGTTTCTTGCGTCGTCGTTTGAGCTGTCGGAATCAAAGAGCTTGTTGTCGTAAGAAAAGAAATCAGAAATAGAAGAAACAGTAGTATCGAACTGATCATTGTATTTTGGATCTGCCCAGTTTCCCGAACCTGTAATCGATTCCTGTGAATAGAAATAGTCACCAACTGCCAGATTCCTGTAAGTAACACATGCGGCATCGTTTACTTTGTCATTGCCAATCAAATCGGCATTTAAAGTCAAAGGTGTGTTAAAAGTTGTCTTTGGTAAAACACCGCCAGGGCCTTCACCGCTATTGAAAATTGCAGTCAAGCCTTCGATAGAAAAAGTTGCACCGCTTGCCTCGGAACCGTCAACAACATTGCCGCTTTCATCAATTACGATTTTACAAACTTTAATGGAACCCGGATTTTCTGAAGCAAATACGCGCCCTGCTGTCGCAAGAGCGCCAAAAACAAACAGGGATAAAACTGTGATTACGGGCAGGAAGATCTTGAAAAATCTTCCGATCATGTATTTTTTATTGAGCAGTTAAAGGGGCAGTATTAAGGCAGTAGATTGATACAGTTTGCGCATTTTATAGTAATTATTATAAGTTGTCAAGTCCCCTATTTCTACCTGAAAATGTCTCCAATGCAAACTTTCCCAATTCTTCCTTCCTTCGAAAAACGCTTTTTCCTTTACCGAACCTGGAAAGCATCAACCCAAACGGTGCTGCCGAAAAAGCAGACACAAGTCCCAAAACGGAAATTCCTGTTTCCGGCTGTTTTGTTGGTGCTTTTGCGCCCAAAGCCGACTGGTCAACGGTTACATTAACCGTTTGGTTATTGTTCTGTGTCTGGCTTTGGCTCTGATTATTATTATTGCTTCCCGTACCGCCAGCCACCGGAGTAGGGCTTGGCGAAGAACTCGGCGTAGGCGTTGGGCTAGCCACAGCACTTAATGTATTCAATACTACAAGTGTTCTGTTAGGCCTTCCCGCCTGAAGCACAATTTGCCCGTCAGAATTCTTATTGTCGGAAAACCCTTGTGAGGTAAAAATTCCATTATCATAAGGAAAGAAACTTTTATCTCTTACCGAAGTGATGTACTGATCATTATAAAGGGGTCTCTTCCAACCATTTGCAGAACTGATAGTTTCCTCAGAATAAAAGTAGTCCCCCATCGGCAAGTTATCATATCTAACACAAGACGCATCATTTTTACCGTCTCCCCCAAAAACGTCGGTATTTAAGTTCAAAGGTGTCGTAAAAGTACTATCAGGAATTACTCCTCCTGGCCCTGAACCGCTATTTAGCATATGTGGTAAGCCTTTAACTGTGAAAGTAACACCTGCAATTTGAGAACCATCTACAACGTTGCCACGGCCATCCATAATTACATTACAAACACTAATTGATCCTGTTTGCGTGCTTGGGGTAGCCGTCGGTGATGCCGTGGGAGCCGGTGTTGGCGTCGGCGAACTTTCTAAAGCATAAACCGAACCGCCTGACGAAAATACAGCGATTAAGCTTAAAATTCCTGTCGCAACAACTGGTATAACCAATTTTAAGTAATTAGTTCTCATTAAATAGCCATTTAAGGCTTGAGAATTATATAATAATTATTATAAGATGTCAAACGCAAGCAAAACAACCATAATTGTCAATAACTATAGGTTTTATTGACAAGAAAATTCACACGCTATAAAATCTACTTGCCTAAGACCATGTTAGATATCTAATAATTAGCTTTCTAACAATCAGGTTAACAAGGGAGGGCAGCAAATTTGAAACATACTCTTGTTTTCCATCTGATTGGACTTTCTAAAAAGTTGCAGAAGGTTATTGGTCTTAAAACCGATTCCAACCCCCTTTCTTACTCTCAAACAACTGCGATGCTGGTCATTGACGCACATGGTAACCCAAGCCAAGCAGAAATCGCCAGGATGCTACATTTGCAGCCTGCAACAGTGGTAACAGTAATAGACGAGCTGGAAAAACTAAATTTAGTAGTGCGCCGCACCCAAGCAAATAACCGCAGGACCTATCAAATACAACTTACAAGCTCCGGGGAAAATCAGGCTGTCGAAATCAAAAAACAAACCAAACTTGTCGAAAATTTTCTGAAAACCCAGCTTACAAAGCAGGAATACCGCGAATTTTCTTCCTTAATCGAAAAACTCTCCCAAGGGTTAGAAAAAAACCTGTCCAACGCATCCGAAGTAATAAAGCCGGAAGGAGGTGAAAAATGAACTACCAAGCACTAAGCGACAGTTGGCGTCTAGATCGTGCCCTAAAACTCAAGAACGGAAATGCTAAAGCAGAAATCACACCCAACAGCCAATCTAGAATATTAGCAAGATCTCGCCAGATCTTCCCGCTCACACTCTTCCCAGACGAAATAATTGTAGAAGAGCTTCGAATCGTCTGGTTTAGAAAATACGGCCCCTGGTCCTACGAGATTGTATCCATAATGGCAACAGATATTGCCTGCGTTAATGCAGCAAGCGGCCCATTTTTTGGACACATCCACGTTCAGAGTTTAACAGGAGGACCGGAAATAGTTGTAGATAATCTGCCTCGAAAAGACGTCTATAGAATCAGAAGCTTAGTCGAAGGAATTGCAATGTCCGCAAGAGAAGGCCTCTCGGTTGAAAACTCAAATATCGAAGCCGAAAAACGCAACCTGATGCAGGCAGGACAGATAAATTAGCTTAACTGAAACGGCTTAAATACCGCAGCCTCAATTGCTGCCTAATAATAAACACCTACCCAAAATCCCTCTAATTTTGAACCTAACAGGTTTGGAATCGAACTAAGTTTGATCAGGCTGCAGACCTTAAAACCTGCTCACCCAAGCGCATTGTCTCAAGTGACCACCCATTTCCTATATGTGATCCCGTTATCGGAATATGCTTTTCCCCGAAAGGAGTGCCCCTCATGATGGGGTCATCATCTTTTCTGGAAATTGTTGTTACTTTCAAACCGTCCATTCGAGTAGACCTAGCATAGCCTTTAAGTTTTCGGGCCCACTCAAAATCACGTCCGTTATAAGCAAGCTGGCTCCCATAAAATCCACTTAAAATCAGGGGGTTCACCCAATCAGTTAAACCAGTACCGACATCAACGACATGGTTTACGTTGTCAACTATGTCTCTGGTGTGCAACAGATGCGCTCCATAAGCCAATAGACCAGCCTTGCTGTGCATCCAAAGATCAACTTTGGCACCGGCTATTTGCGCCTGATCCCTCACAAAAGCCACAAATTCGGGCACCTGATGTTCAAGTGGCCTTAAATTAAACTCGTCTTCACCAAAAATTACTACCCTATGTCCGGCATTTGTAAGGAAAGTTTCAGTTGCACCATACCACCTACCATAAGCTCCAAACCCCGGCCCCACAACAACAGTTGAGCCTCCCCTTTTATACATGTCGGCCCCTTTATAAGGATCCCGTCGATAATTATCAGCTTCAATTACGGCCAAGGCTGCATCATTTCCAACCATTGCGGCTTCAATCAAGCGTTTCACCAAAGGTCTTCTGGATTCCTTGATAATATGATTCAGTAAACCTTTTGGAAGTTGATCCAAAAACTCCAAATGGGCATTACCTTCTACAGTATCCAACAATTCGGAAGCCCTGCTCGCCTCTTCCCAACCTACCCTCTTCCCTGCCAACGGATCGATAGGCGAAACAACAGACCTTTCAAGACCTACGCTCATCTACAACCTTCCTATCCACAACATATTCAACTAAACCCCTAATCGAAACCATTCGGCCATCATTGGAATAAAAATCCGGCGAAGAGGCCAAAAGTGTTTCTCTGAGACTTGACTCTGTCGCAGTTCCCTACCAAAGGGTTTTGAAGAAAAAGAAGTGTCTACTGCACCTGTTTCGATCACTTTGCCTGCAAAAGCAGGGCACTTAAATTAATTCACTATTAGCCGAAACTGTCAAGAGAAGCTAGAAAGAAAGCAGATCCAAAATCCTTGCAAAAATACTTTCCTGTGTCGAAAGCAATTGGCCGTTTTCTGCAGAAACAACTGCAGTCAGGTTAAAGTTAACAGGTAAAACTCCGAGCAAACGTTCGCTCTTTTCACCACTCACCTTATAAACCAAGTTTCCTTTGCTGCCGGTTGTAAGCTCAGTAGTTGCCCCTAAAACAGAAGTAGGAGTACTTGCTGAATCTGTACCACCGGGCGGGTTTGAACCTCCACCACCAGTTACAGTTGTTAATATTCCCGCCCTAATCATGTTTTCAATTGCAGCTGCCGGCAAAATTGCCACCGCTTTTGTACCTGTTGGAGTTGTTACGAAAAGTTGCCCCGTTGCGGGGTCCACAGTCAGTGGGAAATTTGTCCTCACACGATGACCATGCTCTATAAAACCAAGTTGTGCAGAGCCGGTAGCAATCTCGATTTCTTTTTCTTCTAATGTATCGTCCGCCTCCTTGGCAAGCTTATCACCGACACTTTTTTCCACTTCGACCTCCTGGCCGTTTTCGTCATGAAACTTTGTGACAACCTTACCGTTTTCTACATGTATCTCAATTTTTAAGTTGCCGTTTTGAATTTGTCCCTCAAATTTGGCAGAGTTACTTCCTTCGTGTTGAGACTCCATTTGCACCTCGCTCTTTTTGGATTCATTCTCCTCTTTTACATGGCTTGAAAATGTAAATCCTCCTGCCGAATTTTGATGGTCAGTCTCTTGTTGCTTTTGCTCTGATTCTTTCTGAACCTCTTGAGATTTATTATCGCTTTCCTTTTGGGCTTCAACTTGTTTCTTATCGCTTTCTTGTTTTTGTTCCGACTCCTTCTTTATTTGTTCTTGATTTGTGTCAGAATCGGAAAGAACCTTGCCTAAAGCCGCCTTTTGGGAGTTTTCCTGGTACGCAGAAAGCGTCGCCAGGACACCGACAATAACAACTGCAACAGCAAATAGAGGAATTAAATGGACAAAACCTTTTTTAAGGGCCACTCTTCTTTATAACTTACCCCAATTCATCCGGTCAAGAGAGCTACGCGTGAGGAATTTCTATTCCGGCTTTATCAAATTCCGCCTTTATCCTTCGCCTCAATTCCCTTGCTACTTCCCACTGCTTAATCGGCTTGGTATCGCCCAAAAACTTGATTTCCAAAGCCCGTTCTCCAAACGAGTTAACACCCAAAACCTGCGGTGCCTTTATTAAAAGCTCACCAAACTTCTTATCCTTTGCAAGATCCGTTCCTATTTTATTAAGGATAGTTGTGGCCTTATCGACATCAGCGTCATAAGAAATGGGAATATCCAAATTCACTCTCGAGTAACCCAAACTGTAGTTGGAGGCAACCGTAATTGCTCCGTTTGGAACTGAATGAACTGCCCCGTCAAGATCCCTTAAAATTGTGCGCCTCAAATTAACGTCCTCAACCAAACCTTCAATGTCAGCAATTTTAACTACATCACCCTTCCTATATTGATTTTCCATCAAAATAAAAAATCCGGCAATCAAATCCCTAACCAAATTCTGTGCTCCAAATCCGAAAGCTAAACCCACCAAGCCTGCGCCTGTAAGAAGGGGGAAAATATCTATGCCCACTTCAGAAAGGATCATAAGGCCGCCAATTACTGTCAAAACTACCGTCACCGCGTTGGCAATCACAGACCCAAGTGTCCTCACCCTCTTTTTGAACTCAATCTCACGTTCTCCGGCCCTTTTTTCGGAAAGGGCCAAAAGCTTCGGCAACGCCCTTTTTAAAACTACCTGGGCAAACATAACCACAGCCACAATAAAAACTATCTTTACACCATGTTCGGCAACCGACGTGATAATTGGCGTGTAATCAACTCCGATCATATGCCCTACAACTTAACCTAAAAACCCAAAAAGGTCAACGCTTATTTAAATCATAAAGCACCCCGGCAATAATGCCTTGGAGTGCTTTATATCGGTCTATACCCTTCACCTCAAATAAGCGGAGATCTCCCGCAAACTGTTTTGGAAAGCATCGACGTTATCGGCAAACAAAACCACGGAATTTCTAACATGGTCTTTTCCTTCGCCCATAAACCTGGACTCGGTGATCTTTAAATATTTTCTGTCACCTTCTGCGACGTTTACGTCAAAGAAAAAAGTTTTACCTTGGGCTTTCAAAATTGAAGATTTAACGCGGTTTTTGGAAAAATCCTGTTTTGTACTCTTCTTCTCATCCATTTACTCTTCACCTCCCCTCAATACTCTTATCAATTACTAAATTACCCGAATATTACCCAAATGTCAATATCCTAAATGGGTATAAACCGTATGAGACAAACAAAAGTTAAAATAAGATGGTTAACAACTCTGCTACCTCTAACATTCCTTATCTGTCTCCAAACTTCAAAACTATTACCAAATTTAATTTTGATATTACAAACTTGGCGAAAAGTACAAGAATTTTATTAGTTTTTTTCTAGGATTATTTGCTTGCCCTCACCCATATTTCCTTTAGTACAAAAGATTTCATCATAATTTACCTAATATCTTGGCCGCGTAAGGAAAACGTAATAATTTTGTAAGGAAATATTACCAAGACTTGAGCTGAGGAATGTTCATTCTGTTCGATTCTTAAAAGAAATTTAAGGGGTAATTCTGCGTTTTTCAACTCTTATATTCCCAAAATTTGCTTCCTTTTCCAGCGTAGTGTTTTTTGAAACCTCCGAGAGCCACAACGCCCGCGTACCGGTGTTTTGATCCGGCTCCATAATCAAATACCTCACCCTCTCACATTGCCTCTGCGGCTGCTGGTATTTTTGGTAATTATTAACGAAAAAATCCGGGATTCCCGGATAAGTTGAATATTCACACGGAACATAGCCGTATTTTCCATTCCCCCTCCACCAAAAAAGGTATTGATAAGGGTAATCGTAAACCGAAGGTAGATACGAATAAACGTAAAAACCCTGCCCTCCGCTTTCCTTATATGTCCAGTCAACCGCACTCAACTCGTTGGAAAGTATACTTGCATCATTGGTAGGCCTGAAATTTAGAGCGTAGTTTTTATAAAAAACCGGCAGCTGTACTGCAATTAAAAAAGCGCAAACAGGAATTGCCCGGTTAAGTTTAAAAGAACTACCAATAAGCAGTGCTGAAATAAAAATCACAGGCGCAATGTATACCGTGTGCCACGGATGCCAGCCAATATTTGAAGCAAACCAAACAAAACTAAAGCCGCAAAGTATAAGCGTCAAAACGGCATATCTCAAAATAAACGGATTCATTTTCTTTCTTTTATAAAGAACCAGAACAGAAGCCAAAATCAAAAGAATAGATAAAACCCCGCTTTGCGGAACCAGCCCCTCTTTAACAATTCCAACCATCTGTCCGAAAAATTTCACAAACTGGGTAGCCGATATAAAACTTCGCTCGGAAGCAGCATGTTCCTGGATAGCATGAAGCTGTGAAAAACCCGTAAGAACCTCGGAAACAATTCTGGCCGCATGAGTTGCAATAAGAGCTAAAATCGCATACAGAAACTGTTTTCCGGTGAACTTTTTCTTGATAAAAAGCCACAAGGCAACAGTCAGGAAAAGACCCAAAAACGGCGGCAGACTGGCTACCTCAAGGTGCAAAGGCAAAGAACTAACAACTGCAGCTCCAATCAGTGCCGCGACACTACCTTCTAAAGCAGCCGACAGCAAAACAAGATCAACAACGGCAATAACAACCAAAGGAAATGGGCTAAAAGCAAAGCGGGTAGTGTCATAATAAGGCCAGAAAAACTGCAAAGCAACGCCGATTAAAATCCCGGCTTTTAAAGACACCTTTTTTATTACCCTCCACATCAATACTGCAGTCGAGGCCGCATTAAGCAGAAAAAGCATAAAAAGAGAACCAAAAGGGTGAAAATTAAAAAGGAGATACCCGATGCTAATGTAATAAAGCCAGAGCGGCCCATGATAAAAACCCGGAATACTGGTCTCCTGCCCTACCAACGGATGAAGCCTAAAAAATATAATCTCCCTAGCCTTTGTCGCCTCGTTGGCAATATCCATGGTGAAGTAAAAATTATTTCCAAAAGTTGGAATAATTCTCAAAACAAGCCCTAAAATTACAACAACTAAAATAGTAATTTTTGGCAGGTGCTTCTTCACAATCATTTCTGATTGTAAACTCTTTTTCTAAAGCTCTAAAGTAACAGAAACGGGGAGATGGTCCGAAGCCATAGATTTTTCAACCTTAAAATTGTCTGTTTTAATATCTGCTGTTGTAAAAATATAATCCAGCTTGATACTAACATCAGCGGGCTTGCAAACCATGCAACCTTCAGGGTAAACACTCCAGGTCGGAGCCAAAGCAGGATCTGCATTCGCCAAACGACTCTCTAAAATTTTAATTGCTGTACTTTCCGGTTCTGCATTAAAATCGCCCATCACAATACTTTTTTCTTTTGGAACCAGTGCCAGCAAATTCTTCGCTTGTTCTTCCTGCACTTCTGAAGGTTTTTGATGAGTATGCAACAGATGGGTTCCAAAAACGTGCAAAATATCACTTCCTATTTGAACATTCGCACCTGCAGCCGCCCTGGAATCACTATTCGAAAGCAAATAGGTTTCAGATCTTGCAATTCTGTGTTTGCTAAAAACTGCGGGCCCGTCCGAAATAATTCTGTCGCCCCAATCTTTTTTTACCGGCGCAAAAACATGATCATAGCCCAAATTTCCCAAGAATCCAATAACATTCCGCTTCGGCTCATCAGTTTGCACTTCCTCAAGACCAATAATATCAGCCTCCGATGTTTTTAAAAATTCCAAAACCTCCTCAAATTTCCCGTCTGTCCAAATATTCCAACACAAAACTTTAAGTTTCATTGTCAACCGTTCAAATAGCCCATCAACTCTTTGTGGAAATTTTTTTCTCTGGCTGCAACAACACTGCGCGATTCAAAAGTCCAGAGTTCGCCATCAAATGTAGTCACCACACCGCCGGCTGCCATCATTAAAAAATTGGGCGCTGCTACATCCCAGACTTTGTTATCCGCACTAATATAAGCATCCAACCTGCCAATAGCAGCATAAGAAAAACCCAAGGACGAATTGTATGTCACCGGTGCATAATTAGTGTCTACAACAAGTTTAGTTACAAACCTCGCAAATTGTTCTCTGATCTCTCTGGAACCTGTCATGGCAGCCCCTAAATCAACCTCGATCGTACGGCCCGACGATTTTCGACCGACATCAACCTTCTTGTCGTTAATAAAAATCCCATCCCCTATACTCCAAATATATTCAGCTTGGGAATGGTCAACCGCACAAGCCGCAACTAACTTGCCATCCTCGGCAAGCGCAATATTTGAAACAAAAAGCTTGAGCTCTTTTGCAAAGTTAGAGGTACCGCAAATTGGATCGATAATCCAAAACCGCCCATGTTCTCCCACTTTGACATCCGAATAACTTTCCTCTGCCACAATCCCATCGCCGGGAAACCTTTTTTTAATTTCGGAAAGTATAGCATTCTCACAGGCAATATCCGCCTCCGTCACAAAATTCAAAGTATCGTTATCTGTACCTTTGTATTTAACGACCTCCGCTTTTTTAAATTTTTCAGCTGCCGAAGCCAGTACTTTCGGGGAAATATTATGAAAAAACTTTATTACGTCTTTCTTTTCTAAATCCGTCATATCTATCCAAAATATGGAATTTTCCACCAACTATAGGGGTCAACAAAACGCAAATTTCGGTCTAGGCTGGCTATCTTTTCCAACTCATCTCGACTTAATTCGAAATCAAAAACCTCGCTATTCTCTTTTATACGCTCCAGTGTAACGCTTTTAGGGATAACCATAGTCCCTCTTTGTATCGCCCACCGTATTAAAACTTGGGCCGGCGATTTACTATGATTTTTTCCAATTTCAACAATTGTCTCGTCCTCAACCAAAACCGGCAGGCCGCTTTCCCCGTAATTTCCGGGTGACCCTAACGGGGAATAAGCAGTTACAGCAATATTTTGGGATTTGCAAAACTCCACAAGCCTGGACTGTTGAAGGTATGGATGCAGTTCGATCTGGTTCATAGCAGGACGCACCTTGGCATAAGTTAAAAGATCGACAAGTTGTGGAGCGGTAAAGTTCGCAACCCCTATTGCACGCACCAAACCTAACTTAACCAATTCTTCCATCGCTTCCCAAGTTTCCATAACCGTCACTTCCTCGGTTATAAGATATCCATTTTCATCCAGCTGCTCCTCCAGCCTTCCGTATGGTTCGCGATTTTTCTCATTTGGAGGAATAGCAATTCCCCAATGCATTAAATACAAATCCAAATAATCGAGATTTAAATCAGTCAAAGTTGCCTCACACGCAATCTTAACCGCATTTTTCTTGTGATCCGTATTCCAAAGCTTGCTTGTAATAAAAATCTCCTCTCTTTTCCTTTTCCCGCTTTCAAAAACCTTCTTTAATGACCTTCCAATTTCATCTTCGTTTCTGTAAATTGATGCACAATCCATGTGATCATAAGAAGCGTCACAAAGTGCATATTCTACTGCCTTGCCCACAGCATCCGGTTTCGATTTCCACGTCCCAAGGCCCAAAACCGGCATCTTGGCTCCGGTATTTAAAGTGATCCTATCCATTAAATTTAAATAAAGTATATCAGAAGCTAAAGTTAATACGGGGCTTTTTTATTTTTAAGTCTTCCAGGCCAACAAACGGGGCACGGCCCGCTTCCGGTGTATTTATGCCCTCTGCTGCAAATTTTCACTTTTCCCTTTTTCATACCTTACCCTTTCGCCACCCTGCAATAATCGGCAGTACAAACGTCAAAGCATAATATAAATAAACATCCAATTTGTAATACCCGTCTGCAGGTTTAAATGCTTTCACCAGGAAAAAATAGTCAAAAACAACTGCAATCAAAGTCCAGCAAACCGCAAGCCCCACATAATATTTGAGCGAGTCGCCCTTAATCTTTTTAAACAAAACCCAAAGCGTCAAAACTACCCCAATTGGCATAATTATCCAACCAATCATCGAAGGTGGCACTACCATAAAAAGGACTATGCCCAAGACATATCCCACAAGCCAAAGCACAAAACCCCAACCTAGTGTGTCTTTTATCATTTGTCTGTTCACAGGCTGAGTTTACCAGACAAAAAACTTCCCTTCAACAAATTTGATTAAATTGCTTTTTCGGAGTTTTCGGTTTTTCTAGTGGCACTGCTGGCTGCCGGAATCGGTAAACGTTTTGCCGGCTTGAGGCACAAACTGCCAGTCGTAGCTGTCGGGGTGCAATGTTAACTTGAGTGCTCCAAATGTAACCGCATTCCTCACTTCGCTGTTGGGTTTGACTGATGAAATGGACGTGTGGTTCGCGCCTCCGGTGCCGGATATAAACTCACGGATCCCGCGAGCCGTGTCTAAAACACCGTTAGGGTCCTGGGGTGCAAACCGTTCGTAAATGTGGTCGTGGCCATTGAGCACAACCTCGGCGTTGTTGTTATAAAGCAAAGTGTAAATCTGCTTCATATTATTGTTAGCCCTACCTCCAGAAGAAAATAGCGGAATATGCCAGTAGGCAAGGGTACAAGCATTAGGATGGCTTAATAAATCCTGCTGCAGCCAAGTGTATTGTGGACTTCCCGCATTACACCCGCCGGCCTTACTGCACTGGGAATTTAAAGCAATAATATGCCACGTCCCAACATCAAAACTGTAATATCCACGGCTTCTGTTACCGGCAGGGCCGTCGGCATTTCCCACTCCATTCCAATAGTCGAAGTAGTAGATTGCGCCGGATACTAAATATTCATGGTTCCCGGTTATTGGATAAGTTTGGGAAAACAGCCGTCCCCAAGAAGGCGCATAGTAATTGTCAAAACAGTTTGCAGAAGGTGTATGGCACAAATCCCCGAGAATTAAAAGGGCGTCGGGATTGCCGTCCACGGCTACCTGAGAAGCCGCCATCTGTTGGCAGGATGATGAGGTTGTTGTCAGAGAATCACAGATAATATCCCCTGCCGCCATAATTACTGGATCAGCTCCCAACGGTGGTGGTGTCGGCGTAGGCGTAGGTGCGGGTGTCGGGCTGGGCGTTGGGGTCGGAGCAGGCGTGGGTGTTGGTGTTGGGGTGGGAGTCACACCCGGTGTGGGCGTCGGTGTTAAATCCTGGTATTCTACATGTAAAACCGGCTGGTCAACGCTTGCCTGACTGGAATTAAAATCTATTCCGTCGCTTCCCGAAGAATCCATCCCTAGTGTTACTATTTGGCCAACATTACCCGCAACTGTAGGAGTAATGTCAACCTCGACCCAGTTACCAGCTCTTCCTCCGGCCAAAGTCGCCAAAGTGGAACCTAAGGCTGCCTTATTATTGTATGTAATCCCCGCTTCAGTCCAGCTATTGTCAGTAGAGAGCTTAATGTTTTGGGTCGAGGAAGAAGAGTCTATAACTTTTAACCTAAGCTTGGCGGCAGTAACGTTAACACCCGAAAGCTGGGTCAGGTCAAATTTAAGATAAGAAATTTTTACCGGGCTTCCGTCCACCTGCAGGCTTGTTGCCAAACCAAAATTTGAACCGGGTTGGTCGGCGCGCACATAACTATCTGCAATTGCGGGTAAATCGGTAAAAGCAGGAGCAGCATTGACAGTATTTACACCCGTACCATTCTGAAAAATCACTAACGAAAATAGAATTATTGGAACCAGAATGAACCGTAAAACTGAAGCTGTTTTTTTAAAGACTTTAAAAAAATTTCCCTTCAATATCAACACGCCGAGAATAGTACACACCCTATTTGTACTTGTCAACACTTAAGGATTTTTGAAAAACAAACTACTTAGAAGAAATGATTACCGCTTCGGCAACTTCCCGAATTGGCTTTCTGTGCTTCATCGAAAGCTTCTGAAGTTGTGAGTACGCTTCCGGTTCTGTCAAACCATCCCTTTTTATCAAAATCCCCTTGGCCCTATCCATCAACTTCCTTGTTTCCAACGCTTCTTTTAAAGCTTGCGACTCACTAACCAGCCGGGCATTTTCCAAAGCTCCGCCGACTTGCTTGGCGATTGTCGAAAGAAGCCGTATCTGCTCAGCCGGATGCTTTTTGGGCTTTTTATACTGGATATTAACAACCGCAATCAACTTCCCGCCAAAAGTCACCGGCAGTGATAAAAAAGCTTCATACCTGTCTTCCGGAATGTCATGGAAAAATTTAAAGCGCTTATCGTCCGAAGCATTCTCTGTGATTTCTACAACTTTCTTATGTTCCGCAACCCAACCGGTTATTCCTTCCCCTAAATTCAGAGACACTTTGCCCAATAGCGATGGATGCGGATTTTTGGAAGCCCGAAGCACAACTTGCCCTGAAGGTTCGTCATAAACATAAAGGAAAATAGAATCTGCGAGCGTTTCTTTGTAGACAATCTCAATTATCTGCCGCAAAACCGCATCAAGATCCAGATTATAGGCAATTGAATCGACAATCGCCGAAAGTATCGCAAGTTCCCTGTTATTACTGTTTGCCACGGCCAGATTCTAACACAAACCTAACCTTCTCCCCCAATGTCATAAAAGGGGCTCATTCTTGGAGGATTCCCTTCAAATTGAACCATCAGACCAAAAGCCGTGTCACCATCCAAATCAAGATCCTCCTTCAGAGCTCTATACACACCATACGTAGGCGCCCCTATAAGAACTCCTGCCACTTCTCTTACCTTATCAGGCCCAACGGTAGTGTGCGGCAATACCACGCGCGCAAAATCAGGTGCATCTTTTCTCATCTTTTCTCACCCCCTTTCCGCGCCTTTTTCTCAACAAAAAAGACGCCTTAAAAAGACGTCTTTGTCCTTGCGGCACACAACTTTGTATGCCTAAGCTAAATTTAACACAAACTTGTCTATTTCACAATTTCTAACCATACGGCTTTCTCATCACCGACGACCCAACCGTCATGCCCGGCTGGTATAAATGCAACATCACCTGGTCCAAGTTCTTCTTCCATGCCGTCATCCGTTCTCGACATGAGTTTCCCTGACAACAAATGTATCCTGTGATTAACCTGACAGCTTTCCCCTCCAACCACCGGCTTCAAATGTTTTGACCATTGCCATCCTGGCTCCGCGGTCACTTTCTGGATTTTTAGGTCTCCTACTTCGACAAAATCTACCTTCATTTTTTCTGCAGGGCTTGAAGTTTTATCTGGAGAATCAAAGCTTTTTTTAATAATACTTGGCATATTTTCACCTCCTAACTATGAAGAGTCTTTATATCTCATCGAAAAATTTAGTGCAAGTGGCCGCATTGGTCTACTAAAAATCTCCGCCCGCGGCAAAACTTTCCGGATGACTGCCGAACAAGTCCTAAATCACCTTTTACCTGCACTTGCCGGCATTAAACCTAATCTCACAGTCAAAGTAGATTACAACAAAGAAGATTTGGAACTAAAGCAATACAGAAAATGATAAGCGCCACATCACGAGTGAAGTCAAAAATTATTCAGTAGCTTAGTCCCCCTCTAGCCAACCAAAAAATTTCCCCAACAATCCACGGTTTAACAAACTCTTTCGCGATTTTATTACATGTTCCGCAAATTGTTGTTGTTTTTCTTGAGTTACGGGGCTTGTTGCCTTTTCTATTTCTCCTTCGGTCATCCCCTGATCACGCAAAACTCTTTTTAATTCCCGATTTGCCATTTCGTTCATCCTAACTGCGTTTTGTGCTTTCTTGATGTAATCTAGACTAGAGGATCGATGTTCTCTATCACTTTGAGGCCCTGGCTGTTCAGATTGTGGAGGTGGAGTTTCACCAATTTCAGTCATAAGTGGATTATATCAAAAGGTTCGATCGTCCGACTTTGAATTGAGATAGCTGTCTGTGGCAAACTCAACCCTCAGCTCACCGCATGACTGCCGAACAAGTCTTAAATCACCTCTTGCCCGCAGTAGCAGGTGTTAAACCTAATTTAATTTTAAAAGTAGAGTACAACGAAAAAGATTAATAAACTGCAAAGCGGCCAATCTACCGCCATGAATGTTACCTAGCTAGAAAAGTATTCTGTTATTTTTGTAGGTGTTAGCACAATACTGACTCTTTCTTCCTTTGAGAATTCATCCTGCATAATTTTATCTGCTTCTTCTTTGCCTAGATAGCGTTCAGCTAGATACCTTATATCTTGTTGAGCAATTTCAGGATTGTCATTTAAGGTAACTGCCCCATTCATAGTTACATATTGATAATTACCTCGAGATATCAATAAAGACACAGATGGATTTCGTTGCAAATGCGCATATTTACGCCTAAATTTAGTTGTGTTCATTAAAATCGTACCATCCTCTTGAAGGTCATACCACATCTCTGTCTGGACTATTCTGCCATCCGGTCCTACTATTGCTAATACACCCTTTAAAGGTTCTCGCAAAAGCCCGCGGGCGCGTTCGGAAAATTGAGTTCGAGTTACTATTTCTCTAGATGAAGGTTCTTGGGTTATATGGGTGTTCTGTCCCCCTGTTTGCTCAGTCATTTGATGATTATATTAAATCAAAGCTAAACAGTCAAACTATAGGGCAAAATTTGTGTTCTCAGCTCACGGCTTTTTTAACAAGCGCAACGATTTTTTTCTCCTCGACAGGTGTCAATTTCTTCAGCGCGAATGCAACCGGCCACATATTCCCATCGTCGAGTTTGGCAATATCATTGAAGCCAAGTGTTGCGTACCTGGTTTTGAACTTCCCTGCGAATTGGAAAAAACAAACTACCTTATCTCCTTTAGCATATGCAGGAAATCCATACCAGGTTTTCGGTGAAAGGTCTGGGGCAGTCTTCTTAATGATCACATGCAACCGTTTGGCAATGCTGCGGTCCGGCTCCGACATTGCGGCAATCGCAGCAAGAACGTCACTTTCCCCTTGAGCTTTATTCTTGTTTGACCTGGCCTCCGCTGCAAGTTCCCTGGCGCGTTGCTGCATCGCAGCCCGTTCTTCGTCCGAAAATCCCCTGAGCTTTTTATTTTTGGTGTCTTTCATAATTTATGATTATATCAGAAGTTTATCCTGAGTTTACCGAAGGGCAAAAAATCCGAAAAAACCCGTAGTGTTTGTATCACTGACGAAAAACCTCTATCAAGCTTGACAAAGCCTATAAGATAATATATATTTACCAACGCAAAGATGCCAAAAGAAGCATTAAATAACCCAGAGGTGGAAATTGAAGCCAAAGTTGATTTCCTGACCTACCAATTCTCCACAAACAGCTTAGTGGCAGTGCACACAGAACCTTATAGTGGCCAGCAACCTGACGAGTTAGTAAAACAAGGCTGGAAATTGGGTTGGACCGGACTTGTTGCAATCTCCACTTACCGCATAATTACCGGTTCCGGCAAACTTAATGGCCAAGATATTAAATTCGGGCCAAACAAACAGGTCATTTCTACCATTTATCCTGATGGAAAAGTTTATGAACTTGAAGCTAACAACGGAATATTACCTTCTGGTCTTGACCCAATCGAGGTATCTCGAATTCGAAGACAAGGAGTAAAGACAGTGGTTTTAATGAGAAATGGCATTTTACAACCTTTCAATCCTTCAGATAAAGTTACTCCAATTATTCCAACTACTACTCATACAGCTTAAACTGCCTCAGTAATATCTTTCATCACCAACTGATTCTTCACTATACCCCAATCGGCAAAATCGTTAGTCTCTAGCCTTTCGTAAACTTTA
Organism: bacterium; assembly: GCA_021813125.1. GTDB lineage: Bacteria > Patescibacteriota > Microgenomatia > Curtissbacterales > GWA2-41-24 > JAKAJD01. Next base: position 69,238 of record JAKALT010000004.1, on the reverse strand, counting down.
TCCAAAACACCCAAGAGCTTTGCAAAGTACAAATTGATAGTAAAACCATGCCCAACCACAAGTATTTTCTTGTTATCGTACTTTCTATCTAACTCGTCGATCTTATCTAAAAACCTATCTAAAGCATGGACAGCAGTTTCCCATTTATTAACTGATTCCGATTGATGCTTTAAGCATTCCTCAATTGTCTTCTCATATTCTTCAGCTTCCATAAAATTACCTTTATCCCGATCAAGCTCAACAATTTCTTCTAGCTTTGCTACTTCTTTACCTAAACTTTCGGCAATTGGCAAAGCGGTTTGGTAAGCTTTTTTCTCAGTTGATGAAAAAATTAAGTCAACATCCTTAAAAACGCCCTCTTGGGCAAGTTGTTTTGCTTGCGCTTCTCCTCTTTCCGAAAGCACCCACTTGCTGATAGGAACATCTCTATCGACTTTCGTCTCTCCATGCCTTAGAAAATAAAATGTGTTATTCATGCAAAAAGTATATCAGAGTTCTATTGCCCAACTCGGGGTATCGAGTACTTTATACTCTCTAGACATAGTGAGCTGAGTACTTTATAATATACACATATATTTATATAGTACTAGCATGTATGACGTAAACAAACCTTATAACGATTTGCCCCTACTTCCACCCAAAGTGGATTTAAAAGATCAAGAGCTACTATTGGCGACATTAGAGGCAAGCGACGCAATATCGCAATTAAAGACAATGCTTACTTTAAGCAGTCGGAGTATTTCAAACACCCTGGATTTACTGTCACCTCTATTCGTTCCAGAGGCAGTATCAAGTTCAGGAGTAGAAAATATCGTTACAACTAACGATAGTGTGTACTATGCAAAAATAATGGAAGAACGGGAACTAAGTCCCGCCGAAAAGGAAGCCTTAAACTACACTAATGCATTAATGGATGGTGCAAGCAAACTATCAACCAACGGATTTTTAACAACTAATGATTATGTCGCTCTGCAAAAGGTAATTGAACCTACCAAATCAGGAATTCGAACATTATCCGGCACACAACTAAGTAATCCAGTGACAAAAAAAATATATTACACCCCACCCGAGGGCGAGAGCAGACTTAGAGATTTTTTGCACAATTTTGAAAAATACTTCAACGAGGCTGCTCCCATTCATGAGGTGTTTGCCCGAATGGCTATCCTGCATTATCAATTTGAAGCAATACACCCGTTTAGTGATGGTAATGGACGTACCGGCAGAATGCTTATGCCTTTATATCTTATGAAACAGCGTAAATTGCCCGTACCTGTGCTATTCATTAGTCACTATATCCTGGAACATCGAGATGAATACTATCAAAAATTAAGGGCGGTTACTTCTGATAACAATTGGAGGGACTGGGTGCTGTATATCACCCGTGCTACTACCGAACAGGCAAAATATACCTGTGAGATTCTTGAAAAAATAAGGAGGGCAATTAACTCAGCAAAACAGGTAATGAGGGATAATCTTAATTATTTATATAGTTCAGAACTGGTCGATTATCTTTTCTCCAATGTGTATTTCACACAGAAAGATTTTGAAAAAGCTGTCAGGGTAAGCCCGATGACAGCACGTAAATATTTATCAGATTTAGAAAAAGAGAAAATCACCATGAAACATAAACAGACTGGAAAAAACAGATATATTTATATTACCCCAAGGTATATCAGCATTTTGAAACAGGCTTAAACAAAAATTTGCTCCGCGAGTAGGACTCGAACCTACAACCCTCCCGTTACACAAACCCTCTTGTTACCAAAAGGAGTGGACTATCTCATGACCATATCTTTTGACTTAGGCCCCGGGTATATAGTCTCTACACATTTAGTACGTTCAGTTTACATGAACGTGCATTTAGCTCGGGATTACCCGTTTCAGGGTTTCCCCGAATTAGCCCGATTTTTCATCCCGAAAATTTCTTTCGGGAGCTGCGTAATGCCTGCATGCACTTCCCTGTGACAATTTGCACATACAAGAATACATTTGTCTGCTTCTGCTTTGATTTTTTCCCAAGAACGAGTTAAACCCCTAACAGACATATTAAATTCTTTAGTACTGCTATCAACATGGTGTAATTCGAGAACCCACATTGATTTGTTATACCCACAAAGAATGCACTTACCGCCTTTGTATTCGACAACCAGTTGTTTAAGCTTTCTTCTTCGCTTTGTAACTGCTCGCTTTAAATATTCGGCGCGGTCAGCATAAGTTCTCTTATCTGGCATACACACTTGAGTATACCAAATAAATCTTCACAGCGGGACGCTCTACCATTGAGCTATCGCGGATTGTCAAAGTGCAGATGTGATTTTAACATGAAGCAATCACTGCTTCAATTAAGTGGTTTTTGGCTCAAGTTTTAGTTTTCCCGGAAGTTTTGGCTTTAGCCTATCTTCTGGCGGCATGACACCCTGACGTAAAATCATCGTCTCCCCGCCTGGAGTTTTGCGAGCAGTCGCATTATCTGCCGGTAAAATAGCAATTCCAATCGCGGCAACAGCAGACAATACACTTAAAGGTCTCTCAGCCCTCATGTTGCAAATTTTAGACATAAACGTGAACTTTTACAATAATCTGCTAAAATAAAAAATGTGAAACCCCCGAAAGTAACAGCTTCCCTTCTTTGGCCAATTGTTGTTTTGGTAATCGCCCTTGTGGTTATTTGGGTAAAACCGTGGCAAACAAAAACAGTCCAGACAATTTCCGTATCGGCTCAAGGAAAAGCAGAAGCAGTCCCCTCGATTGCCAAAATAACCGCCAACATCCAGTCTAATAATCAAAATCTGGATCAGGCCCGGGCCGAAAACCAGAAAAAAGTAGACGCCGTCGTTTCCAAACTCAAAACGCTTGGACTGGACGAAAAAGACATCAAAACCAACTATATCTCCGGTAACCAAAGCTACGGTGCCCAACCTATGATGTACCCAATCCCGCCAAGGCCAAACACCAATTCTTTTTCAACATCGCTGGAAATTACCATCCGTAATCTCAAAAATGCCGATGCGGTTACTGCGGCTTTAACCTCAAACGGTGCAACCAACATTTACGGTCCTCAGCTGACAGTTGACGACACCAAACTCGAAGCCGCCAAATCACAGGCCCGCCAGAATGCGGTTGATAATGCCAAGGTCAAAGCCAAAGAGTTGGCTCAGGCCTCCGGAAGATCTGTTGGCAAAGTGGTGTCGATAAAAGAACAAGGCGACTACGCCTACCCCATGCCTATGATGGCAGTAGGAAGCGAAGATTTAATGATGAAACAAAGCCAGATCCAGCCCGGCCAGAACGATGTAACCATCAACCTTCTAGTGGACTTTGAGCTGAAGTAATTACTTTGCCGCCCTCGCTACCCAGGCGTCTGTCAAATCGGTTCTTTTAACCCTGTATATCTCCTTAAGATTTGGTCTCTCCTCACAGCTCGGCTCATCAATATAAAACACCTTTTGACCCAAATACTTGGAAGCTTCTTGCGAAGAGCAACTGATCCTCAAATATTTAACGTTTTGGTAGCTAAATCCGGAAGAACTATCGACAATATCAACTCTTATGTTCCTTTCGAAATGGTTTCCAAAAAACAGAAAGTAAAAAGGCATGTTGTCCTCAAAAGGGGCCAAAATCAAATCATAATTCTTCTGGTTGGCAATAATATAGCGGCTGATCTCCGTATTGCCCTCCCCCCTAAAAAAACCTTTATAACCCTTCTGGTGTACAAGATACTGGTGCATAAAATAGATAATCTCCAAAGTCATCAGAAGAAAAAATATTGCCAAGAACATTCTCCTCCATAAAGGTTTTTTTAAAAGCTCAAGGATCCACCACAAACCAACTCCGCCTAAAATTACCAGGGGAAAAATCATAAACGAAGCGCGGGTTACAGAAGGAATATCCTCGTAAGTTAACGCCGCCTGCACCGGGGAAACTAAAAGCCAGGCAGCGATAAGACCTACTTCGCGGGGCTTTTTGGCAATATAGACAAGACCTGCAATTACTACCAAAATCAAAGTGAAATAGGCAAGCCCCGCCTCCGGCACCATGTATCTTTCGGGATAACCCCCTTTCAGCAGGAGGAAACTCGGAGAAAAATGCTCAACCCAGGTTGAAACCAGATCTCGGCTGTAAACAACTGCTTTATTGTGGAAGATTCTAGCCATTTTAACGCTGCTGTCGGCGTACGGAAGCTCCTGCAACTTTTGGGAAGCGCCGGGACTTTTGTAAAATACAATCTGCCCTAACCTGCCGCCGCCGTAAGGGGAAATAACTATCAAAAAAGTCAAAATGAAAAACAAAATAGTTAATTTCGCCAAATCGCGGCTTCTGTAAAACACCCAAAATGCTAAAAGCAAAAGCGGCGTTAAAGTCCTTAAACCATGGTAAAAAAGGTATGAAACCAGAAGCAGCAATGCGCCATATATAAGATACTTTTTCCTTTTTTCATCGTAGGTAAACTTCAAAAGGCAGTAAAAACCCAAAATCGTAAAAAAGTAGCCGACGATAGCCTCATGTGTTGCACGGGATAACACAATATCCCACGGCAAAACTGCCAAAAACAGACTTGAAAAATAAGCGATTTGCCGCTTTTTAAAAAGCTCGCCTGCAAATGCAAATACGACAAAAACCGAAGCCGCTCCAAAAAAGGCAGTTACAAGTCCGACAGCAAAAACGCTGGACCCTAAAACCAACTGTACAAGCCCTGAAAGATAAAAAAGGCCTGTTGGCCGGAAATCACCAAATTTATTGAAAGCAAGCGGCAAAACATTGCCTGCAGTATCCCGACCGTTCAAAACAAGAAATTTCCCAACATAACCTACATCGATCCCATCACTTTGGAAACCAGCAGGAATCGTGTTTAGCATGTAAACACGAAGCACAAATGCCAGAAGAAAAATTAGAACCAGAAACCAATTGATCTTTTTCATAGCGAGTCCTCGAATAATAAGCTTTCTTATTAAATCCTTCTAATGTATAAGAATCCTCCCATAAAAATTAAACTTGCCAAAGAAATTATTGCTCCAAGCCTAAAAGAATCACTATCAAAATAAAACCTTACTGTATGCACCCCCGGCACTAAGGGCACCGCCCTGAAAGTGTAGTCCGCCCGTAATATTTCCACTTCGTTACCGTCAACTTTAGCCTTCCAACCCGGATAGTAATTGTCCGAAAGAAACAAAAGCTTCGGCTCATCCGACTCGGTTTTGACAATTACTTCCTGTGGCCGGTAGCTTATTATCTCGGCAGAGCCGGGACCATATTGGGCCGAGACTGGTGACGGTTTTTCCAAAACCAAAACGTTTCTAAAGTCAAAATCCGAAGACAAAAGCTTTTCGGGAATCAGTTTTCTTCTTTCGGCGTTTATTACATCGGTCGTCTTGTTAGTCGGATCCACCTCCGGCGGCCCTTCGTAATTTGAGGCCAAAAACACTCTTGGCAAAACCTCGTTATTTTCAAAAACACCCAAATTACCGCTTTCAAAAACTCTCTTGAAGTTATTTTTATCCATCATTTCAAAATCATCCTGATTGGCAACAACATATTTGACTCCTACAAAATCAATCAGTTTCCTCCGGTTGGTATTTGCCAGCAACTTATCCGTATCGCCTCTTCCCAAACCCGCATCTGCCCGGAAACTGACATCTCCCATTCCCCCGTTTTGCATTGCCTGGGTAAATTCAGCGTAAGAAAGGATGTTTAAAGAATCGTAACCTTCCGGGGAAAATATACGGTACTGGGTTGCAAAATTATTTTCAAGGTAAACCTTGCCTATCCCCCAAGAGCGGAAATAGCCCTGATTTCTTTGAATATAAGATAAAACCGGATTCAAGGGAAATACATTGCCGGCATCGGTAAATGAAAAATATTTTGAAGCAAAAAGAAAAAGTTGAACATACAAAAAAACCGTCAAAACCAAACCAACCCAAATCCTTATCCTTACCTGTTTAACAAAAAAGGCAAAAGTCACCAATATAGAGCTAGCCAGAAAGAATGCAAACGGAACAACCAAATTTCTAACGCTTATCTTGTAAGTTATGTTCTGGCCCATTGCCCCGGAAATAAAGTAGGCAAACCCCAAAAATCTAACTCCCAAAAGGTAAGCAAAAGTTGCAAGGTAAAATATTAAAACCACAAAAACATACTTTAAAATCTTTTTGTCTTTTGCCCGAAACCACCTTTCCATCCCCATTGATCCCAAAACCGCCAAGCTAAATGTGGTTATAAAAAGCAGCCTGTTGGCAATCGATGTTGAAAGCACCGGAACCGGCAAAAGCAGAAACAGCCTCGCAATTGGGCTATCTAACGTTAGCACCAAAGCAAAAAAGCCTAAAAGAAAATAAAACTTGGAAAACCTCTCGCGCCTGCCTTCCCAAATCTCATAAAGCGCAAATATTAAAACCGGTGTGCCCACAAACATTATGCTCTCGTAATAGGTTGAAACGCCGTTTCTGAAAAAATTCCAGGTTGCCGGATTGCCGAAAAAATCAGGTGCCAGGTAACTCAAAAGTGATTCGGGCGGCAGCAAAAACTTATGTAAAATATCCCGCGATGCCACAACCGATCTGGCCGAAAAAAAATACAGTTCGGCCGTTGGTACAAGCTGGATTGCAGATACAAGAATTCCAACCAAGACAGCCCCTAAAACAACCGCCAGGGTTTTAACTTTTTGCCCGCCTTCCCAAAACCTAAAAATGGCATAAAGCATACAAACCGCCACAACATAAATTGTGGTTTGCACAAAACCCGCAAAGACAGAAAAAGCAACCGAAAGGCTAATTACCAAAAAACAAAGTTTCCTAAAAAATGAGTCATTTGTCGCGTTAAAACCTCCGAGTTTATCGATACAAAGCAAAATTAGAGGCAGCCAGATAACCGAATGCGGTGTTATTACCTGCTCCTCGCCCCAAGTTAAAATAAACGGGCTAAAACCAAAAGCTATGGATCCAAAAAAAGAAGCTGCCTTAGAAAACTTTAAATTCGAAAGATACAAAAACATAAAAAACGCACCCAAAATGATCGGCGTCACCCTCATCAAATGCCAGAAACAAAAGATAGGAAGTAGTAACCCGAAAACGTTAAGAGGATAAAATACAGCGCTCTGCAAACTGGCTAAATTTAAATTTCCTGCAAAAATGTAAGGATTCCACAAAGGAATTTCAAAATGCCTCAACTGGTCAAAAATTAAAGGATAATTCGGAAAATATAACCTCAGTTGATCTAAACCTATTATATTTTTATAAGGCAGATTTTGGCCGAAAAACGGGTAAAACGAAACCAGTAAATTGCCGTTTAAATTAACTTTTCCCAAAAATATCGGCCAGAATAAAACTAATGAAAGTAGGGTAAATATTGCAAAAATTCCAACAAGAAACTTTGCCCCGATTGCCAATTTCATTAGGCTTATTAAACCACCTTAGCCGGCAATTGAAAATTAGAAATTATTAATTGAAAATTTTAAAGGTAATCCCTTAGCTTCTTCGCCCGGGTGGGATGCCTTAGTTTGCGGATAGCCTTAGCCTCAATTTGCCTGATTCGCTCGCGGGTCACACCAAATTCTTTGCCTACTTCCTCCAGTGTCCTCTGCTTACCGTCCTCAAGTCCAAACCGGTATTCCAAAACCTTGGCTTCTCTCGGAGAAAGGGTCGCCAGCATTTCGCGGATGTCATCTTTTAAAAGCGCCTGCGTCGCCTGGTCTGTTGGGCCTGCAGAAGCATCCTGGATAAAATCCCCAAGCCTTGAATCCTCTTCCTCTCCAACCGGTGCTTCCAGAGATGCCGGTTCCTGCGAAACTTTGATAATCTCTCTAACCTTTTCCGGCGGCACTTCCATCTCCATTGCCACCTCTTCGGGCGTTGGCTCCCTCCCCAACTCCTGCATCAGCTTTCTGGAAACACGGTTGAATTTGTTAATTGTCTCAACCATGTGAACCGGAATCCGAATCGTCCTTGCCTGGTCGGCAATCGCCCTGGTTATTGCCTGCCTGATCCACCATGTTGCATAAGTCGAAAACTTATATCCGCGTCTCCAGTCGTACTTGGCAACCGCCCGCATCAAACCAATGTTTCCCTCCTCAATCAAATCCAAAAGCGTCAAGCCCCGGTTAACATATTTTTTGGCAATGGAAACAACAAGTCTTAAATTGGCGTTGATTAGTTTCTCGCGGGCTCGTCTGTCAGATTTCTCAACTCTCTTTGCCAAAGAAACTTCCTCTTCATATGTCAAAAGTGAAACACGGCCAATTTCCCTAAGATACATCCTCACCGGATCCGAAAGATAACCTTCTTCCAAAGAAGCCAGGCTCTCCAGCTCCTTTTCTAGTTCTGTTACCGACTTTGTTGCATCTGAAACGTCGATTTCCGTAGTGTCAAAAACGTCAATACCCTCTTCAAGGCATCTATGGAAAAGTTCATCTATTTCGGCAATTGAATCCTCCGGTGCTGGGAAAATTGCCAAAACGTCTTCTTGAGCGATAAATCCCTGCTCTCGGCCACGCTTCAAAAGCTTTCTAATCTCGGCTTTTACATCGATATTTTTCCCGGTCTTTTCTTCCTTTGTTTTTTGACTTGCTGCCTTCTTAGGCATTATTTAAACCTCCCTTTAAAGTTTTCGAAAGTTCACTAAACTTCTTCGTTAAAATTGCGGCTTCACGAACATCAGATCTCGCTTCTGCAATTTTTATATCATGGGAAAGCTCCCCGAGCTTTCTCTTTAAAGCTATACGTTTTATCCTACCAGAAACACCCTTCACCTCAGAAGTCCATAAATCCTTGTCTGAAAGTGCCGGGCTTATATTAAGAAGAAATAAATCATCAACAAAACTTGCTAAATCAGAAGGCAGCTTACGCAAAAGAACTGCTAAACTCTTCTGGCTAAGCAAAGTTTTTTTGGTCGATTGTTTCCCTTTTCTTCTCTTTGGAGCAGTTATTATATCATGAAGCCAAATAAAGAAAGTTTTTGCCCGTGTGTCACTAAAATCGTCATTATTCAAAAAACCCAAAACTTCTGTCTCCAAACTATCCCCGGAAACTAAAAGTGCCAAAAAATACCTTTCCAAACTCGCTCCGTCTTTGCTACCTGTACCTCCCAAAGATGAAGCTTGCCCGGATTCAATAACCCCTGCAGGCAAACGTTTTTCGACCGCCTGGGCAACAAGACCAACATCCAAATCCAATACCCTTGAAAGCTTCTCGATGTAATGGGCCCGAACCATATCGTCTGAAATTTTTGCAAAGACTCCAAGCACTTCTCCCCCGATTTTCTTTTTGCCCTCAGCCGTCGTGCCGTCAAACCGTGAAAGCGCAGACTCTATATAAAAATCGTAAATATTTTCGGCAGAACTAATTGCTTTTTTAAAACCGGCGCTATCGCTTTTAATAAACTCATCCGGGTCTTTAAACTTACCAAGTTTGACCACTTTGACTAAAACACCTGCCATATCCAAAAGCTCAATTCCTCTCCTTGCGGCCGCATCACCTGCTATATCGCCGTCAAAACAAAGCGCCACATTCTCACACATCCTCGAAACCAGCGCTACCTGCTTTTCGGTTAAAGCCGTACCCTTGGAAGCTACGACGTTCTCAACACCTGCCTGGTGGGCCGATATAACATCAAATTCACCTTCCACCAAAAGGGCTTCGTTTTTACTGCGAATTGAGGTTTTGGCAACATCCAACCCGAAAAGAAGAGAGCCTTTGTTAAAAACCGGAGTTTCCGGTGAATTAACATACTTCGGCTCGTTTCTTGTCTCTTGTTTCTTGTCAAATGTTGCATCGTCTATCACTCTTGCCGAAAAACCAAGTATCACTCCCCTCGCATCCTTCAAGGGAAAAATCAACCGGCCCCTGAACCTGTCGTAAAATGACTCTCCTTCTTTGCTATACCCTTGTCTTGCGATTACCAAACCCGATGCCGCAATATCAGCCCCCGAAAAACCGCGTTTTACCAAAAAGTCCAGAAGATTTTGCCACCCGGCCGGTGCAAAACCCAACCCGTAATCTGCCCATGCCTTTGGCTTGACACCCCTGTCTTCCAAATATTTTCTGGCTCTCTCACCCAACCCGTGCTTGTTTAAAATATGCCCGTAAAACTTGCCGGACAGTTCATTTATCGCTAGAATTTTCTCCTTTTCCCTCGACTGGGCACTCGGAGCAAATGATTTAAGCTTTACCCCAACCCGCGAGGCAAGCTCCTCAAGTGATTCTCGAAATTCCCAACCCTCAATTTTTTCCAAAAATGTAAAAACGTCGCCGGATTCACCGCACCCGAAGCATTTAAAAACCTGCCGCTCGGCAGAAACCATAAACGAAGGCGTCTTTTCGCTATGGAATGGGCACAATCCCGAAAAATTTCGCCCGGCTTTTTTAAGGGGAACATAGGATGAGATTACCTCAACAATATCAACCTTGCTTTTAACTTCGTCCTTCTGATCCATCTCGTCCCGAATTATATACCAAGCAACCTACAGTTATTAACTACCTTTTGTTCCAACCTGCTCAAATATCAAAATGTCCAATATTTTGTTTTATAATCGACTATTTCTTCTTTGCCCAAAAAAATGAGATTAAATTAACCAACAAAAAAGATAATATAAGCGAAAAAACAAAACCAGAAAACATAAATACTATAGCATCCCAACTCTCAATAGATCTCAAGACTAGACCCATAAGGAAATAAGGTAAAGCCATTACAACAACTAATGCTCTGTATATCAATGAACAATCTGTTTGAAAAAGGTGACCGCTTAAGCCACCTGGACCAAAACAACCTGTACCCATAACCATCCCGACAAAACCTATAGCTGACCACAAACCAGCAATCACAAAGGCTAAGGGTAATTTATTAAATAGAGAATCTTTCATTTAATTATTTAAAGCGGAGAGGGTGGGATTCGAACCCACGATAACCTTGCGGCTATACAGACTTTCCAGGTCTGCCTGATCGTCCACTCCAGCACCTCTCCAGTTTATATACTTATTTAAGACTCTAGGATTGGAAGATCCAAAAATTTGAAGATATTTTAACACGGCTTTACTGCTATACAAATAGATACTATTTTTCTCATACTTAATGTGTGGTTCGATTCCCACCAAACGAAGTATATTCCCAACACTTTTTAAAAGAGGTGGCGAAGAACTTGCAAAACAAAATCCTATATTTGTATAGACCTTACCTGCAACCTTATGTTTGTGGGTATATAAACATCCATCAGTATCAACCACTCCTCTTACAAACGCCTTTTCATAACTACTGTTCCCACTTATCCACTTAGGAATATCGAATTTTTGTCGGATTTTATTACCCTTAACCGCCCCTTTTTCAATTAAAAAATCGAGTAAATTCATACTCGAACAAACGATTACAAGTGTATTCTGTCTTGGTCTTTTTCTTATAGAAATTTCGAGACTAAAAAGGGTTTTAATAAGTTTAACTACGTACTTGCTGTACTCAAGGTCTCGTTCACTATTCAAAGATATAACCAGTTGCCAATCATTGTTAATTCCCCCATCTCCAAAAACAATTCCCATGAACTCTGCAAGATATACAGATTCCTGAGGAATTAAAATTTCTTTTCTATGACTTTTAAGAGGATACTTTAATAGGTTTGATTTCACAATCAATTTTATTCCGAATTAAACCCGAAATCAATAGTTTAACTCCCCGATCTTTTCTTTTGCCTCTTCCCAAAGTCTTTTTGTGTCCTTAAATGTCAATTTTTTCTCAACCTCGCCAACCGGAAGCCAAACTTTATCACTTACCTCAAACGCTGTTGAAGCTTTGCCTTCGGAAATATATTCCATCAAAAAAAACGTTACTGTCTTAAAAACTTTCTGGCTCTCTTCAAAGTAAAAATACTGTGTTTGCCCAACTTTCTCCAAAATCTTCCCGCGGACACCGGTTTCCTCCTCAACCTCCCTCAGAGCTGCTTGCTCGCTACTTTCACCAGCTTCCAAATGGCCTTTTGGAAAATCCCATCCGTGGTGTCCGGAGTGTTGGGTCACTAGAACTTTTATAACACTATCTTCTATTTTTATTACTATCCCGCCGGCCGAAAATACGCGTTTAACCATAACAGCAAGATTTTACCAGATAGGGAATTTTCGTGCGGAGACTAAGCGCTGATTTTATATGTAATCTGCCGAATAAACCAAATTGCCCAGCTTACAAGAAACCAGGTCATAATCCCCGCCAAAAACAGAAGAAGAACATTAAGCGCCAGAAAAAAAAGGCTGAAGTGCGAGTTTATTTGCTCGGGAAAAGTGAATTCGGGCTTCATTACCCATTTATAAACAAAGGGGAAGCCCCACGCTTGTCGGTCAATTTCTGTTCTCGGCCATTGCGCACCAACAAAAAAAGAAGCGGCGAAAATTACAACAACATTAACAACCTTATTTCGGAAATACTCCACAATAAAATTCTATCAAATACGGAGAATTTTTTAATATTTACATAACCTGATCGATATTTCCATTTATAACTACAGGATCCATAGAGTGTATTTCATCCGAGTACTCCATATTTGGAATCGGGTCCCATAAGAAAATCTTCATGTGGTTTACAAAAGCTAACCCCATTTCAAGAAAAGTATTACCGCCGACATATCCCTTAATACCTTTCTTCTCCAAATTAATAACCAGAATAGCATCATCATTTTTCATCCTTATCCAATTTCGCCTGATTAAATCATTCGATCTGACGTATTTATTGAAACTTCCATCCTGCTTCATTTTATTAATCTTTTCAATCTTTAGTTCTCCCTTTAGAAGTCTCTCTACTGAATATGGAAGGCTCACACTATGGCCTTTTTCTTCCAGTTTCCTTTTAATTTCGCCGGCCTCCAAAAAAAATGTGAGGCTGCAAACTATAGCTAATCTCATACCTGGCGGAGGCGAGAGGATTCGAACCTCTGATCGAGTTGCCCCGATAGTCGTTTTCGAAACGACCGCACTAGTCCACTATGCGACGCCTCCCCTATCTGTGCGCCCAAAGGGACTCGAACCCCCAACCGCAACCTCCGCAAGGTTGTGCTCTATCCAATTGAGCTATGGGCGCAAATGCGTGCTAATTATAACTTTTGCGCCAAACTTTTTCTAATTATATTCGAGAATTTGCTTCAGTAAGCTAAGTGAGGTCGTTGGCTACTCTAGATTGACTCTTTCCTGAAGGAATAACGCCCACTTTAGACCCGCAGGCAAAGCCGAGGACTGCAAGTGGGCTACTCCAAATTGACTCGTTCCTGTAAGAATAAAGCCCACTTATCAAATAAAGTATGCACAGGCCCTCTGTGGTAATGCAGATGCTTTTCTAAAATATCCAAAAGCGCCCGCTCGGAAACCGTCGTCAAAAGGATAATCAGTCTCGATGGAAATCGCAGTTTAGTTTGTACAACCAAAAGCCTGTCGTCACCACGCCTATCAAACCAGAACGAATCCAAATCATCCCATAAAAACGATCGGTCCCCGGATACAATTCCCATACCGGTAATCCTATGATCAATTGTCTCAGGGGCAACGGAGGCCAAAACATACACCAGAAAAATAACGGCCATTATTACACCAACCAACAGAAACTCTCCAAACGCGATAGCCGCCAGCATAAAAACCAACCCATAAAGCCCGACTTTAATAAAATATTGACGGGATCTGGCTTTAAAAACTCTCACAGGGGATTTCCATGAAATAATTGTTTTTGCCTCAAGTGCTACTTGATGCTTTGTATCAAGTTCTTCTTTGGAAAGAATCCGCTGCGGTTCGCTGTCAAGTTCAGGGTTATTTCTTATAAACTTCGCCACGGCAGTTATATTTAGAGTTTAACACAAAATCCCAAAATTGGTTCTGACTTTTGTTCGACCTAGCTAAATTCAGAACACAGCTAGCCTTTCTTCTAAAAGCAAAGATAATGATATACTAAAACCGTGCAGTTAATCCAATGAAATACCCGAGTTCAGTTGTCTCTGAAGCACGAGAACTAAGGGAAAAACAACTTTCTCTTTACGAGATAAGCAAATTGTTAAATGTACCTTCCAGTAGTGTTAGAAATTGGTGCATTGATCTGAGAATTGACAGAAAACAATCTCTTATCACTAATAACAAATTACGCAGAGAGAAAACTAAACGCCTTGACTTAAATTTAGTCCCGGAACAAAAAGCAATATCTAGCGATATGGCCAAATTTCTCGCTGCACTTTTATATGGTTGTGAAGGCGCAAAATACCCTGCAACAAACATAATAGCTTTTGTAAATAGCGACCCTAGCCTGGTTAAAACTTTCCTCTTTCTTTTAAGGAAAGGGTTCAAACTTGATGAGAATAAACTTCGCGTTCAACTTCAAATACACAATACCCATACCTATTCAAAACTTATAAAATACTGGAGCCGTTTGTTGGAAATACCAACCGGAAAATTTTTAAAGCCCACAGTAACACAACCGCGTGGTAAAATGAAACGTCAAAATTATCCTGGTACGTGCAGCCTAAGGTATATAGACAATAAAATACAACTTAGATTACTAGGCATTTTTGAAGGTTTTTGTTCTCAAGGAGGAGTCGCATAGCTGGTCCATTGCACGAGTTTGCTAAACTCGCGAGCCTATAAACGGCTCACGTGGGTTCGAATCCCACCTCCTCCGCTATTTGGAGAGGTCGCATAGTGGACTAGTGCGGTCGTCTTGAAAACGACTGTAGCGCAAGCTACCGTGGGTTCGAATCCCACCCTCTCCGCACTCAACAAAGTCCCTCGATCGACATCAAGCCTTCAACTGTATAATTAAAGCAGAGCTGATGTCCTACAAAAATCCCCTAACATACATTCTCCTCCTGCTTTTTACAATCCTTCTTGTTTTAAATCTTGAAGTAGATTCGTCCCAACATTTCGTCTTTCTCGCCAGGTCATTTATTTCGGGAAACCTCTCAACTACCTCCGTTCCTAAAAATGTTTCCGACTTCGCCTATTTCAACGGCAAATATTATTGGCCGCTTGGACCATTTCCAGCCATAATTCTTATTCCCTTTGTAGCCGTTTTCAAAAACTTTTATCAGGGGTTTATTTCATTTCCGCTAAGCATCATTAATTTCTACTTCCTTACAAAAATAGCGACTGTTCTTGGTCTTGATAAAAAACGCTCAATCCTTCTTGCGACTTTTTTTATTTTTGGCTCAATATACTTTCCCCTGGCATCGCTTCCGGGATCATGGTATTTTGCCCAAACTGTCGTCTGCAGCATACTGATTCTGGTAATTTATGAATTTTTAACTAAAAAACGCTATCTCTTAATCGGTCTTCTGCTCGCCTTTGCCATCGCTACTCGATTAAATTTGGCAGCAACCGCAATTTTCTTTCTCTATTTCCTTGCAAAAAAACCGTTCAATTTGGGAAATTTACTGAAGTTTTTAACCCCAATCGTAGTTTGTCTATTTTTATTAGGGATCTATAACCAATTAAGATTTCAAAACCCGTTAGAACAGGGTTACAGGTATCAAATCGTTCCCCAAGAAGCTCTGCAAAGAAGAAATACCGGTCTGTTTTCTATAAAACATTTACCGGCAAATTTATACTACATGATCCTTAAAGGGCCGGAACCGATCTTCAAAGACAACTCACACGATTTAAAATTCCCTTACCTGACATTTGACAGCTACGGTTTAAGCATTTTATTTCTCTCACCAATACTATTCCTTGTTTTTTGGGCCGACTACAAAAAAGAGTTAATAAAAATGTCCGCAATAACTTCACTTATCATTCTCATTCCGATAATCACATATTACGGTATTGGCCAAAGACAAGTAGGATACCGCTACGCACTCGATTTTTTTCCGTTCATCTTTTTGTTGCTTGCCGGTCCTGTAAAAAAACTTAACTTGAAATACCTCTACCTTTTGGTTTTTTGGGGAGTATTTTTCTCAGTTTATTTCTCAATCCTATATCTGGCAAAAATAATGGTTTAGTCCAAAGCAACGGCCATTGCCCATACCTCACCGGCACCCGCACGCTTTAATACTTTGCACGCCTCTTTCATTGTCGCTCCCGTTGTGTATACATCATCTACAATAATAAAATTTTGCGATTTGACGTTTGAGTTTTGAGATATTTTAAATGCTCCCTTTATATTTACTTTTCTTTCCTCGCGTGATAGTCCAACTTGCGTCTTTGTGTCCACAACCCTGACCAATAAATCGCTCTGGTATTTTTCCCCGAACCGTTTTGCCAGATCTCGAGCTAAAAGCTCGGCCTGGTTAAATCCTCTCCACCTTTTGCGTTGCACAAAAAGCGGGATGGAGGTCAAAACTACATTTTTTGGCAAGCTGTATCGCCAGATAGAATCGGCAACTAAATCAACTAATACTTTGTGAATATCCCAAACAAACCGATATTTAACTTTTTGGATTGCCGCTCTAACCGGACCTTTATATTTTGTGGCCACAACTAGACCATCAAGTCCGTATTTTCTCTTGCAACCGGGGTGTGTCTTCCCGCCAATTGCCTGGCGTTGACATTCGGGACAAACCGGATTTCCAACAAATTCAATCTTGGAAAAACACTTTCGGCAAATATAACTCCCAATCTTTCCACACGAAACACAAGTTTTCGGGAAAATGAAATCAAGAAGATCCATAATTCATGATATCAATTTTGAAAATAGATCTATTCTTTGCTATAATTTCGCTTCCTGGGGATGTATTGTTTCGACAGGATCGCACTTTGACAAACTGCAAGCCGAATACGAATCTAAAGCGCGTCAGGCTTTGGTTCAAAATTACGTGCAAAATCTAAAATTGCACAAGGAATTGCGTTTATTAGGAGCGCATTTGCTCCTAGCGCAGCTCCAGCCTTTTTAGCTGCTTAACAATTTTTAAGTAGCAATAAGGCTTGTCCTTAAAGTTTTTTCCCGGTGGAACTTTTTGGGCAATAACTCAGCCGGGATAGTCCAGTCGTTTTGACCAAACGGGTGGGCAAAAATTTGGTCTTTGCCAAAATTTATCCTGTTTATCGGTTTTAAATTGCGGCAAGATTTAATAGATAAACTAAGCTTGTAGATGTTTACAAATTGTAATTCTGGACCCGGGCCCAATACCCGGCATCTCCACAAAATATGGCAAACGCAATTGAATCGGACAGATTAAAAATAACCGACTCACAAGCCGGCACCATTCGCGAGGTCTTCGCGGGCCTAGTTTCTGAAGGTTTGGATGATGCAAGGAATCAGCATTACCCGGGCTGGTGGACATATACCAATCTAGGAAGTAAACCAGAAGATGAAAGACCGTGGTATAGGGTCGTTGCACAAGGATTGTCGGGTGTTGACCTGCTGCGTGCCATAGCCGCAAAACCGGATTTCGTTAGGGTGGAATTTGTTTTCCCTAAATAGCCGTAAAGACCTACTTTTATCCCCTTATTTCCCGTTCAATATCGCGCTTGATTGTCTTTTTGCGGAGAGCCGCACGTTTATCAAATTTCGCTTTGGACTTGGAAAGCGCCAGCTCCACCTTTGCCAAATTTCCCTTCAAATATATCGAAACAGGCACGAGTGCCAAATTGCCGCCGGACATTTTTCCCTGCCAATTCAGGATCTGCTTCCTGTGAAGTAGCAACTTTCTATCCCTTCGTGGATCACCATACTTCTGCGATCCCATCCATGGCAATATATTGGCATTCACCAAAAAAACCTCCCCGTCACGAATCCTGGCAAAGGCCTCCGAAAGATCAACCCGACCTGCCCTAATCGATTTAATATCAGCTCCCGTCAAAACAATTCCTGCTTCGGCTTTTTCTAAAAACTGGTATTTAAAACGGGCTTTGCGGTTGAAAATTTTCATATATTCTCAAATCAAGGCAGAAATTCTAGAGGCTGGCCTGCAAAATCTTGCTACCACTGGAAATATACATTTTCCCGGCCGACTCATCAACTACTATAGAAGTTGCTTTAGCAAATTCCGGTGACTGGTAAGCCTTCTGGTAAACACCGTCCTTGTTAATTACCAAAAGTGCAGAATTGGAAATATCGACAACATACAAGTTGTCACTTTGCGGACTGGTAAATATTTCTCCGAATTCTCCATTAGTGTCTTGGAGCCCCGTAATAGAAAAGTCTTCCTTCGCTCCCCTCATATACTTATTAACGTTTTTTCCGTTTGTAACCCAAACAGATCCGTCAATTGCCAAACGTGAATTTATGGAAAACTGTTCCGGATTGTTAAGATAATCAACGCTTTTGGCATAACCGCCCTCAATTGGAACGTATTTTGCTATTTGGCTGGAACCCAAAAGATAGACATTACCCAAAAACACAGATATATCGGTATAACCGCCGCTGTCTGCAATTTCCTTTGGCTTACTATCGGAAAAACCTTGCCTGAAAACTTTTCCTCCGCTTATGAAAAAACCGCTGTCATTTGTAAAAAAACCGCTATTAACATTGCCTCCCGTATCCGTTTTGTCCTTGACCTTACCATCACTATCAATCTGGTACATCTTGCTGCTTGAAAAGGCTACCAAATTATTTCCCGAAGCGGAAAGGCCAAAAACCGGCTCACTCAAATCGGCAAACGTTTGAAAGTTAACACCTGTTTTATCTTCGGTTGCTTTAAGCTTTTCAGAGATTTTAGTTTCCAAATCACGAGCATCAGCACTTTTTGGCTCTATAACCAAAGCCGCCTTTACTTCTCTGTCTGCATCCGAAAGCGCCGTTCTTGCTCTGTCACGATTAAGATCCAATATCGCTTCTCCTTC
This sequence comes from bacterium, assembly GCA_021813125.1. GTDB lineage: Bacteria > Patescibacteriota > Microgenomatia > Curtissbacterales > GWA2-41-24 > JAKAJD01. Next base: position 50,525 of record JAKALT010000004.1, on the reverse strand, counting down.
TGCAAGCTTAGAAGACGCCGCTTTCATGTGATCGTTAAAATCGACAAGCTTTTTCTTGCTGCCTTCCGAACGAATTGCAACAAGAACTGAAATTCCTAAAATCAAAAGTATCAGAAAGGCAACCACTACTATATTGCGCCTTAACCTCAAAATAGCCATACCGTCACCCCTTTTTAGCTTGCCGGCCTCAGAGATAACCGTCTTGGCGATTCTGACTATTGTCGAAATGGAAGATGATAGGAAAAAACTTACAAATGCCAGCCGGTTTCCACTACTCTGCACTGTTGGAAACTGCGGCGGTAACTCTTGCCCATCTTGTCTCTTTTCAACCTCTTCTACTGCCACATCTGGAGAAACTTCCAATTTCTGGTCAACCTTTCCCTCTAACTTCTCACCTTTATCAACAGGAACCAAGTTCTCCCCCTCGTTCTTAACGTAAACAATCGCCACCCCTATTTCGCTTTGGCTCTCCTCAGCCGAAATTTCTGTTGCCAGTCCGTCTATTATTCCTTCCAAATCTAAGGCGGCACCTCCGGAAAGAACAGAAGTGTCAAAAGTCAAAAAAAACTTTTGAGTCCCTATTAAAAAAATCTGTGTCGGGTTTAAAAGTCCGGAACCGTATTCAAATTTAAGCTCCGACGAATTCTTACCGGCAAACACCCAAATGCGCACGTCTTCCTTATATCTGCCGAAATAGAAAGCATTTTTATAAACAAGCGCATTTACAAAGCTTACGTTAAGATTTCTTTGCTCAATATAACTGCGGCATGCCTCACCGGCTTCTTTTAAAACCTCAAGTGGTTTACCGTCACCGTTTTCCAATTTCTCGGCTGATAATTCAAAAATATCCCGAAGATAAGTTTGGTTATCATCTCCCTCTGATCCTAAAACCAAAATAGTGCTGACTATCGTTCCAACTACTCCACCCTCGAAAGTTATCCTTTTCGTAAAAATTCCACAGGCAGCGTTTGAGTCGGCCTGGCCATGGATTTTTTCAATCCCAACAGAAATTTGACTATCCATCTTAAAACACCCCTATAACCAGAAGTAAAACCGCAGCTGCCACACCGATATAAATTGTTGCAATAAATCTCAAAAAAGGTTCCAATGGTGTCGGGAGGCGCTTGCCCATAAGTTGTATCTGTCGAAAAATAATAAGTGAAAAAACTAGATTAAAGACCAAAAGTAAAATTAAAATCGCTTTTACGGCAATAGCCAAACCCAAACCGGGAAAAATTGCAGCTCCGTCAACAACCATTAACGTATCTCCCCAGGCGCTTCTGTCTCCTCATCTCTGACTTCTCCCAATATTGTGCGTGCCACATCGTCTGGCCTTGCCACATTCATGAATTCAAATTCGGGTTTTTCGCCTGCCGTTTGAATATAAACATTGCCGTAGTGAAAAAACGTTCCAAAAAAACCGATAATCCTCGGCGACACATCCTGAATTTGCGTCAAATTTGCATAAGATGTTTCCTTGTGTAAAATTCCCCGAAAATCAAAGTCTATAATTCTTTCATTTGTCAAAAGATAAACGTTAAAATACCAAAAAATAAACCGGAAAAACACAAAACCCGCTAAAAATACATACCAGCAAATAATTAAAATCCAAAGCTGCGTTGCACCGAAAAAGCCAGATATATTAAAGCCAATTAATGATCCAACAGGGATCACCACAAAAGGAAGTATGCTAAACACAATAAACTCCAAAAACGCAGGCACCAAAGTCACAATATGAGCCCGCAAAAGTAGCACAATATCTTCACCCTCATCCTGCTCATCAAAAGAAACCCCCAAGGGCGCAAGCGCAAACATAGCAAAAGGGTTGCGGCTTCGCTTAGGCTTAACGGTATTTTCGTCCATCTAAATCCATTATAAACTTCCAAAAGGCAAAATTATTCATTCTGCTTTACCAAAACTTTTGAAATACTATCTGAATATACAGTCCGCCACCCGCTGAAACATTTTTCGCTGGAACCTTTGGTCACAAGCGCAACTTTAGGATCGTACCTGGAAAATGAATCGCACTTGCCCCGCACAATTTGAATGAATTCGTCAAAAATGTATCTTCCATCGTCTTGTCTCCAGCCATTCATTCTGCCGTCAATAAAAACCGTAACATTTGGATACTGCCAATCGATAAATCCGCCCCAATTAAAATGGTTAAAAAGTTGGTCTGTATAGCCATGTGACACAATATAATTCATCGCTTCAACCGGATAACCGTCTGCCATAAACCGCTCATTTAAGGTCTTTGACTTGGTAAGCTGCTTTCCAAAGTTAATAATCGCCCCCAAAACCAAAACAACCAGTATCAAAGTAATCAAAATTTTAGACAAATCGGTTTTTATATCAAAATATCGAGAAGTGATAAAAATGAAATACTCAGCCCAAAAAATCAGATAAAAGGTGCTTATAAAAGGCAGCATAAAAAGAACCGTCCCCAAAAGAAACCACTCAGGGTCAATTTTTTGGTATTTTTTTCGAAAAATGTAAAGAAAAATTAAACCGCTTAAAACAAAAAGTAAAGTGAATTTCAGAGAATAAATGATAGGTTGCCACTCATAAACATAAAGTAGTCCCAATGGACTCGTAGAATCAAAAAAAATTGCTTTCCAAATTTGGAAATTAAATGGCGTTGCCAGTGTTCCCAACCATGCAACTGCTAAAAGCAAAGCCGACTCATAACCGGGAAACTTTTTTCGCTTGAGTAAATCCAAAACAACAAAGCCCGAAAAAGCAAAAAGGCCAATTAAAAACCCGACATGAAAATTTGCCCAAATGGCAAAAAATAAAAACCAAAATGGCACAAGCTTAAAGTTTTTGTAAAGTTTACGTTCGATCAAAAACAATAAAATTGCATAAAACAAAAAATCGAAAGTGTGCGGTTTTATACCAAGGCTTGCAGAAGCCATCAAAACGCCAACCAAAACCGCAAAAGGCGCCAACTTATTTAACTTTTTTGGCAAGAGCAAAACCACCGGCGCTGCAGAGATAACCCCAAATAAAATTACAGTTGCCAAATAGCCGGCATTTTCAAAAAGCCAGGCAACTAAAATTTGGTAAAAAAAGTAAGAATTAGCCCAAAAGTGGCCTTTTATTGTCCAGGAAAAAGGGTCGTTGGCAATAATAACACCCGACCTTAAAAATTCGCGGCCATAGGCTATATGCCAACCCAAATCGCCGTCAATGTTAAAACGGGTCAAAACCAAAAAGCTTAGCAAAAATATCAATAAGTGAAATCTGTACTTGATAATCAAGCCCATTATCATTGCATTGTTAACAATATAACAATTTTGGGATTACTTCTTCTCTATGTTGTAAAGGCCAGACTTCAAAGATATTCTCCCTGGTGCTCGCAAATTAAATACTTTATAAAAATCATTGCCATTAATAGTCACACTTCCTTTATTAGTTTGAAATACAACACTCGCAGTGACTCCGCCATCAGAGTATGAAACGCTTACACCTGACACACTTGTGAACCCACCAATCGAGCGGAGTTCACCCATACTATACGGATTTCCGCCCCAGCAGGAACCTAATGGTGTCACTCTCGAGCCATCGCCTCCCCCTTCAGAGAGCACTTTCCAGCCGTTCAAAATATCTGCCATCTCCTCGCTGGTCAACCACGGATGACTTCTACCACAACTATCACCTGATCTACTCCTGTACCAACCCTTATAAAACCATGGACTGCCCGCAATTTTTTCATAAGCCTGACTCGTCCAACCGCTTCGCCCGTTTGGAGTATCCCAAAAACCTGGCGTTGAATAACCGTTTGAGCTATAAGATTCCTGATATCCTCCTGAAGTTGAAGCGTACCAAGTCGAAAACGGCTGGCCATTTGCATACAAAACTTTGCCCCGCGTCGCATTGACCGCCTGTTCCCAATTACCTCCTTTTGGTTCCGGCTTGAATACTTGACATGATTCTGTTGCACAAATCGACCCGCCGCGTGCCAATACGTAGCTTCTTGCCGCAATAGCTTGTGCCTTTAGTGCTTCCATTCCTCCTTCATCTCCCCAGCTTCCAGGCATCTCGTATATTCGCTTTGCATACTCCTCGAGAGAATACGTACCATATCCTTCCACATTGATCTGGGTGTTTGGATCCTGGTCCTTAATTTCAATCCCTCCTCCATAATATGCCTTCAAAATCTGCTCATAACTTTGCCCCTGTTTTGACCTCCCCAACGCACCGTACTGGCTCATTCCTTTAAAGTGTGGAGCTCCAAAAGAAAATGCAGCAAATGCGGGTGAAAAACCGGGATTGTAATCCGGCCTGCTCGCAACATCGTCAGCTAGAGGAACATCCCCAACCGTCGTTTGAAATGTGCCAGACTTTTCCGACAAAATTTCCTGTTGCCTGGCACTTAGAGCCGAAATCTGACCTTCAAGCTGGCTCTGGAACGATTTTGCCGAAGCAATCTCCCCTTTTAAAAATTGTGACTGTTTATCTATTTGGGCTTTAGCCGAAGCCAAACGTTTTTTATCATCGGCAAGCTTGGCAACCCGCTCGGAAATAGTCGAAATTATCTCCCGGTCACTTTTACTGGAAAGTTGTTGAAAAGCAATAATTCTTAGAGTATCCGTTGCGTCTCTTGTCGCAAAAAGCGTCAAAAGCGGAATATCCACAAAACTCTGGATGTAATAATTCCTAACAGTTCCTGCCAAAACTTTTTTCTGCTCCAAAATATCCTTCTCGCTTTGCACCAAATCGGCAGAAATCGCATTAAGTCTTGCCCCGATTGCCGAAAGTTGACCGTCCAGATCCTTCACCTGAGACTCAAGCGGCGTTGTTGCGTTTTTAGAAAGATCCAGTTGGTGTTGAAGGTCGTTTATCTGCTTTTGCAAATCTTCAAGTTCATCGGCCCTGACATTATGAATAAAAAACAGACCAAGCAACAAAACCAGTAAAATCAGGGCAAAAACTTTCCTCATTGGAGCCCACACATTATATCCCATCACATAGTGATGGGATACATCAGAAATTGCTCGCAATTGGCTGATATAACTGATGCGTCAGCATCGGGTATATCAGAACAGCGCCTTTAATGTGACTGAAAGGTGCCAAGGCGACCTGCTGATATACCGACCCGGTAAATCCTAGTCTTGCGTCGTTAGACCAAACCAATTAGACGCCAACCCAAAATGGGTGCTAAACTGAAATTAAGCATGCAAATAAAGGCCTTCTTTAGGCTTGTAGTCTTCTTGACGCTTCCAATCCTATTTTATGCAGTTTTAATTGCGCAAAACCCAAAACCGGCAGATGCAGCAACTTGCAATTTCTGGATTAATCAGCACGTATATCCAGCAAACGCTACAAGCCCTCCCCTTGAATTTTGGATGACAATCCATACGCCGGGCAACAACTATAATTTTCGAATCACTGACCCTACCGGTCATTCCGACATTGGTATTCTAGACAGCAGCAATTCATACTACGAAAAAATCCCGCTCTCCGATCTACAGTTTGGTGGATTTGACCTAAATGCCGACACATTAACAATTACTGTCAAAGACCAGGATGGAACCACATGTGGTAACGATATCTCATACACAGTAATATTCGGCGACGGCTCACCCGGAAACAAACCCAACATACCCCTAGGTTGCACCGTGCAAACACCGCAAGACACACCGGGGGGTAAATTTGGTGTGACCCTGCACGGCTCAGCTCTTGACGACAAAAACGCTTCGTATGCCGTTGATATCAATCCGGGCTACTATCACATAGGGAGCGTAAGTTACATTAGCTTCCCCTGGGATTTTTGGTTATCCGATTTTAACCTGCCCCAAAGTATTGCCCCGGGAACTTATACGGTCGTTGTCGAAACCAGTCCACCGGTTACCTGTACGCCTGACCTTCAAGTCAGTTTAACCCTTGCCAAGTGCGACGCTTCTTCACCTGGTCTAAAAGCGGGAGATGATTTTGCTGTAATAGGACAGCAGTTCCCGGTTGGCGATTATCCCGTAGAGCTTGTAAATGTAAATGGTACGCCCGATTACAAAAATATTGCTACGTTCAGAGTAGTAGAACTTGATCCAGCCATACACTATACCCAAGGGGGTGCCATGGTAACAATCCCTAAAGATGCGCTTGTCGGTACTTACGCTGTCAATATTACAGACTTACCAGGGTCACCAAGCCAGGTTCAATGCACAAATAGTCTTTCCATCGGTGTTGCTGCTGGCGGCGGCGCGGGCAAGAACCCGTGTAACGGCGGCATCTGTCAAACAGCATTGGGCACTATTCCTATCAATCTTGGCGACTTTGCCAGTACTCTTTTGAAAATTGCTCTGGGCATTTCGGGTGGTATCGTTTTAATCCTTATGGTCATCGGATCAATACGTGTTATGACTTCATCTGGTGATCCTCAAAAAATGGCTGGTGGTCGGGATATGATTGTTGCAGCAATAGCCGGTGCCCTTTTTATCGCTTTTTCCGTTATGATTATGCAATTCATAGGCATTGCCATTGTTCCAATACCGGGACTGGGCTACTTCACAGGCTAAAATCGGAGCCATATCAAAAGCTAAGGTCAGGCTTAACTTGGGCGATCCTTAGCAAAGGCCTGACCTTTATCCTGGCAACTTAGCGGTAAAGCTCCAAAAATGCTACATTTGAGATAAGCGTATGAAACTGCTCCTCAAGTTTGTTCCTGGTTTTTTATCGTTTGCCATTATTTTTCTATTAACCCTTGGAACAGTATTAATAAAACCTCCAAATGCTCAAGCAGATACTTGTCAACTTGCCTATGTATTCTCCATGGTTTCTTCAGACGGAACTCAGATCATGCTTTTTTTCAATAATGCTGTGGTGACCGGTGCAGCTAACCCCGGTTATTACGATACTGGTGACTGGTACTCGCTCGGAATAATATACAAAGGTAAAACTAAAATAACAAACATATCCTACAATTCAGCAATAAGCACAACTTATTCAATTGCTGGCAAAATCCCATATAGCGGTGGATCATATACTTTTGATTACAAGCAACTACTCATAAGTGGAAAGGAGATCGATTGCGGGAGTACTACCGCAGACCCTATTCCTTATGATTCTTCCAAGGATCCCTACTTTCACCCTCCAGATACCACATATTATGAAATATATGTGGATACAAACAATACTTATCAATGCCGCGTATCTTCATATCCCAGTACCTATACCGACCTTGCACAGTGCCAACATTATGCTGCAATAGCAGACCCTATAAATGGAATTGGTAGTGGTAGCGTTGGTAGCACTTCAAGTGCAGGTTTCAACCCATGCAAGGCTGGGTGCGAAACAGCAATAGGCACAATACCTATTAAAATTGGTGATTTTGCAACAACGCTTCTTCGCATTGCCCTCGGTATATCGGGAGGCATCGCTTTAATTCTTATGGTCATCGGATCAATACGTGTTATGACTTCGTCTGGCGACCCTCAAAAAATGTCGGGAGGCCGGGAAATGATCGTCGCTGCCATAGCCGGAGCACTTTTCATAGCCTTTTCCGTGATAATTATGCAATTTTTAGGTGTTGCCATTGTTCCTATACCGGGGCTTGTATACAATTCTTAATCGCTACTTTTAGCGTCAATCTTCGAAAAATGCTACATTTAAGTTAAGCCGAGATGAAACTGTTCCTGAAGTTAGCTGCCGTTTTGTTTACGTTTGTTCTCATATTGCTGCCTTTTGCCGCTTCTCCAAAACCTATAGAAGCCCAAGCCGGCTGTCAGTTGATTGTCTCAACAACGGAAGTTGTCGCCCATGGGTCTTTTAATGTAACAGTCCAAAACCTCCAACCAAACGTGGATTACGTAATTAAATATGACAGCAGTCTCTTTCCCACAAACTTTAATACACCCAGCAATTCCTTCACCACCACAGTAAACCTTGATGATCTATTTGGTGCTGGTGACCCACGATCATATTCTGGATCATTCTTAGTTGTAGCCGGAACATCAAACCCCCTCACCCCATTTCCGGAAATCTGTTCTCCAACTACCGGTATCACAATCACCGTCATCGCCCCTCCCGTACCAACTGTCTCCATAACCGCAGCCAGCACCAATATTCCATATAACACGTCAACAGACTTAACCTGGACTTCAACAAACGCAGATACCTGCACTCTAAATGGCACATCCGTTGCCACAAGCGGTACCCAACCAACCGGCAACCTTATATCCACAACTACCTTCACCTTAACCTGCACCAATGTCAGTGGAACTGCTACGGCCTCCGTCACAGTTAATGTCGCCCCGCCTCCGGCACCTACCTGTTCACCGCCAACACAAACAGTTACAACTGGAGTCAACGCCAATTTCACAGCCGCGGCAGGCACCGGAACATTCAGCTGGTCAGCACCCGGAGGGACACCATCTTCTGGGTCTGGCTCGAACTTTGCAACGAATTATTCAACTGCCGGGACCAAAACCGTCACTGTCACAAGCGGTACCCAAAATGCCACGTGTTCGGTAACAGTAACTGCACCAGCACCAACTGCCGATATTAAAGCTAACGGTTCCAATGGCCCCATAACCATTAGCTATGGTGCTACTGCCACTCTTACCTGGTCCTCAACAAACTCCACAACATGCTCCGTATCTCCTGGAGGTTGGAGTGGTACGTCATCACCCGGTCAACCCACACCTAGCTTAATCATAGATACCACGTACACTTTAAATTGTAATGGGCCCGGCGGAAGCGCCAGCGATTCTGTTGTTATCAACGTCAACCCGCCTACCCCATGCAGTTACAATTTCTCTCCAACAACAGTAGACGAGGGGGGAAGCATAACTGTTTCAATCATAAGTGGTGACTCAACCCATACATTCTTTGCTGCGATTGATTCCCTTTCGGCTCCAAGTAGTGGGACCAGAACCGGGCTTGGCAATATTCCGCTAACAGCCCCTAATGTGCCAAGCGACACAACTTATCTCGTTGGGGCGAGGGACGATGTCACCAAAAACCTTTGTGCCCTTACGGTAGGTGCAACAAACACCCTCACCGTAAAAGCAGTCGCAACTTGGCATCTGGACCCGCCAAATGTTGCCAGTAATCAACTATCCGTCCTATTTTCATTTACCCCAGAATCAAATGGCAATATTGCCCTTGTTGTTGCTCCACGCAGCGGGGACGTCTGTAACTGGGGTGTTTTACCAAGACCGTTTGATAGCGGCGCCATAGCATCGGGCAATACTCAAGTCACTTGGAACTTCCCGCCTGTTGGCGACTATTGCGCTCAGCTGGCATTCGGAGTAGCAGTTTCCAATACCCAGTTTTTTACCGTCAACCCGCCCCCGGGCAACACCTGGACACTTTCAATTACCAATTGCTTTGAGTACAAAGTGATTTTCGGCATCTCACCCAATTCCGGAAAAAGTAGCGTCATCCACATCAACGAAACCGGCGCGGAAATCTCGATACCAGAAAATGTCTCCAGCGTCGTCTGGGACGCACCGGCAACACCCGCCAGCTACACCGCGGAAATAATCTATGCTGCAAACCAAGTTTCTAACCCAGTTAATATAGACGTTCCCTGCAAAACCGACGCCATCCAATGGACCATGTATCTTGCCAGTGTCATAAACGGAAACGATGCCATCTTTAATGTAAAATGCCCAACTGATAATTGTCCCGGAATAGGCGGTGAAGCCATTGTCGCAATTAAAGACCTTGACGGCTTAAGCCAACCGGTCCCAGCAGGCGGCGGTATTGTCCGCTTCAATGCCCTACCTAACGGACATCATCAAGCTGTTGTTGTGGTTTTTATGTCAGAAGAGTCAGGAGTTGTCGACTTTACTTTGCCTCAAAACAACAAATGCGGCTGGCTTGCTTTCCCGGGAGGTGCAGGCGTAGTCCAGGGGCCGATAAAAAACTGTGCGCTTGCAACACCCGGCGGAATAATTTCTGCAATTCTGCCATACATATTTGGCATAGCCGGATTCCTCTCGATTATCATAATCGTCATCTCAGGAATTCAATTCATAACATCTTCCGGCAACCCGGAAGCGGCAGCCTCGGCGAGAAATCGACTCATTTTCGCCCTTATTGGCCTCGCCGTTATTATCCTTGCCTTTGCAGTTTTGCAAATTGTCGATAAACTATTTTTAGGAGGCACCGGTGTTTCTTAATAGCAAACTCGCAAAAACCCTAATCTCATTTTCTTTCGTCTTAGTATTCGCTGCAGTTTTCCTAGCAAAAGGAGCAAAACCAGTTTTTGCAACTCCTTACAATCTAACTGCCACAGCCGGATGCTTTGGGGATGCAGGGTTTATCAAATTTGAATGGAACGATAGCGAAATAAGCAGTTATTATTATCTTGATGTCAGAGAACCAGGAGCAGCGTGGCCGGACGCCACTCATCCAGGTCAGTATATCCCCGGAACCACCACATCATACACCTGGGGTGGTCTTTCAGGAATAACAAATATTGGGATAGGACCTTTCAGCTACGAGTCAGGCGGGTTCGCACCCGGAGTAACCTATGAATGGCGGATTTGGAATGGGCTTGTCGATACCTATCCAACCCCGGCCAGCGTCACGGCACCAACCTGCGGTCCTCCTCCTACTCCGCCGCCGGGGGATGCAATTAATTTCACATTGGCTCTGCAAAGTTCAGCCGGCTGCGACTTTGTTTTTTCTATTGCAAGAAAGGACGGTACACCTGGTGCCGGTCACAATAGTGCCCTGGCTGTTTTGGGAGCTGGGTATACTTCCCCAATCATCCCCGATGGTGTCACCTCTGTCACTTATACTGCCCACCAGAAAGGGGCAGACACGGCAGTGCTACGTTTAGCCTGGGTTGATATATCTAATACTGTCCCATTTACCGCCCCCGACAATTGTAATAACTGGAATAACCCCGACAACCCTGCTCCGCCTTTCAATATCATGGACGTTTTTCAACCCGCTAAACGTTTTGGGTCATTTGGGCAGCTTGTCTCAGATGTACTGTTAGTCTTAGTCAGCCTTGCAGGTGCCTTAGCGCTTTTCTTCATTGTTTTGGCAGGCTTTAAATTTGCAACATCCTCAGGTGATGAGAAAAAACTTGCAAGCGCCAAGGGTACCTTAACCTATGCTATCATTGGAATTGCAGTCATAGTTTTGGCTTTTGTGATAGTCAGGATTTTACAGTACTTTTTGCAGTCTAATATACCAATCACCTAATGACTAATCTTGCCCAACTAGGTACAATCAATCCTCCGGGCGGTGTCCCGACAGTAGGCGGCAATCCCTCCAACTTTGTCGCCGGATTAATTCGAGGTTCAATATCGATGCTCTTAATTGGCGGCTTCATACTCTCTTTTATCTGGATAATTCTGGCAGGTTTTCGCTTCATAACATCAGGGAGCGATTCCAAATCTGTTTCCTCCGCCTGGGCACAAATTTATTGGGGCTTGATTGGCATGATTGTAGTCCTCGGTGCCTTTGCTATAATCAAATTAGTAGAGACTTTTTTTGGCGTCACAATTGTTTCCGGCGGCTTCCAGCTACCGACAAGATAATAGGGCGCAAAAATGAGTTTTTGTTCTAGACTTTATTCGCAAGTAACTTACTTTGAAAGGAGGTGAAAATATGTCAAAAGCTAAAAAATTAATCGGCTTCGCCGCACTGCAAGCAGCAGCAATGACTCTGCCAATGGCAGTCTTTGCTCAAAACATCGTACCAAGTGAGCTTCAAGGTAACACGGACATCATCCAAATTGTCAGAGCCGTCATCAGGTTCATTCTTTTGATCGCTTTCGTTTTGGCCTTCATCTTCCTTTTGATCGGTGGTCTCAGGTGGATCACGGCAGGAGGAGACGAAAAGTCTGTTGCCGGAGCACGAGGTATGATCACAGCCGCCCTAATCGGTTTGGTTATCGTTCTGCTGGCATTTGCAATCATCAAACTTGTTGAAACATTCTTTGGTGTCACAATCATCTCTGGATCATTAACCATTCCAACTGTCGCTGGATCATAATGGTTTTCAACAAGCTGAGGCATTTCATTGCCTTTTCGGCCTTGGCACTTGTATTGTCGGGCTGTACAGTTCCGGGCGATCCCAACACGCCTGCCCAATTGGCGGATATTGTAAACGTTATAAAAAACATCATTGGCCTTTTGGCCCCGGCTGCTGGGATTGCCTTTTTCTTTATGTTGCTGGTTGGCGGTTTTCAGTTTCTGATGTCCGGAGGAGACCCGAAAGCTACGGCTGGAGCCAGAAACACCATGACTTATGCCCTAATTGGCATTATTTTGGTGGTAGTTTCCTGGCTTATAATTCTGCTTCTTCAAAATCTTCTGGGGTTTGACCTCTCAAACGTAAGGTTTACAAGCTAGAGATTACCCACGATTATCCCATGTCACTTGTCACACGTTATATATCAAATGTACACTGTTTGTATGGCCACGCCTTTCAGCCTCGAAGGGACATTAAATGGCGGTCTCCAGTCACCGACTGCAAATCAGCTTGGTGAAAATCCCGGTACCAAATTCCAAAACCAGCCGCCAAATCCGCAAAAACCTCCACCAAATTTCAAATTTCTCCGCAAGATAAGCCTAATTGTCCTGCTTTTAGTGTCCATAATATCTGTCTTAATATTCGGCTTTAAACTTTTAAAACATAAACCTTCGCCAGCTCCATCAACTGTCACCCAGGCTCAAAAAGATACCTCCGAATTAGTTTCCCTGGCTAAAAAGTATGAAAAATCACAAGGGAAGGAAAAAGAAGCTTTAGAATCGAAAATAAAAGAAACAGCAGCAGCTCGTAAAAAAGAAGTTTTATCCCTAATCAAGGAAGATAAAATATCCGAAGCCTTAGCCTTGTCAATCCCCGACGCCGAACGCAAGCCTATTCAGGATTTAGCTCCAAACGACTTGGAACAATCGTTCAACAAGGAAGGAACTCTGCTTCAAACATATATAGAAAAGGCCAACGAGAAACCTCAAAGAGTAAACATGCTCCAACAAAGCCCGAAAGAAGTTTACCTTCTAAAGTTCGTTGATGAACCTAACCAAAACGGAGCAAGAATTTCTGTTGATGGTTATAAGTGGGACAACACTGTATTGGTAAAAGACTCCAAAACAAGCAATGTTCAGGGAACATCTATCTCCACAGGCCCTCAAAAGGTAGCCGTTATTTTAGTTCGTTGGCAAGACCAGCCTCCTGAATATCCAAATGGCTCAAAAACCGACGTTGAAGGTTATGTCAATTTTATGAAAAATTTTTTTTTAGCCTCCTCTAATGGCCAGCTAGACATTCAACCTGACGTATACGGTTGGTTTAATATCCCATTAAATGTAGGGACCAGTTGTAATAATGATCCGGTAGCACTATGGACCCAAATCCCTGACTTCATCAATGCCTCAACAGCAAGCGTCGATTTTACCCAATATGGACATGTACATTTCGTAGTTAACTGCAATACCTCACTTGGGTTTGCATGGATGCCTCCCGTCACGTACCCCATCGTCGATTCCACAGGTACAAAATCTGTTACCATAGGTTTCACATCTTCCACTAATGGTGCTTATGTCACCCCTTTCGGTAATCAAAATTTTGGCAATCATGGCCTCACACACGAAATTGGCCACCAGCTAGGTGCTGACCATTCAAATGACTGGGATTGTGGCTCGGCAATATATACCACAACAGGATGCACAACCCAGGAATACAACGGTCTTTATTCTGTAATGGGAGTTGATGTTTTCGATGTGGACGCTCCTCACAAGGATATTTATGGGTGGCTCAATAGTGGAAATACACAAACTATCACCAGTTCAAGCCCATTTCGTCTGTGTCCTTTCGAAAGTACCAGCTGCATTAATGTTATCAAAGTACCCAGGATCACCGAACCTATGGGGGGAACTGTATCCTGGTACTATGTGGAATGGCGGCAACCTACTGGATTAGATACAGGAATTCCATCTGCGGGACAAAACGGCGCCCTAATTCGTTTTAACCAACCAGGGGATATCCACAGTTATTTAATAGACTCAACACCAGATTCCACATCAGCTGACCCAAATGACTGGACAGATTTAATAGATGCCGCTTTTAAACCCGGTACTAGCTTTTCCGACCCCACAAACGGTGTAACAATCTCAATCACCTCAATTGATGCCTCAGGTCTTTCCGGAACCGTAACAATTGGCGCGCCCCCTCCACCATCACCAACACCATCAACATGGTCTATTAGTGCCTCCGTTAGCGGCAACACTGTTACCTTTTCCCATACACCTCCCAATGGTAACTTCGGGGTTTGGGCAGCACCCAACTGTGACTTCACCGTGCCACCCGCCTTCGACTCAGGTCCGCTACCCATCGGCTCGCCAAACACAACAATTTGGAACAGTGCGCCGCCAGGTACATACTGCGGAGGGTTGGTTTACGGCTTTTCTGTCCTTGCAAAAACACCAAATTTCACTATCGGTGGTCCGCCACCTCCCGGTGAGTGTAACCAAATAAACACAGGTCAGTATAAGCTCAAAGATCCACCATCAATAAGTGGCACAAACGCTAATTTCACCTTTGAAAACGGCTCTTTAAGCCTCCCAATACTCTCATCTCAAGAAGTTTATTTAAATATAATTGATGCTAATACCGGACTGCCGGCTACCGGCGGGAATATCCATGTAAGCGGCAACTCGCAAATATGGAATGGTTATAACGGAACTTTCTGTGCAGCCTTAACCTACTTCACAGCCCAAATTTCCAATGCGGTTAGAATCACACTTTCTAGCACACCTCCCACACCAACGCCTAATCCTACCCCCACGCCTCCCCCACCACCTAAACCCGAAGCTTGCAGTAACGCAGTTCAAACCGATAACCTGACAGACCATTACATTACAGACGACAAGGGCAACCCTCAAGACCCTAACTTCACATTTACCATCAAAGGTACCGGCGCTCCCGGCTCAACCGTTACAGCTGTTACAGACCCTCCAAATAAACAATTCACCTTCACCCTCGACATGTCCAAACTGCAGGCAATTTTTGCCGACAATAATTCAAATTACACAGAAGGCCGTTATCAGGACCCAAACCACCAACAAGCTCCTTTAACCTCAGTAACAACCGAAGACCGTGACAACTTTTTTGGCCCCAATCAAAAAGCGGGCTCAAAAGTCTTGACCAACCAGTTGAGAGTCAAATACGTCAACTACGTTTACAACAAGCCTACTTTGGCCGAATCGACAAGTATCATAACCGATGTTAACGGCCTGAACCCTCATACAATCTATGACATGGTCCAAAAATGGGGGGCCCCAAACCCAGATTCAGCTAATTTCCAGTCAACATGGGGGCCTTATTGGGTAAAAATTCCAACAGCCTACAACGAATACTACGAGGGAAAACTGGAATTTAAAGTAGGTGTTGGAAGCGACATGATAACGCAAATTAAAAATGGAGGAACATGCCCAGTGCCATTTGACTCCAGACCGCCAATTACCTTCATTATGCCCGACACTTTCCGCGCTGCTGCCACAACCGGCATAACCAATATGATGCTTGCCCCTAAAATCGCGCAGTCTACCCAAAACAACCTGATCCTTCAAGCCTCAACTCAAGGCACCCAAAACGTACTCGCTAAAATCATCAAAAGATGCGTTTTCCTGGCCTCCCAAAACCCGCTAACCAAAGCCTTAAAAAAGGTCGTCAGCTACCTGCAAATCGAAAACATCCACCCGATCAAAAATGCCTACGCTGCTTCTGATCCTACATGCGTAAAAGTGCTCGGAAACGGCCGCTCCGGGACGGCCCCCTATTGTGCAGTTCCGGCGGGCCAACTTCCTGCGGGCACCTGCAGCCAACCAAACGCCAACGACCCAAATCAGCTGGATCCCCAAAACACCAACGTCGTCTGCAACATTACATTTACCTTTTCCAAACAAATGGATTTGCCAACCTCCGGCAACGGCCAGTGGGATAGTTGTGCAATAACAGCAGGAATAGAAACCTGTACGGCAACAGTCAGTGTCTGGCCGGTGTTTAGGATTCCCTGGATCGGTGAAATCTGGAATCACACCCTTGCCTCGGACACTGCAGAGAATATTGATGGGCCAAATTCAATTCAAAAAACCGGCCGGCCGGGTGTTTACGCGTTTTTTACACCCAATCTTGTCTTACAAAGCGCTAATCAAGGCCAGCAAGACCCTCTTGCTGCACATCTCCAAGATTTACTGGATCAATGCAAAGCTGGAGATTGCAGCGGCTTACTCAACTGGGCTAACCTGCCGGAATCTGACAACTTTCCACAGATCAAGAAATGTGTAGAGGATAATTTACTGAACCTTCCCGCCCTTAAAACATGTGCATCATTAATGGCTGAATCGATTATCTCCGGCCTCACCAAAAAACTCCCTGGCCAGGTAGGCGGCGCCTCCTTAGGTGTGTCAACTTCAAACGTTCTCGGCGATACAACTGGCGAAGGTAAACAGCCCTTAATCGGCTCAACCGACTGTTTCAAAATGTTCGTCCGTGACATGGCCTTAAAACCTCTTGTTCTGCAGCATTATCAAAATATCGATACCAGCTGTATCCCAAAACCAACCATGACACCAAATCCGACAACGTCACCCACGCCACCCCCGACACCCGGTCCGACACCTACACCGACACCGCTTCCAACTTTGCCTCCTGAAGCCACACCCACTCCAACCCCGAAGCCCACACCAACACCTACCCCAAAGGCAACGCCTACCCCTACACCAACCCCTCCGAATACAAGCCTCAACCTCAGCTGGGGAAGACCATGGGGTTACGCCGGTTTCGTTGATGTAAACAAAAAAACTTCCGACTGCAGAAGTACTAGTCTTTCCTGTTCAACTCCGAAGTTTATCTTTTGGCCTGGCTCATCACTCATCTTTGAGGTGAGAGTGACAGACGGAACTGGGCCCATTATAAAATCGGGCGGTACAAGAGCCAATGCGGACGGCAGCGCCTCGATGTCTTGGGGTTGGTCATACGTTGCCGTTGTTTACCCTGCTTCTTTTTCAAGCTGCAGTGCGGCAGGAAGTCTTTGCAAGACTCAGACTATAAACGACAACTCAACACTGCCTCAAGCAACCTTCACCGGCCTCCAACCTTCAACAACTTACCAAGAAACAGTTTGTGCCCCAAATTGCGGGACAGGCCTGGTAATCTTCTCCAGCAATAAATCAACCTGAGTCATAGACACCTTTGTTCAAGGTCAAGCCTTAACTTTGGTTGATCTTGACAAAGGCCTGACCTTTACCTGGTGGCCTGCCCGTCATTTGTCAAATGTAATACCCTAGCAGGCAATTCCCATTTCTTTGGCCGCTTGTTCTTTGGTAAATCCACAGTGCGGACAAGTGGTAATTCCTCGTCCAGATATAATCTTTCCGTTACACTTCGGGCAATTAAAATTCGCTGAATATTCCCGACCGTTTAAGTGCAAATCAGAAATAGCAAGTGTCGGTATCAAACCTATTGCGCCTTCGGCCTCACCGCCAACCGAAGCAAATATTGATCGCCCACAGCCTCCACCCGAATAAGAAGCCAAATTATATTTTGATTCCATATCTTTCTTTCTAGCCACCATATATCCGTAAGCCTCCGCATCGGATTTAAAACTTTCCGTTTTAGACGAAGGTTCTAACTTTAAACTGCGTTTTCCTTCAATTGCCTCAATAAAATCAAGTTCGATATTTGCTTGGGCGATGTTCATACGCCAATCGCTTACCCCTGCTTCCGCAAGATCGACAAGCTCCTTTGCAGCTCTATCAACAACTTCAGACCTGTAATCGTAAAGATCTGCTACTTCTTTTCCTGCCCGAAATCTTAATCTGTCAAAGGCATAATTCCCTTCCTCTCCAAAGGAAAAAGCCGGATTTCTTAAAAAATCGTTTGCATCCTTCATTTTCTCTGTTTCAAAGCCTAAAAATTCTCTTCGTAACTCATTTTGCTCGTCTACTGTCATGTAATTTCTCCAAGCATACATTGGCAGATTTCCGGTCTTGGTATCGTATTTTCCAAAATAAATGAAACTGTAGCCGGCATAACCGGGACGGTTTTGATTTTTTTCAGGAGGCCTGCTTACCAAAAGAACAGTTGCATCTTTTCCCTCTTGTAGAAGTTCTGATTTTATCTTTCTTACACCTTCAAGCTCTGCCTCCTCACGTGAGGAATCTAAGCCAGCCAATCGCCTTTCGTCTCGAGCTCTTGCGAAGCTATCGCAGACGTCACCAGACTGTTCGTAATGGGTGGAAACCATATTAACCGACCCATCATCTGTCGTTTCAAAATGGTATTCAAAACCAACCAAATTTTTTTTGGCAAATTGTTCCAAAAAGTAAGAAGTTAAATCACTCCTGGTCAAATTATAAGTACGGCAATATGATTCGAATTCATTAAATCCGTAGTTTATAAATTCACTGTAGCGATGCTTAATAAGAGACGGCCTAAACGCCAGGTCAGCCTCATCGGGTTCTAGAGGCGTTACCGAGAACCTGTCAACTTCTACCTCACTCCGGTAGCAGGGATCATCGGCCTTCAACAGACAAACATTTGCTTCCTTCAACAAAAAACCTCCTTGATCCCAAGAAGGTTAAAGTCGTTTATTTAGACGATTATCCTGCTCGGGATTTAGTAAAATTTGATGCGGTACTGGGACTTGTTTACCCTTGCGGCACAGTGGTAGATTCAAACTACACTTCCCCGCACCAAATATTAATTTATTAACTAATTTTCAGTCGTTAAGATTCCTTTGTCAAGGTCAGGCCTTATCCTAAGCCATGACTTGGAAAAAGGCCTGACCTTAATCTCCAATCTTTATTTGACTTCCCATAGCCCTTCTGCCTAATATGGAATTAGTTCGAGTCTAAAAAAGCGAAGGTTTATCCTTCGTAGCTTTAGCGTAGGAGGGACAGCCTGCAATGAAGCCCAATTTAAAACTGCCGTGGTTTTCTAAATACTTACTATCCTTTTTCGTCGTCGCTTTTATTTTCCTTGTATCGGGCTTTGCCACTAAACCTTCCAATGCCGCATTTTTCAATATAGTTGATCCTCCAACCTGGTCAGGAAACAACGTAACCATTAAATGGGACAATCCTGGCACATCAGCCGCAGTTTTGATAATCGTTGATTGGGACGACCCCACACACCCATCTGTGTACGACAGTGCCGCACATGGTGTATCTCTCCTGGGTAAAACCCAATTAACTGTTTCTACAACGGATTGGAATATCGCAGTTCACCCTCCTGACGGTAGATTTAAGGTTTCAATAGTAGTCGGTTTGACATTGGTTTCTAACGAAGTAATTTTTACAGTTCCTGTAAGTGGTGCACCATTGTGTGCCTTTACGTTCACTCCTACATCGGTAGCGCCAAGTGGACAATTCTTCATACAAAATATAAATGGTGTTAGCGGAAATCCTTTTACAGCAGGTTTAAAAGATAGTTCGGGTACTGTTTTATCAAATCCCGCTACTCAAAGTGGTAATATCCCTGCTGCAAGTTTAACATTCACCGCCCCTGCAAGCGGCGGAAATTATACGGTCTTTGTCCAGGATAATTCCACTAGCCCACCGACTCAATGTGTAATTCCAGGACTTTCAAGCAACATCTTAAACGTCGGCCCCGCCGGCCCAACTCCAACACCAACCCCTGGCACTGGCTGCAATATCACACCAGCCAACACGGACTGGAAAATCGCCGACAATGTTAGCGGGAACACTGTTACCTTCGCCTTTTCCGACCCATCCGGTGTGGGTGCAACAGGTAATGCCGGTATCATCATAGAAGACGACACCACGGGAACGGTAGTTAAAGATAGTGGCGCTCTAGGCGCCGTCGGATCTCCAACAACTAATTGGTCATGGTCGCTTCCAAACGGATCATATTGTGCCGCCGTTTTTGCTATATTCAACGCAGTTTCAACAGTTGTCCATTTCACGATTCCAAGCACAGTTGCAGGTGCCTCAAATTGCCCAATAGTGAAAAACCCCTGGCTGGACACAGTCAACAACGACGCGATTCAAAACGGTTATTATGACAGCAACATCTTTACTTATAACCAGGGGGGCGACACTTTCGACTTCCTGTACTTCAGCTTCTTTGGATGCTCTAGCAAAAACCAGCACTTAAACAAAATCTCATCAATAAACGGCAAAGGGGCTCTTGCCCTGTCCGGCCGCATGGTAGCATCACTTTACGCCGCACCGCCTGCTTCCGGGGTGACATATTTTGCCCAAAAAATCCATGACCTTGACCCGGTCCAACCCGCGTTTGCCGGTGCCGGAGGAAACAACCCAGGCGGTATTGGCTACCAGGCACTCGGGCCGGTCCAAAAAATCTGGGTCGCTTTCCGCAATATTTCCTACATCGGATTCATCCTAGTCTTCGTTATCATGGGCTTTATGATCATGTTCAGGGCCCACATTTCACCCCAAGCAGTTGCCACAGTCCAGGATTCTATTCCCAGAATTGTCGTCGCCCTTATTTTGGTCACATTCAGCTATGCCATTGCCGGCTTCATGATCGATCTGATGTTCCTGTTTTTAAATATTATGATAAGCGCTCTTGTCGCAACCGGGCTTCTAACAACAGGTGATTTTATATTTCAGCATAATGTCTTCGGACTTCTTTGGGGTGATACATGGAAGCAAGTTGTTTTTACTGTGGCCAAAGCAATAGACGGTGTCATAGAAGGATCATTAAAATTACCTGGAGGTATCCTCGGAGATCTTGCAGAAAAGACAATTGGCTGGACCGGTGGCACTATTGCAGGACTTGTCGTTGGCGCCACTATACTGTATATTATGTTCAGGGTCTTTTTAATGCTTCTTATGGCCTACGTCATGATCATTATTCTGACCATATTCGCCCCTTTCTTTTTCCTTATCCAAGCCCTACCGGGCAATAACGGTGCCAAAGAATGGTTTAAACAAATGGCTTCCAATGTCGCCGTCTTTCCGGTAACTGCCCTGATGTTCATGCTTGCCGGAATAATAGGCGGGATTTCAGCGCTCGGCGGCCAAGGACAAGGTATCATCACCCCGGAGCAGGTTGGCCAGTTCCCGCTTCTAACCGGCGGTATGGGCGAAATACCAAAATTAATCGGCATCGGTTTCTTACTTATCACCCCCTCAGCCGCCGAAATGGTTAAAAACGCCATGGGTGCCAAAGGCGGCCCGGGCGGCCTCAACGCCGGTGCAGCAATCGGTGGAGCATTAGGTGCCGGTGCAACAGCCGCCGCATACCCGGCAAGATGGGCTATGCAAAGGCAACAACAAAAGACTCAAGCGAAGAGGATAAGTGATGCTTTCGCTAGACCACGCGGCAATCAGCCTGGTCAAGAAGAAACTAATCCAACCTAAAACTTGATCGGGAAAATTATTTGCCCGCTAGCTGGGCTTGTGACTGCTGCATAGCTAGTCTGAAAATCTCATAACCCCATCCAAATGGCATCTGCCAACTGTCTTTACCTGTTTCCCGGGCACCTCGATCCGCAGCCTCTGCGATAAACCTAGCCTTCATAGCCAGACCAAAAAAATCATTACCGCTGAACGGCCCCCAACCTAAGTATTGACCCCTCATGTTGCTAACATAAGCATATCGAATCATATTGAGTCTAGCGGCCTTGTCAATCACTCTCTCTATTTCGCGGTGCGGCATGTCATAAGGAAGCTTCCACCATTCCTGCCAATGCCGCCCCAAATCCTGGTGGGCAGGTATAACAAGCTTCATCCAGGGCTGAATTCTAATTTCCCGCTTCGAATAGAAAATACTTTCATTCATTTTGAAAAATAAATCGGTGTTAGGTGTCTTCAAGTATTGCTGCATAGCCTCTGTATTAAAATATTTGTGCGCTGCCGCCCGGTCTCCCCACCAATCGCCCATGTTAAATTTCTTAACAACTTTATCATTATGGCTGAATATTTCACTCCACTTTACTTCCTCCAAAGTCAACTCACCGTCTTGCATAAGCTCTTCGACAGAAGCTCCTCTTAACCATGACTTGTCGTCTTTATCCTCTATATCCAGCCTCTTTCCATTCTCAATGTTTTTCATTTTGTCCTTAAGTAGACCATCGTAAGACACACCTGTTTCGCTATGCCCAGCAACCAAATTATCTTTAACGGTTGGATCAACTGATCCCTGGCTTAAATTGTCCAGTATTATTTTGGAAAGAAGACGGTTATGCCCTAAAACTGATCTGTTCTTACCAATCATATTTTTTGTGAACTCAAAATTGGCATCCCTCGGCCTACCTCGAAATTCGTCCTGTAAAAATTCTGTATAATGGTCTACCATTCGGCCATGGAACCAGCTGGAACCGTTGTTAAAGACGTATGAACCTAACCTATAAACTTCTCCGCGCTGTTCGTTTGTAAACCAAACAGCTTTCCTGTCCCAGACACGGATTCCGTCATAGTCAGAAAAAGCACCCAAACTAAAAGAGAGGTGATAAGCATTGTTAACAACCTGATTCAAAAGACCCGAATTTTTGTATTCTGCTATAGAACCCTTATCTACACCATCAGCAACAAGCCGGGCTTCAAAATCATCTAGTAACTTGCCTCTAAAAAAATCGATATTTTGTTTCCCTTGATATTTAGGGTCGTCCCCTTCATAAGTCCCGTAAGCTCCAAGAAATGTGTTATTTCTGTACCAGTCATTAATAACATCCTTCATTTGGCCCGTTTCCTGCAACATCTCGCTGCTATTGCCCTGACCCCAATCACCTGGATTGTAATGGTGTTTCTCCATACCTCTATACATTGCTTTTCTTAACTCTTCTATTTTTTTCACCTCGTCCGGCGAAAATGCATTAGTTCTATTGCCCCTACCCATGATTCTCGCCATCTCAGCGTACCTTGCATCGCCAGGTTTAAACTCAGTTGTAATATCGACTATAGTCATAGCCTCCAGTAGGTTCAAATCTCGCCTCTCTTGTGCTAGTTGTTTGAAAAGTACTTGCATTGCCCTGTCTTGAATATTGAATTCTCCTTTCCCGTCCCTGAAAGCTTGGTTATTTTCATCTTTAGCAAACCGCTTGAAATACGTCTGGAAAGTGGTGTCCTTCCAAATGTGGCTCCCAAAATGCTGCACAACCTCCTCAGGATTCATATCCTTACCCTCCATCGCAAGCCTCAAATCGTATATTGCCAAAACAGCGTCTTTAAGGTCATTAATGTCAGAAAGCATATCTTCCGCATTTCCTCTTTCTTCCTTTTCAGCTTCGCTTTCACCCTTCATCTGATTAACACGCTGAGCCAACGAAGATTGGATTTTGCTGATTCTATCCTGAATTGCCCTAAGGTCTTGTTCCGAGAAGTCGCCGGATTCGGCATACCTTAAGTTATTGTCCACGTTACGTTTTGAATCATGCCAATCCAAGGGTACATCCATTTCGTTTTGACCAATCTGCTGGATGTTCATCTCCTCAAGCGTCTTAACAGCATGCCATTCGACTAAACCTTTTTCGCCGGCTTGCTCATTTTTGGCCGCTTCGTAAACAGGCGCCCCTTCTACGTCGAACAATCTCGTTTCGACGTCTTTCATCCCAGTCAAACTACCGTATGTAATAGAACTTCTGTAAGATGTAGCTGCTGTGTCGACCTCTTCGTAAAGAGTTCTTAACGCATCCCTCTTCCCCGGATTCTTGTACGCAGCTTCTTTCCCTTGAAAGTGTGCGTCAATACTATCTGTTGCATCACGGACATCATCTCTTTCTTTTTTTGAAATAACCCTATTCAAGAGGACATCAGTTCCTCCATCATGATTGACTTTTGCAAAGTCATCAATCGCCTTTGATGCATTAAAAACGAAACGAAAATTTCTCTTGATCCCCTCGCTCGTTCTAACATGACCCAAAATATGGTTAAGATATCCTCTCCAGACACGGTATTCGGGATCGTCTGCTGAAATTTCTCCCTTATCTATTTGGATTTCAAGGTTTCGGAGCGTTTCTAAAACATCGTTTATTCTGCCGTCTTTGTTAATTGAAACTCTCATCATCTCGTAAAGAAGCTTCTGTTCTTCATCAAAACCTTTTACCTTAAAATCGACTGGCCCAAATCTGGCTTCAATATGCTGAAGCTCGATTAATCTATTTTCGATTTCTTCCTTGGAACCAAGTTCTGCAATCCTCCTTTGCGCATCAATACTTCTTATTCTGCTTTGAAGCTGATCTATATCGGTTACATTAGGGGTAACACCAAGCCGCTCGGCCGAATCTCTTATTTTTCCAAGCCTTCTGTACGCGGTCGCTACATCGACCTTGTCGTTATCGTCATACATTGCGGGCGGAGGCACCGGGACAGCTGTACCCACAACCTCGGCGCCAGCAATGGCAGGGCCAATTTTTAAGCCATGGTCTTTACACCAACGAAGCTTATCCTTGTAGCTCTTCTCATCAAATCCCTTCGGAAACTCGACATCAAATTCCAGGCCCGACTGTTTAATAACTTCTTCCAAATAACGCGAGTTCACAGCGGAATCTTCCCTCAAGCCGCTTATAATAATGCCGCCCTTTGTTGATTTTGCAACAGTGACTTCGTCTGGAATTGCCGTCACGTTGATAATGTGATGGCTTTCAGCCCACCTGGCTTTTTCAAGCTTATTCATTTTTCGCCACTCTTCTTCCGAAGGAACATCTACTTTAACACCGTGCCTTTCAAGCGTTGCCTTAATCTGTTCAGAAGAGCAGTTCTCGAAATGTGGAAAGCTGGGAATGATTACGGGGTCCTTGGCAGTAGGCACAATCGTTGGCTCGGAAGCTGGAGCATTGGGCACTCGAGGCTCCAGGCCTCGCCTCCTGTACCTTTTACGTGCTTGGCTTCCTTCGTCAGCCTCAGGCTTTTCGGCCCTGTCTTCAGGTCTGCCTAATTGTTCCTGAATTTTCCTAAGCTCATCCACCAAACCTCCACCCAGTAATTGCGGCGCTTCTCCTCTTGGCTGCTTTATTGGTGGAGTTATTTCTGGACGCGGAGTTTCACCTGGCTCTTTGCCTGGCATACTAAATAAACCTCTATCTTGAGCGTAGCCGTTTTGGCCATCATATGCAACAATTCGCTCAGCCATGTTGCACGTAGATTAACCAACTAGAGACGTTTGTGCTTGATATTTGGCTAACAGGAAGCTAACAGCGGTATAATTACTAAGTGAAAATTTTTGAGTCTGCTTTTCCTGACGATTTTAGAAAAACAGAAATCAAGTCCGTTCTAGACTGCGTTACAACCGGCAAATTTTGCCAGCTAATCTGCATTCCCGGTGCCGGCAAGGCCACAATCCTTAGGCTTCTGGCCCACAACCGTAGCCTTTTGAGGTTTCATCTCGGCGAAAAAGAAAAAAACCTGCGTTTTGTATACCTAAATCTGCTCGAACTCTCAGAATTAACCGACACTCAAATCTTGAGGTTTCTTATAGTTGCCATGGACCAAGACCCCAAAAGCCTCGACGATCAATTAATTTTAACTAAGCAGCTCTCAGAGGAAGTCAATAAATTATCTGATTTGGGTCAAACCTTAATCTTTCTGCTTGACCATTTTGACGAGTTCCAAAACCAACTTCCCAGGTTTTTTTTCCAAACCTTAAAAAACCTCAAAAATATCGCTAAATACAAATTCTCGGTGGTTTTTGCAACCAGAAGAGATCTGTCAGGTCTGGTTGATGAAGAAATCCTCAAAGAGTACTGGGACTTTTTTATCGGCAATACCATTTACCTAAAAATCTTTGAGAAATCAGCCCTGAACCATCTTTTTGCCCAAATTGAGGCAGTTTTTTCCAAAAAGCTTAAGGAAGACGAAAAGTCCAAAATCACCAAAATAACAGGTGGCCATGCTAAACTTACCAAAATCGCAGCAGATCTTATTCTTGGCCAAAATGTTGACCCAACAACCAACCAACTTTTAAAAAATCACCAAATACAAGCGGCTTTATACGAAATTTGGCTATTTCTAACCGGCGTCGAACAGCAAACTCTTTTAACAATTACCCAGGGTAAAACTCCAAGCCAGATAGACGAAACTCTAATCAATTTAGATCTAATTTCATACCAAAATAAAATCACTATCCCCATCTTTGAGGAATTTATAAAGACAACCAAATTAAATCTCCAAACTAAGATTGTTTTTGACGCCCAAACCAACGAAATTAAAAAGGGGGAAAGTATAATCTCCGAACTTCTTTCTCCTCAGGAATATCGCCTGCTCAAGTTTCTAATTGAAAATCCCAAAAAAGTTCTCGACCGGGACCAGATCATAAAGGCCGTCTGGCCACAAACCCAGTCTTCGGAAGCAATAAGTGATGAGGCAATAGATCAAATGGTCTTCAGGCTTAGAAAGAAAATCGAAGACGAACCCGCCAAGCCTGTACACATCCAGACCGTAAAAGGCCGAGGCCTTAAATTTGAACCGTAAATAGCCATCCCTGGCAAAAGTCTGGCCTTAACCAACGCCTCTTGCAAGAAAAAGGCCTGACCTTAACAACTTCTACTGACCAAAAGATATCCCACCATATCACTAATTTTTTGTGAAAATTCTCAACTTTCGAGGCTAAGTGCGCTACTTTTACCCTCTTGTTTCATATGCTATGGTAGCCATAGGCTAAAAATCCGAAGCGCGAAAATCGAAACACGGAACAAATCAGAATTTTCGAATTTAGGATTTCGAATTTCGAATTTTATTTATTATGGAGCAGCATCCTGTCCCGCAACATATTGCGGCTTTTGAATTTAAACTGTTCGGCAACCTCACTGCACGGCAGTTTATAACTTTAATATTCCCTCTTTCAATTGCCGTACTCGTTTATTTTTCCGGCCTGCCAACCCTTTTGCGTTTGCCTTTGGCCGCAACAATTGGCATCGTCGGGGCTTTTATTGCTCTTGTACCTGTCGGTGGAAGGCCTTTTGATAAATGGATCTTTGCCTTTATCAAAGCGGTCTCAGCCCCTACCCAAAGGATTTGGATCAAAGAAAAAAGGATTCCGGGCTTTTTGAGCGTGGTCACCAAACCTCCCCAAAAAGAGGCTAAAATTCCCCAGGAAATAACAGAAAAAGGCAGGGAAAGAATGATTGCCTACCTACGTTCTCTTCCAAAAGAAAACGTCACCTCCTTAGATATTAAAGAACAACTGGCACTAGACAGGCTTGGCTTCCCAGCCGGCCAGTATGAAGGTAACCTACCTCCTGCAATTCTTTGGCCGATAAGTCCCTGGGAGGATAAATATGTAGCGATCGGCCAAGGAGAGTCCGGCTATCTTTTGGGGTCACTTCCGCAAGTTTCCGGTCCGCTTCAGGAAATTCCCCAAGGCCAAACGGCTCCGGTTTTGGAACCCGAACCGAGACCACAAATAATCTCCCAAAAGACTCCCGCTGCCCTCACTCGGGCAAAAATACAGCCACAAGCTAAACAATTCACCTTGTCCGGCATCGAAAAGCGCCTGGACCACAAACCTCAGGAAATAATTGACCTGGCAAGGCCAAGTGCTCATCTGGCATCGGAAACCAACTATTCACTCGATAATGTTATACCTATCAAAATTTCCGAGGGTCAATTTCGACTTGTTCACGGAGTGGGTAATACCAGAGTCAGAAAACTTCACTTTGCACCTCCTGTCAATTTTGACCTTTCCAAACTTCCAATTCGCGGCGAGCGCAAATTTGACATCTCCGACGAGCTCAAAAAGAGATACCATTTCGAAGACAACTCACCAACCGTTGTCCTGCCTATTCAGGAAGAAAAAGTCCAAGCAGC
Organism: bacterium; assembly: GCA_021813125.1. GTDB lineage: Bacteria > Patescibacteriota > Microgenomatia > Curtissbacterales > GWA2-41-24 > JAKAJD01. The sequence continues at coordinate 22,824 of JAKALT010000004.1, read as the reverse complement.
GCCGCAAATAACAACTGAGCCTCAAGTCCAACCAAAACAGCTGCCAAAGCAAGAAACTACCCAATATTCAGATCAGCATCCAGCTAAACTCGCACCGAAAACGGAGGAAAAACCAAAACAGCAAAAACGGGAATTTTCGCAGTTTTCAATATCCGATAAAGACCAACAAACTCAGGCTGCACCGAGCGTCCAGCAGGCTCAAATTATTCCCTTAACCGACAAACCCAATGTCCTTTCCGGCCTGGTAACCGACGATAAAGGCAGTCCGATCGAAGGAGCAGTTCTGGTGGTCCGCGACGAAAGCGGCATACCGGTAAGGGCCCTGAAAACCAACAAGCTTGGCCAGTTTCTTTCTGCAACCCCTTTGTCTAGCGGCACTTACACAATCGAAGCCGAAAGCGACATTGCATCCTTTAAGCCGGTTTCTCTTCACCTAACAGGTCAAGTGCTTGCCCCGATTGGAGTCAGGGGAGAAAGGATAAATTAAATGGCTCAAGCTGCCCAAAAAATTAAGGCTTCGACCCAGGAACATCTGGATATCGAAGACATAACCGAAGACTTCGTTATCTTAAAAACAGGCTGGGTTGCCATGGTCCTTGCAACAACTGCAGTCAATTTCGACATTCTCTCGGAAGCTGAACAAGATGCCACAATCTATGCTTATGGCGCCCTTTTAAACTCGCTGACGTTTCCAATCCAAATTCTGATACGATCCAAAAGAGCCGACATCACTGCCTATTACCAACATCTAGTTGAAGCAGAAAGAAACCAGCAGAATCCCGACCTTAAGCGTCAAATTCAAAAATACATGGATTTTATCCAGTCCACCGTTCAGCAAAAAACCATTTTGGATAAACGCTTTTATCTTGTCCTCAGCTTTTCTCCAATCGAGCTTGGCTTAACTGGCATCAAAAAACCGGTAAAAACAAACAATAAAGAACAGCTGGTCCAAGACGCCAAAGTTGCCCTTGCCCCAAAACGGGAACATTTAATAAAACAGACGGCCCGCCTTGGTCTCACAACCAAGCAGCTAACCACAAAAGATCTAATTGAACTCTTCTATGACATCTATAATCCTGCGCCAACAGGCACTCAAAGGGTAATTCTGGATTCAGCATCTTACACAACACCAATGGTTGAACCGGCGGTGGAAGTACCAACTCCAGCGCCGGTTCAACCGCAACCAACCTATACCCAGGAACCCTCCCAGCCGATACCGCAACCGGGTTACGCAGATTCCCTTCCAAACATTAACCAACGGGCACCTGCACCTTCCCAAATGGAGGCTTTGGAAAACCTTAAGACGGCAACCGCCAAAGCTGCCCAGTCTATTCGCGGAGAGCAACAACTTAATCCAAACCAAAACCCGCCACAACAATGAATTTAGTCAACATCCTAAAACCCAAAGCCAAAAATCCTCAAGAGCTTTTGAGCGACAAGGAAAAGCAATGGTCGCAAACTCTTTCAAAAGGCGTTGTCTCCGTTAAAGACATTATTGCCCCGCCGGCAATCGAAGTCGATTTCGACTACATTAAAATAGGCTCAACCTACTTTCGAACCCTTTTTGTCGTTGGTTATCCCAGATACGTCCAGGCTAATTGGCTCTCACCGTTAATCAACTTTGTTCACACTCTGGAAATTTCCATGTATCAATATCCCGTTGAAGCCAAAGGAGTTCTGGACGATCTTAAGCGCAAAGTCACCGAAATGGAGGCAACAATAGCATCGGACATCCAGCATGGCAAAGTTCTCGACCCGGCCGTCCAGGCAGCCCTGGAAGACGCCCAGCTCCTGCAGGAAGAGCTGGTCAAAGGCCAGGAACGATTCTTTCAATTCGGTCTTTATGTCACTATCCCTGCTGACTCTAAAGAAGAATTGGATTTGGTCACCAAGCAGGTTGAATCAACCATGGGCGCCCTTCTTCTTGTGCCCAAACACGCCACATTACAAATGGAAGATGCATTCAAAACGACTCTCCCCCAGCAAACGGATCATCTCTACATAACCCGTAACATGGACACTACATCTCTTGCCACAACTTTTCCGTTTATTTCCTCATCTTTAACATCCAACACCGGCATCATGTATGGAATAAACGAGCACAACGGCTCCCTGGTCATTTTCGACCGATTCACCCAGGAAAACGCCAATTCGGTAATCTTTGCCAAATCCGGTGCCGGGAAATCGTACCTTGTCAAACTTGAAGCCCTAAGATCTCTGATGTTTGGAACAGAAGTCCTCGTCATTGACCCGGAAGAAGAATATAAAAATCTCTGCAATGCTATAGGTGGCGAATACATCACCTTTAGCTTCGATTCTCCCGCTAAAATTAATCCCTTTGACCTTTCCGGGGTTTATGAAGAAGGCGAAAATGAACTGGGCCTTAAAATTCTTTCCCTCCATGGATTTTTTAAAGTCGTCATGGGTAACATGAGTCCTGCCGAAGATGCCGTTTTGGATAAAGCCCTAGTCGACACTTACAGGCAAAAAGGGATAACTCCCGACCCATCAACCCAGAAAAACGAACCGCCACTTATGGAGGATCTTTACAAAGTTTTACTCGGCATGGAAGAAGTCGAGGCCAAAAGCCTTGCAGACCGCATTGAAAAATTCGTTAAAGGCTCACTTATCGGCATCTTCAACCAGCAGTCGAATATCGACCTCCGAAACACCTTCACCGTCTTTTCCGTAAAAAGTTTAGAGGAGGAGCTAAGACCCATCGCCATGTATCTTATTTTGGATTTCATCTGGACCAGGATCAAAAACGACATCAGAAAACGCCTCTTAGTCGTCGACGAGGCTTGGTATATGATGCAGTTTCCCGAAAGCGCCACCTTTCTTTATTCAATCGCCAAACGAGCCCGTAAATACTACCTTGGTCTGACTACAATTTCTCAGGACGTCGAAGACTTTCTAAGCACAGACTACGGCAAAGCAATTGTTACCAACTCATCATTTCAAATTTTGCTGAAACAGTCACCTGCAGCAATCGACAAAGTTGCCGAAGTTTTTTATCTTTCAGAAGGAGAAAGACACCTTCTTTTGGCGGCCGACGTTGGAGAAGGTATATTCTTTGCCGGCCCCAACCATGTTGCAGTCCGTGTCATGGCATCGGAAGAGGAGCATTCACTTGTAACCACAAACCCCGAAGAGCTCAAACAAATGGAACAGCATACGCAAGAAGAGATCGTCAAGCAATTTGAAAGCGACTCAGCCGCAAACCAACAAGCAACTAAAGGCACCGACGGAAACCAATCACCCCCAACTTCGTTGAATCAGTGATCCGCACCACAACCAACAGCACTAGTCAAGCCAAGGTCAGGCCTTAGCTATCGGTCTCTCATGGAAAAAGGCCTGACCTTCACCAACTTGCGCAAGCGGCACCCCCAACCCAAGCGTTCATCCTTCTTAAATCCTCTGCACCCAAAATCTCTTTGCTTTAGAGTAAGGCATACTAGTATATTTAAATAGAAACCCATGTCTCTTTTAGACAACCTCAAAAAGCTTAAAAATTTAAATCCTGAAAGCCAGGTAGCGGAGTTTTCAAAAAAAGCGGCAAAATACCTCACACTCGGAGTTTCAGCCGCATTTTTAACCGCACTAGCATGGGCCAACCACCTAGGTAAAGTTGCACTCTCTGGGTTCAAAGTTGGCGCTACAGCAGGCGGGGTCGGGGGCGCTATATGGGGTGGATATATAGGAATTCAAGTTGGAATCGCGCTTGCTCCATACACCTTTGGCATTTCATTAATAGTCGCCCCGCCTCTGGGAGCGCTAATTGGTTTCCTGGGTGGAGCAACCCTACTGGGGATAGCAGGGGCTCTAATTGCACTCGGTCTTGATCAAGGCGCTGCGGGCTTGGTTTCAACCGGCATCGGCGCGGGCGCGGGCACCATTGTTGGTACCTACGTAGCAGGCTCATTTATTTCGTTTGCAGTTGGAGTCTGTGCAGCAACAATCTTTGGATGCCTTTTGGTACCGGTCGCAGTAATATCCGCCCCAATAATAATAACGGGGTTTGCTATTCTTGGCGGCCTCGCGGGTTACGTTATAGGCAATTATGTCATAGATCCCATAGTATCCCGCATTGAGGGTATACCTATTGGCAGTATCTCTACTAGTGGATTCTGGTCCGGACTTGGCAGCACCTTCACCAGCCTAGGATCTTGGTTTGTCAACGGGCTCACCAGTGCCGGAGGCTCGCTTTTAAGCAGCGCACTTAGTGTCGGCAGCAACCTACTCGGAATGCTCTCGGGAGGTTCAACAGTAGCCGTAGGCAAAATAGCAGCCATTTCGGTAGGCACTACTGTCGCGGCAGCCGCAACCATGACAATTATTAACAACGGTGTCCTGACTCCAGGAAAATTTGCCACAACCCAAACAGATAAAAGCCAAAATATCATTCCGCCACCGGGGAGTGCTTATTTGACGGTCACAAAAACCGCAACACCTTCAAGTCTCCAAAATTCTGACCTGCCCAAAACTATCAATTTCGAAGTAACTCTTACCGCCAAATCCGTAAAGCTTATAAATGTTACTTGTGAAGACTTAACAACACTTGTCAAAAGTAATGGTTCAACCGCCCCCCTTACAATTTCCCCAACCCCCAGTTGCCCATCAACTATAGATGCAAATGCACAGATTAAGTTTAACTTTACAACCCAAGCCCAAAACACGCCCGATTTTCAAAACGCCAGTATTATAAATGTGTTCAATGTTTACTACGATATAGAATCGCTGGCACTCGGCAGTTGCGGGGCAGGATCAGGATTCTCCAATCTATTACCCAATCCAATACCACCTTCGGTGGGGGCTGTTTCTCCAACCATCCTCAACAGGCTAAACTCTCCTGGTCAAGTAGTCCCAGCTGCAGTATACGGCGCCCAGAAAAGCGGGGTTGCTTGTGAATTACTTGTTGGCTTAGATTATGTTGAAGCCAGCTGGTACGACGACGGTTCCTTTATAAGCGGGCGAACTCTCGGAATGGAGATAGAGCCAGATGTAACAAGCGCGGCAGACTGTACGGCTTATGGCGGGACTTGGAACTCAGGCTGTAAATTCAGTAGCCTTCAAGACACCGCATATTACGCCGGCGACCTGATTAAAGTTAAAATGGGTTATCTTGGTTTTGGAAACCGCCCCCCGGCTACTTTTAATGAAATGGTCGGCGCAATGTCATATTATAACGGAGGCGGAAACCACAATTGTGGTCGGCCGGTACCATATACCGGCCCTTGTCCCTCACCGCCAGACCCACCTATTGGCATTGACGATTCCTACGTCATGACACATTTCGACACTGCCCACGAAACCATGTACAAAATTTATTGTGGCCAATACACGGATGCCGATGGTGTTGTGCATGGTATACCCTGTGACCCTCCGAAACTATTTGACAGGGACGGGGCTGCCACAGCGGCAAAAGAGTATTATAAAGCAGGGGCAGGCCCTTTCCCATGACATTTTCTTTAAACAAAATCCAAAATACCTTCATTCGCCACAAGTTTTTCTTGTTGGCCGGCCTGGTAATTCTCATCTTATCAATAGCAATAGTTGCCCAACAAGCGATCCGTAGGGCAAAACCAAGATATACCCCTCCGCCATCGAGCCAACAACCTGTTTCAAACGGTAAACTCGACACAACCGCCCCCGAAGTACAACTGTCCAAAAATGCCCTTGACCTTATAAAACCTAAGCTGCCCCACAACCAAACGATTACAACCTCAACCGGCACCAAAGTTTCTTACCTGGCCTTCGTTAAAACCCCCGATCTTTACGAACTTCATGTCGCGATAATTGGCATTGATTTTACTACCCTAAAAGAAGACCCGAAATTTCCACTAACAGTCCAGGATTTTCGGGATACGGCAAGCTCTCTCTACGATTTTCTCACCTCAAACGGGGTTAATCCGTCCGCACTCTACATCATCTGGGCCGACAACTTTCAAAACCAAAAAACGGCCGAGTCTTGGCTAAATCCTTCTGCAGAATTTCCTAAAGTCGTAAAGCAGAATGGTAAATACATTTTCGAAAAACAATGACAAAAAAACTAAAGATTAAGGTTCTCTCAAACTTAAAAATAAAGCTCTTTCTCGCCTTTTTCTTTTTAGTTTCAGCAATTTTCCCAATTCAATCCTCCGCCACAACTTATCAAGGCACGGCAAGGGCAGTAGTGCAAATTGGCACGGTTAGCAGTAATTGCCCGCAAGGCTGGGCCACAACAGGTTACATAACTCAAGGGCCAATGGGTCACACTTCTCATGGCGACCCCCCGGTACTCATAGGTAACGGTGAACTTGAAGCTATAGATATCGGCACACCAATTGGAACCCCCGTTTACGCAACTGTCTCTGGCACTGTAACTGAAAATTTTAAAAATAAAGGCGATAACTTTGACCAACGTATAACTGTAACCCCAAATTGCCCAGGCCTTGACGTAGTTTATTATTGGCATCTTTCTGCAACCAATGTTAATGTTGGCGACACTGTAGTGTTCGGACAACAAATAGGTCTTTCTGGAACGGAGGGCACAGGAGCCCACACCCATTATCAATTTAACAGGTATCAAAATAGGTCATATTCCATAAGCGACCCTCCGCATGTTCCAGTTTCTGTTCCCAGATATTGCGATCCAGACCCATGCGGTATAACAATAACTAGTGCACCATGAACTTAACTGTAATTTCTCAATTTATAAAAAAATATACCGGCATAATCCTAGCCTCGGCAGCGGTTATTATTCTAATCTTTGCAATAACAATAATTTACCTAAACAAAAAAATTAGTCAGCTTCCTTTATTAAACCCGCCCCAACTTGCTATATTCTCAATCAAAGTAAAGAGCCTGGATACCCAGAACCTAAATGAACCCAAAAATATCATTTACTTGCTGCCGACATATGCCATTAAACAAAACAATGACTTCCTCAAAGAATCCGCCGCCCTTGCTTCTAAGCTCGGAATCGACAAGAGCCCGATACAAACAAAAGATGTGAACCTGGGGCAGGGTAACATATACGCAGGCCAAAATAGTGTTTTGTCTGTATACAAAAATTCAATATCCTACCAAAAACTGAATCTTAAGCCCCAAAAAGGCAAATTCAACAAGGATCAGGCAGCTGAAATTGCCAAAAAATACTTATCAAGCCTTGGCCTTGATACAAGCAGACTTAATCTAGCAGAAAGCAAACTCGAAGCTATTGTTGGCGATAATATAGTTGATACCCAAGATCCAAACCAAGCAGATCAAATAAATCTAAACTTTGGCTATACCTTCTCGGAAATACCAACAATCACCAACTCCTTCGCCACTAATGCGTCTGTTGATATATCTGGCCAGGTGACCTCTTTTAATTTCAGCCCTCTGGAAAACTCCAAACCGCTTAGCAAATATCCCTTAATAAAATATGCCGAGGCTGTTCAGGCCCTTCAAAACGGGAAGGGGTCCATAATTTTAATTGAAGGTCTTGGCGGTTATGCTTCGCAAATAAGCTCTATTGATAAAGTAACAGCCTACAATCCTCGCCTTGCCTACTTTATACCGGCAGACCTAAGTGCCCCAATTCAGCCCATTTGGGCCTTTGACGGCCAGGCAACGGTTAATAATTCACAAGTTTATCTCACTTTTGCCTTACCGGCAATTCAAGAAAAGTTTTTCAAGAAACCCGAAACCGTAAACCCTTAACAATCTTTCCGCCGAGCCCTCTATTAATAGTTTCCTTCAGCCCACCAGAGCGCATCTGAAGTTCTGCAGCTAAAAGTTGTGGAGCAGATACCATAAGGACACCCTTTCTGTATGATTTAACCTTAATTGCGGCAAGCAAATCCCTTGGCATATCAAACAATTCTCTGTTTATTGCCTCTTTTGCTATTTGCCTAACCCTTAAGGCCAAAATCGCATCGGGAGTTTTAGAACGGACAACAGAAGTGCTAATCAAGCTGCCTACAGGTTTAAATGACATACAACTCTATTTTACCCTTGCAGCCGCACAGGCATAACAATATGGAAAAACTTATCCTTGGGATCAGTTGACGTCATCCTACCGGGGTTCAAGCTCTCGTTCATCTCAAAAACCACGTCTTCCCCACCAATAACCGAAAGCGCTTCCAGCAAATATCGGAAGTTAAAAGCAATCTCCCCACCCTTGCCGTCTAGCTGAGTAGAAACCTGGGCATCTCCGGAGCCTACCTGCGCTGTCGCCGCACTCAAACCTAAGCTACCCTGGCCATTCTTGCCAGGCTCAAGCTTAAGCTTGACAATGCTTCCTGATTCCCTTGCAAAAATCGAGGCGGCCCGAACAACATTTATGAAATCCTGCTTGGGAACAACCGCCTTCGTTGCAAAATTTGTCGGGATTATCTTTTGCCATGCCGGGAACTCGCCTTCGATAAGCCGGGAGGTAAATTCCACCTCTCCGATTTTAAAATTCACCTGGCTAAGATTTTCAGCTACTACAACAGTCACCTTTCCGCCCTCTTCTCCTGCTTCGCCAATTATTTTTGAAGCCTCAACAATTGACTTCGCGGGAATCACCAAGCCAAGACCCGATAATCCTTCACCGGCCTCAACTACAGTTTCGTTATAGCTTAACCGGTAACCATCCGTTGCAACCATAATCATGCCTTTTTTGTTAAATTCTACAAAAACACCGGAAAGAACAGGCCTGCTTTCATCCTGGGCCGCAGCGAAAGAAACCTTGGTAACACTATCTAAAAACTTTTGGCTATCAATATTTAAAAGCTTCCCGCCTGTTATTTTTGGTATCGCCGGAAACTCCTCGGAAGGCATTGTCGCAAAGCGCGCATTATAGCCTTTTGTTGAAACCACCACTTCCTCGCCGAGCTTTTCTAGCAAAATTTCCCCTTCGGGTATCTGGGACACGTATTCCAGAAAAACCTTGCCCGGAACGGTCACTTTACCCTCTGCATCCACCTGGCACTTAACGCTTGCCTTAACGGCGGTTTCAAGATTGGTGGTAACCACCTCAAGCTTTCCGCCCGACGCGTCAATCAAAATATTTGAAAGAATCGGTAAGTTTGCCTTAGAAAGCATTGACCTGCTTGCAACAATAAGTGTTTTTAAAAGATCGGCTTTAGAAATTACCACTTTCATAATTGTGCATGGGGCAGACCTTGGGGATTATAGCACCTCTATTATATACAGATAAAAGCTTCAAATCTACACTTACTAAATAGGTTCTTTAAACCGCAGTCATAGTTAAAGTAATGTTGATAAGTTGACAACTCACAGGCCGCAAATTTAAATTGGAGTTCAAAAAATTGTGTAAAAGCCAGGCTTTAGGGTTAAAAACAAAAAACTTGCGTGGAAAAAATTACTTTACGCGTGGATTAAAGACTGAATTCTCAAAATATCATCCTTCTTCTTTTGGCTTGCCGAAATCAACCTGGAAATCTTTTCAACTCCATGAATTACAGTAGAATGGTCGCGGCCCCCAACAAGGTCACCGATTTGCTCAAGGGGCAAACCCAGCTCTGTCCTCAAAAAGTACATTAGAACTTGCCTTGCCAGAACAATTGCTGCTTTTCGACTTGAGCCGCGCAAAGAGATAGAGTCAACCTTAAAGTGTCGGCAAACAGCCTCAATAACCCTACCTGGCGTTGGCGGATTTTTAATAGAAGGTCTATTACTGGAAACAGCCGACTTAATCTCTTCAACTGTGGCTTTTCCGGCATTGATTTTCATGTAGGCAAGCATTGAAGTAAGCATACCTTCAAGTTCCCTTACCCCACCCGTGCTTTCCTTGGCAACCCAACTGACCAGCTCGTGGTCAAGCTTTATCCCCCGCTCGGCGCACTTTGCACGAATAATTGCCATTCTCATTTCCAAATCAGGTAACCCGATATCAGCTGTCATTCCACCCAAAAATCGACTAACTAACCTTTCTTTAAGGCGACCCAACTCTTTTGGATGCCTATCGCTTGCCAAAACGACTTGCTTCCCCGAAAGGCAGATTTCGTTAAACGTGTGGAAAAATTCATCCTGAGTGCTTTCTTTACCGGCCAAGAATTGGATATCGTCTACCAAAAGGAGGTCAACGCTGCGGTATTTTTGTCTAAAAGAAGCCTGTGTTTTATTGCGTAGCGACTCTAAAAAATCATTTGTAAACTTTTCGGATGTTACGTAAAGTACTTTAGAATCTAGCACTCTTGAAAGCACTTGGTTCCCGACAGCCTGCAAAAGATGGGTTTTCCCGACACCGACAGAGCCGTAAATCATGAGGGGGTTGTAGGCTCCGCCTAAATTGCCGGCCACCTTGGAAGCGGCCAAATACGCGAGATTATTTGAATACCCCACGACAAAATTACTAAATGTATGGTTTGGATTAAGGGAATCAGACCTGATATTTTTTACAATCATCTCGGGCACAATACCTGTAAAAATTGGTGCCCCGATTGAATCGGCTTTCACTTCTCTGTTGGCGACTACAAAAATTGCCGAGGTGTCTTTGTAGCCGCACTCCGAAATGGCCCGGGCAACAATATCCATATAGCGGTTTTCAACCTGCTCCTTCAAGAAATTGTTTTTTAGGCCAATAACCAAAAGAACTTTTCCGCCGTCTTGCTTTGAGTCCAAAACAAAGGACCCAGAAAACCAGGTCCTAAAAGCCGACGTAGAAACTTGTAGTTTTAGCCGAGAGCAAACATCACTCCAGACTTTTTGTCCGTCTTTTTGCATTCAATAAATATGTATAAATTTTTGGAGCTTTCGCTCGAACGCGCTTGCAGGCTTATGAAGATCTGATCTTGCAGGAAAAGAAGATCTTGTTTTTTGCTCCGGCATTTATCATTGCAAAACTTATAAACACTTGTCAAGCGGCTAAAATTTTTGTGGATAACTACAAATTTAGCCTCACCTCTTGCAAATTTTAAGCTTCTCATATATGCTTTTCCCATGCCAAAACGCACTTATCAACCGAAGAAAAAAAAGAGGGCCAGAACCCACGGATTTAGAAAGCGAATGCAAACCGCAGGCGGCAGAAAAGTCCTCAAAAGAAGAAGGGCAAAAAGCAGGGCAAAGCTAGCCGTTTAATGTCATTTTCCCCAAAAGGCGAAAGTTTACCATCAAAAAACCAGTCAGGCGATTTTGTAATAAGCTTCAAGAAGGGGGAAAAAGTAAAACAGACAATAATAATTACCAAAAGAACAGCCCCAAAGGCGGTTTCAAGAAATAGGATAAAAAGATTGATCAGGGAAATTTTACAAGATATGAAATTAAAAGGAGATCTAAGGATAATTGTCAAAAAGGACTTATCGGGACTAAAATTAGCAGACGTTGCCAAAAAACTTATGCCGCAAATAAAAAGTCTTATCTAAATATGATCAGAATTTTGTATAACATTTATCACATCCTTTTCCCGTCTAACGTCAGGGCATGCAGATACGACCCCACCTGCTCCGAGTATATGCTAGACGCCATCAACAAATACGGGCTAATAAAAGGTGCCGCAAAAGGAGCCTTGAGAGTTTTATCTTGCCATCCATTATCGAAAAGATCCTATTTTGACCCAGCTTAATATGAACCCGTTTGACGCACTTCTTATAACCCCAATCTTAAACTTACTTATTGTTTTTTATAAGGTTTTTCTATTTATTCATATTCCTGGCGCTCTTGGACTGGCAATAATTATTTTGACAATCATTGTAAGGCTTATCCTTTGGCCTCTTACTGCGGCTCAGCTCAAGAGCACTCAAAAGATGGCAGCCTTAAAGCCCCATCTTGACCGAATTAAAGCCGAACACGGTCAAGATAAAGTTCGCCACCAGGAGGAGGTAACCAAACTTTACAAGGAACACGGAGTCAACCCGCTGGCTGGCTGTTTACCGTTGTTAGTTCAAATACCTGTGTTTATTGCCCTTTACAGAGTTCTTTTGGAAATAGTTGATCCAACAAAAACAGATTTTCTAACTAAGATCAACTCTAAAATATACTTTTCCGCCATGCACCTTGATAAAATTCCCAACACGTTCTTTTTTGGATTGCGGCTTGAAAATAAACCAAGTGACTGGGCCCATATTGGCTTTTTCATTTTGATAATCCCGATTTTAACTGGTCTTTTCCAATATGTTCAGTCAAAAATGCTTATGCCAACGGCCCAAACTCAAGCCATAAAACCTAAAACCAAAGAAAAGGAAAAAGAAAGTATGGAAGATGCAATGGCCTCCATGCAATCACAAATGTCATTAATAATGCCGGCAATGATAGCTTTCTTTTCGTACGGATTCCCGGTTGGCCTCTCGCTTTATTGGAACACTTTTACTATAATCGGCATCATTCAACAATATTTGATTTCTGGCGCAGGATCGTTTAATAAATATCTGCCGGAAAATTGGAAGAAATGATATATGCCAAAAACACAGACATCAGCAGTTAAGCTGGACGAAAATTTGGTTGCTCAAAACGTCAAGGAATTAATTGAACTTCTGGACGTTTCCGCAACAGCCGAAATTTCCAAAATAGACAACACTTATTTTGTGGATGTGTCATCAAAAGACTCATCTCTTCTCATCGGCAAACTCGGAGCAAACCTCGAAAGTTTGCAGTTTGTTTTGGCCGTCCGGCTTAAATCACAAACAAAAAATGACGACTTTGAGGTTTTTCTCGATATTGACGGTTGGCGTAAACAAAAAGAGCAAAGATTGGAAAAAATGGCAGATTCAATAGCCCAACGGGTAGAAGAGACCGGCAAAGAAGAAATTCTTTATAATCTTAAGCCTTCCGAAAGAAGAGTAATCCACGCCTATCTTACAAATCACCCAGCCGTGACCACAATATCAGAGGGTGAAGGCGACGCCAGGTATTTAATAATAAAACCCAAATAAAGCTGTCCACAAAATTTAATGCCAAAAAGAAAGATACTCTTTCTGCTCATCTTAGCGGCCGTTCCAATTCAGCTTGGCAAATTCTTTTTCCCCTATTATTCGTATGTGCTTGGTATTCCAATAGACTACCGTGCCCAAAATTTGTATTTATCCGACATAGTTATTGTTTCTTACTTGGTAACTGCTGTTTTTGGAATATTTGCAGGTGGCAAAAAAACAAGGTCAGATTTTAAAAAATTTTACAATCAAAGGTTGTTTTACCTTATAAGTATTGTTTCTTTTTTAGCCTTCTTATTAATCAATTCATTAATATCATCTGTTTCGAAACAAGCATCACTTTACCTGTTCGCAAAAATTTTCGAATTCGGCCTGCTTTCGGTTTTTGCAGCTTATGATTTTTCAGATCATAAACTCAAAGCATTAATTCCTGGGGTAATTACCTTTTCGCTTGTATGGCAATCAGTGGTTGTATTTTTGCAATTTTTATATCAAAGATCTTTAGGCCTTTGGATTTTGGGTGAAAGATCTTTTAACTCAACTACTCCCGACATAGCCCACTTTGAGTTTTTTGGTTACCAACTTCTAAGGCCATATGGAACTTTCTCCCACCCTAACGTTCTGGGTGCATTTTTGGTAATATACACAATAATTTTAATTTCCTCAAAGCCAAACAAAACGACGTTTCTTACAAGTGTAACAGCAACTGTCCTTACCTTTTCAAAAGGGGCAATCTTAACTTTTATAACGGCTTTTATAGTCATGTCAAATAACCTTAAGGAGTTTGTACTAAAAAGCATGTTATTGGGCCTAATTGTGCTGCTCTTGGCTAAAATTGCTACAACTACCCAAGTTGCTTCGGTTGCCGAACGTCTAACTTTAATCCAGGCTGCGTTAAACATTTCGCTCAAAAATCTTATATTTGGAGTAGGTGCAGGCAATTTTATACTGGAGCTTTCCAAACTGGATTTAACTTCTATATCCCAGATTAGACTTCTTCAGCCAGTTCATAACGTTTTTCTTTTAGTTCTTGCCGAAAATGGCTTATTTGGGCTTTTGTTTTTTACGCTTTTTCTTTTTGCCGTCTCCCAAAAGGCACAAACAAAAGAAAAAACAGCCATTTTTATTGCCATTTTAATTTTTTCATCAATAGACCATTTCCTCTGGACCCTCCAGCAGGGGCTCTTAATATTTTGGCTTTCGCTGAGCTGGATTTTAAGTTCGCAAAAGCAATCCGCTTCCTGATATATTTACCTTTAGATGTTTAAAAAAGTAATTTACAACACTGCTTCACAAACTTTAGGCAAGTTTGTAACAGCCTCATCAAGTCTTCTGATAACAATCTTAATCGGCCGCACCCTGGGCCCTGCAGGTTATGGAGATTTCACCAAAGTCTTTACTTTCGTCGGTTACTTTTACACTCTTGCAGACTTTGGTTTTAATGCAATTTACATCAAACTGGAAGCAAAAGCAGCAACAAATAATTTGATTCGCTGCCTTTTCGGCTTGCGGCTATTGGTGTCATTACTTTTGGCAGCAGTTGCCATTGCTTTAAGTTTTGCGCTTCCTTACAATCCTTCCTCAGGTTTAGGATTCAGCCCTATTGTCAAATTAGGAATTATTGTCGCCTCACTTACAATTATTACCCAGGCACTTTTTACTAGCGCCAACGCCTTTTTTCAAAAAAACTTGCGCTATGACCTCTCAACCTTGGCCAGCATTATCGGGACCTTTGTAATACTTTTGGTTACTATTTTTGCCGTTTTAACCCGGGCCTCAATCTTTCTCTATGTTGCTGCCTATGTTTTTGGAGGCATAACTTTTGTAGCAGTTGCCTATTTTTTAATTTTAAAAAAATACAGTGTTTCACTTATACCGGAATTTTCCAAAATAGAGTTCGGAAAACTTCTAAAGGGTGCCTGGCCAATTGGGGTCGCATTGATTTTTAATCTGATTTATTTTAGGGTCGATGTTTTAATCCTCTCTTATAGTTGGCCATCTCGCGAGGTTGGCTTTTACGGCCTGGCGTATCAGTTTTTTGAAGTTGCGCTAGCGATCCCCATTTTTTTTGTGAATGCCCTTTATCCTTTACTCTCGAGTCTCTATACCCAAGACCGGAATGAATATCAAAAACAGACTAAACTGTGGTCGGCACTTTTTCTATCGTTCTCCATAGCTTTAACCATTGCCCTTGAGGTAGCCGCCCAACTAATTCCCATACTTTTAGGCCCCCGCTTTGCTCCTTCAAAAGCCGCTCTAATGATACTGGCCTTGGGCATGCCTTTCTTTTTTATATCTGCTCTTTTTTGGCACATGATAATTATCCATAACAAGCAGAAAACCTTGATTTTTGTATACGCTATCGGAGCACTTTTTAATATCACCGCCAATCTTCTTTTTATACCTAAATACGGATTTTTAGCAGCAAGCGCCATAACAGTTATTTCTGAAGCTCTCATTCTCCTTCTTCTGGCCCTCGCCCTAAAATCACCTATTGGCCGCAGCACTTCCTCTGCGCCCGTTGCCCCAGACGTCCTCAAATGATTAAAATACCTACGTGATAGAAATTTATACAGACGGTGGAGCCCGCGGCAATCCTGGTCCTGCTGCTTACGGCTTTGTTGTTTTTCAAAAAGGCAAAATCATCTATCGGCAAAATGGTTATATTGGAATTGCTACAAACAACGTGGCCGAGTATACCGCCGTCATTGAAGCACTCATTTGGTTATCTAAAAAATTTAAAGATGAACCATTAAAGTTTTTTATGGATTCTCAATTAGTTGTCTCGCAAATGACCGGCGTATATAAAGTTAAAAATGCCAATATTAGGGATTTGCTTGTCAAAGTAAGACAACTTGAATCAAATTTCAAAAGCATCGCCGTTACATACATTCCCAGAGAAAAAAACAAGGAGGCAGACTGGCAAGTAAATCTTGCCCTAGACGCGCATGGAGCTTAAAAAATTCCTAAGAATCGCCAAAAAGGACATATTTTTTGTCTTGGCAGTTGGCCTTGTCATCGGCTTAGTATCCTACTTTAGTGCACCCCGCATCCAGTCCGGTTTTAGATCTCAAAATGTTTTCTATCTTTCTAATTTAGAAGCCCAATCACCTCAAGGATACAATTTTGGCGGTTACTTCTCCCAAAGTACTGCTATTAACGAAACTGACACGGCAGTGGCCATTCTTTCCAGTTCGGATTTGCAAAACGCGGCGGCAAATTTAAATGCATCAATAAGTGTCAGAAAACTTGCCCCCCAAGTAATCCAAATTACAGTAACATCAAACGAGGCTGGGGCACCAAAATTGGCGATGGGGGACCTCCCTAAAATCTTCAATCAAAAAATGCATGACCTAAACCCAAACGGACCGGCAATAACCTTAAGTCCAATATCAGACGAAGTTTCTGTTTCCTACCATTCGATTAACTCAAAGTTAGTTTCGGCAGCAGGTTTTATTTTCGGTATAATTTTTGCATTTTTAATTTTAGGTTTAAAAACATACATTGAAGTTTAATGGAACCGTCTGCCCCAAAGAAGCTGCATGTTCTCATAACCAATGCCGGTTCATTTTTAGGTGCCACCCTTTCAAAAGCCTTTTTATCGCAAAACCACATTGTCTTTGGATTAGGAAGCCTTAATCCTCCGGACGAAGTTTTACAAAGTCCCAACTTTACATTTGCCCAAGTCGATTTAGCCCAGCCGATCCCGGCTCATTTTCCTGACTTTGATGTCATTCTCAACCTCACAAATGAACTGCCCCAAATAGGGACATTCAACCAAGCTTCAAGT
The DNA here is from genome assembly GCA_021813125.1 of bacterium. Lineage (GTDB taxonomy): Bacteria > Patescibacteriota > Microgenomatia > Curtissbacterales > GWA2-41-24 > JAKAJD01. The sequence continues at coordinate 6,198 of JAKALT010000004.1, read as the reverse complement.
CTGCCACCTCAAACTGCAAACTTAATTAGTATTGCCAAGCAGGGTAATACAAAAGTTTTTTTTCTAGCGCCAATTACCTCCAATACTCAAATTTTTGAGCATCTTGGCCAGGATCAAAAATTGAAAGAAAACTTAAAACTTTTTTTAGTTGGTGACGTTTACGGTTCGGATATGCCCATAAGCCAACTAAACCAAACAAAACAAGGCGACTATTTCACAGCAGGCAATACGCTTGCAAACCTAATTTCTCAAGCTGCAAAAACCGACAAGGTGATCCTGGAAAAAGAAGGTATGGAAATGGTCTACCCTACCTATATCACCGATGCCACAGAGGCAATCCAAAAACTAATCTTTTCCAAAGACCATAAAAACATCAGGTTCATTGTTTCCCAACCGGCCATAAGATCGCTTTCTGCCGCCTACGAAATTCAGACAGCAGCAAGAGGCACGCTCTCAAAAGAGCTCGGCCTGTTTTTTTCAGGGGAAAAACAACACATAGCCCAAACACCAGAACCGATTGTCAGAATATTAGATTTGGGGTATTCGCCCAAAATTAGTCTTTCCGAAGGTTTGAAATTAACTTTAGAATCTTTAAAAGTTAGAGATCTAGTTACGTTGCAAAAAGCCAGTCAACCTAAGCCGGACACGCAATCCCAGCAGTCACAAGCAATAGAAAAAAAGAAGGAAAATTTGGCCAGGTCTTCCCCCAAAAAGATCTTCAAAATTCCTCGTGTCACAAACCGATTTAATCTCAAGAAAGTTTTGATTGCCTTAATGGTCGTTTTGGTTTTGACAATTGGCAAAACTGCACTTGATACATTTTTGGGTATCCACAACATTACGCTTGCCAAAGGAGAGCTTATGGCAGGCAATTTTCAAAAAGCCCAAAAAGAAGCGGATTCTGCCGCGAAATCTTTCAAGGCAGCCTACAACAAGACAGCAATATTAACTTACCCCGCCAGGATTTTTAACAAAAATAACCCGCAACCCGCAGAAATTTTTCTGGCATCACAAAAAAGTGCTCAGTCGCTTTCATTTTTCATTCAGGGAACTCAACTATTTACCCAAAACATAAAAAATATTTTCGATAAAAACACTAATAGCATCTCCGATTACGATACACCAACTGCAAATTATCAAAATTCATATCGCCTTTCGGCAGAAGCACTGGAACTTATTAAAAATTCACCGGTTAATTTTCCCAAGAAACAAATAAAATCTGCGCAAGAGTCCCTTGAAATTTTAAATAGCATGTCGCAATCAGCGCTCGAGCTTGTAAACTTTACAGCCGATTTTGTTTCTCAGGATGGCAAAAAAACCTATTTGGTCCTTTTGGAAAACAACTCGGAGCTAAGACCCGGTGGGGGCTTTATCGGAAGCTACGCCTTAATTAACATTGAAAAGGGTAAGTTTCAAAACGTTTCGGTAAATGATATCTACGCCATAGATGGCCAGCTAAAAGAAAAAATCACTCCGCCGCCCCCATTAACGGAAAAGCTGGGTATAAAACAACTCTACCTTCGGGATTCCAACTGGAGTACTGATTTTGCCTTAAACGCCGCAACGGCAAAAGACTTTTACAAAAAAGAGACAGGTACAGATGTTAACGGTGTTATATCTGTCGACCTCACTTACATTCAGTGGCTTCTGGACAAAATTGGCCCTATAAAACTTTCGGATTATAACGAAACTATAACCGCACAAAATCTGTTTGAGCGGGGCGAGTACCATTCGGAAGTTGGTTTTTTCCCGGGTTCAACCCAGAAGAAGGATTTTTTTGCGACATTAACCGGTAGCCTTTTTCAGAATATAACGTCTAAATTGACTTCAAACCCCACAAAGGATAATCCCGCACCTTGGGCGGGAATCATTCTAGCCACAAAAGAAGCGCTCGAGCAGTCGCATTTAATGCTATCGTTCGACGATCAAAATTTAGCATCTTTTGTAAAAAGCAAAGGTTGGGACCACCCTCTTCCTCCGACTTTTTATAATCCAACCGACGATACAAAAGGCACACGTGATTTCTTAGCACTTTCTGAAGCAAATTTAGGTGCCAACAAAGTAAACAGGCAAATCGAAAGAAGTATTGATTATGAAATGACCATCGGCCGTGATGCAGACCTCGTCGCCAAACTTAAAATTACCTATAAAAACAACAGTCAGGCAGACACATGGCCCGCAGGCAAATACATTAATTACTTAAGAGTTTACACCCCATTTTCATCTAGTCTTTTTGCAGTTGAAAATGGTGATAATACAAATCTTAAAGATGTCGAAGTTACAACCCAAAACAATATGACTGTTTTTGCAACTTATGTGGAAGTTCCTATCAAATCCACAAAAACGATTACTTTCACATACCGCATACCCAAAAATGTCAAATTGGAACAGGCACCGACATATAATTTTTACATCCAAAAGCAGCCGGGCACAAATCGTGACCCGATAACGTTTCGCTTCAACCTTCCCGGTTTTCTGGAAGTAAAATCTTTAAACAATGACGAATCCTATCAAGGCAAACAAAATATACAAATTACTTCAGACCTTTCATCTGACAGGCAGTACGATATAGAACTGGGAAAAAAGTAAGTTGACCGCAATGCGCTAAATTTGTTATCATCCTCAAATGGAACAGATACCGCTAACAGCCCAAAAGAGGACAGTTATTGGTCGTAAGGTCAAACAGTTAAGAAAAGAAGGAATTATCCCCGCACATGTTTTTGGCCATAAGGTTAAGACAATCCATGTCCAAGTTAAGGCTGGAGAATTCCATAAAGTTTTTGAAAAAGCAGGCGAAACAGGCATCATTAGCCTTTCGGTCGATTCCGAGAAAAAACCCGTTTTGGTGCGCGGCATCCAGGTTCACCCTGTAACCGACGAACCTCTTCACATTGATTTCTACCAAGTGAACCTTTCCGAAAAAGTCAAGGTAAATGTCCCATTGGAAATTACAGGAGAGGCTCCTGCAGTTGAAAAGAAAATCGGCCTCCTTCTTACCCCTGTTTCAGAAATTGAAGTAGAGGCCTTACCTGCAGACCTACCTGAAAATATCCAAGTCGATATCACAAAGCTCGAAAACATCGGTGACGAAATTCGTGTTAAAGATTTAAAAATCGACAGGTCCAAAATCGAGGTTCAAGCGGAGGAAGATCTTGTTGTCGCATCAATCGGTGAGCTTGTAACCAAAGAAATGGAAGCGCTTGAAGCTGAAGTCGAAGCCGAACAAGCAGAAGCAGCGGCCGAAGCAGCTGCAGAGGCTCCTGCCGAAGGTGAAGAAAAAGCAGAAGGCGAAGCCCCAGCCGAAGGCTCAGAACCAAAAGCCGAAGAAAAAGCCCCTGAAGAAAAGGCGGAATAACATTTGATACCTCTGAAACTTTTGACCCACTTGATACTTCAGTTCATGCGGTAATTATCGCGTTAATTTTGCGGGAATTAACTTTTAACAGGTATTTGAGTTATTTCGTAACCATCTACTAGTTGAGCAATTCTATCAGCGCCGTTGTCAGGTATAGAAACAAATCTGGCTTGATATAAAATATCAACTTCAGGACTATACTGATGCAACATACCTGCAATTGCTGCCCTCAGCGCCAGAAGATCTTGATAATCTGACTCTGCTTTTGAACCACTACCCTTTACCCTATCATCAGACGATGCACTTATGGTGATAATAACTGGTTTATCTGCACCATCCTTCCAATAAACACCATCGACGATATCTATTTTTCCATTTCTAAGCCCCTCGGCAAACATCTCTGCAACCTTTTGCGCCCTCTGTGCAGCTATAGGAGTTCTTTCCGGAGTGCCGTTCATATAGCAGATGAATTATAAGTCAACTTTTAAATTTTTGTTATTGGCCAGTCCTCTATCATTATCGATTCACGCTTGACTTCAAATTTTTGATACAACTCCTCTGTCAAAAAAGGCATAAAAGGGTGAAGCAAAATCAAAACTTGCTTTAAAACATGCTCTAAAGTCGGCTGTGCATCAGCCCTCCTCTGTTTGGTCGATTCTATGTATTTATCTGCAAACTTGTGCCAAACAAATTCGTAAATTTCCTCAACAGCCAAATGCAGCTCTAGTGACTCAAGATTTTTAGTTACTTTTTTGACAGTCTCTTCAAGATCCTCAATTATCTTTTTGTCATCACCATTTTCCACTGGTCTCTGGTCTCTGGTCGCAGGCTGCTTAAGATCAATGATGTAACGCGCCACATTCCTCAACTTTGTCCCAAAATTCCTAAAATTCTTTCCCCTTTCATCCAGCGTCGCCCTGGAAACTCGCCCATCGCGTCCGGGAATTGCATATGTATAAAGAGCCATTCTGGTTGCATCCACACCCCAATTGTCGATTAGGTATTGCGGCTCAATGCCATTACCAAGAGATTTAGAAAATTTGCGGCCTTCAAGATCCCTTAGCATTCCATGGAAAAACATTGTTTTGAAAGGGATATCGTCTACAAAATATTTGGAAAGCATAATCATTCTGGCAATCCATAAATATTTAATTTCCGGTGCAGTTATTTCAAAATCCCAGGGAAAAAACTTGGCAAGATCCGAATCAAAAGCCCCTTTATCGCCTGAAGGCCAACCTAGCGTTGACATTGGCCAAAGTCCGGAAGAAAACCACGTATCCAAAACTTGCTCGTCCTGCACCCAACCTTTCCCTGGAGACTCAAGTGATATCTTGGCGTTTGCTACTTTTCCTGAACGGGCATCCTGAGCCGAAGGGTACCAAACAGGAATTCTATGGCCCCACCATAAAGACCTCGAAATACACCAGTCATGGATTGAATCAAGCCACTCCACTAAAATCTTCTTGTAATTTTTAGGCAGAAATTTGATATTGTCGGCATTTATCACGTGGATAGCCTCTTTGGCTATATCCCCCACCTTCACAAACCATTCTTCCGAAATCAAAGGTTCGACAACACTTTTGCACCTCTCGCAAACCGCCACATTATGTACATAATCTTCAGTCTTAACTAAAATACCTTTTTCCTTAAGTTCTGACAGCATCGCTTCTCGCGCCTCAAGGACTTTCATTCCAGCGTACTTTCCGGCAATTTCGGTCAGCTTTCCATGTTTATCGACGACAGTAACAATCGGCAGATTGTGCCTCTTTCCTATTTCATAGTCTGTAAAATCATGGCCCGGTGTAACTTTAATGACTCCTGTACCAAATTTGGGATCAACTGCGCTATCGGCAATAACCTGCATTTTCTTTTTTCCGGCAAGCGTTTCAATTTCAAATTCGCGACCGACATAATCTTTGTAGCGTTTGTCGTTCGGATTAACAGCCATTGCTGTGTCTCCAAATTTTGTTTCGGGCCTTGCGGTTGCCAGTGTCAAAGGGCCATATTTTAAAAAGTAAAGCTTTTCTTTCCTTTCCTCATATTCCAACTCGACATTTTCTATAGCAGTATTGTCTTTTGGACACCACTGCACAATGTAGGGGCCTTTATAAATCAAACCCTTATCCCAAAAAGTTTTAAATTGAAAATAAACAGCGCGCCTTGGTCCCTCATCCAAAGTAAACACTTCACGTGACCAGTCGGCAGAAATACCTAGAAATCTCCAAGTATGCGAAACTGATTTGTAAACTTCGTCTTTAAATTTCCATGCTTCCTCAAGCCACTTATCGCGACCCAATTTTTGTTTAGATAACTTTTCCCGTGCAATTTTCTTGTCGAAGGTAGATTCGAACTGGATACCGGCATGGTCTACACCTGGCAGTAATAAAACATTAAAACCCTGTAAACGTTTAAATCTGGCAATAGCATCAAGTACCGAATGCTGCATCGCATGCCCTAAGTGCAGCTCCCCAGTCAGGTTTGGAGGTGGCATCAAAAGGGAATAAGTTGGTTTTTGAGATTTTACGTCAGCATTAAAATAACCGTTGCTTTCCCAAAAATTGTATATATTTTTGTCGTCAAATTTACTGTTCATTATTCCACTTTCACGTCATAGAGAATTGCAAAACACTCCCACGTGCAAAAAGTTTAAAAATCTGAGTCCTGTGGATAACATTAGTGTCCTTATTTTACTTTTTAATTGTAACGGAGTCTACAAAGGGTCTAGACAAGATTAAACACATTTGAGTGTTAGAATATCTTGTTTAGACAATGAAAAACATATACTTAAAACATGCACATATTTCTCAAAGGAAATTTAAGCAAGTTCTAGTCTGTTTCACCAA
>JAKALT010000017.1 GCA_021813125.1 bacterium | reverse complement strand
AAAGCGTACTTTTAAAAGAAGCAACGGACGCACTTAACGTTAAAAAAGGTGCTTTATATATAGACGCGACAGCAGGTGGGGGAGGGCACACAGAGGAAATTTCAAAAAGAGGTGGAACTGTACTTGCAATAGATAGGGACCCGCAAGCTTTGGATTATTTAAGAAAAATAGGACAAAAAAACGTAATTTTGGTAAATGATAATTTTTCGCACATTAAAAGCATTGCAGTAAAGTTTGGGTTCACCAACGTGTCGGGTGTAATTTTCGACTTGGGAGTTTCGTCACACCAACTGGACGAAGCAAAAAGAGGCTTTAGTTTTCAAAAAGAAGGCCCGCTGGATATGAGAATGGATCCGACTTTACAAATAACCGCAGCAGATCTTATCAATAATTTCGAAAGAAGGAGGCTAAATGAAATTATTAAAGATTTTGGGCAGGAAAAGCTTAGTTGGCCAATTGCTGGCGCTATTTCTAGCGCCCGTCAGCTAAAAAAAATTGACTCAACAAAGGAACTTGCCCAAATAGTAAGTGAGGTGTACGCAAAATACCATGTCAGGTCGAAATTGCATCCCGCAACAAAGACCTTCCAGGCATTGCGAATAGTGGTAAACAGTGAATTATTAAATTTACAAGAGGCTTTACCGCAGACTGTTGAAATATTAGAGAAAGGAGGCCGGTTGGCAGTTATAAGTTTTCATTCACTTGAAGATGCAATAGTCAAACGATTCTTCAAGCAAGCTGCCCGCTTGAAAACTATAACAAAAACCCCAATCGGCCCGGGGGCCGGGGAAATTCAAAAAAACCCACGGTCCCGCAGCGCAAAACTCCGCGTAGCGGAGAAAATCTAAATATTTAATTTCAGTCAGGCTTTGCCGCTGAAATTAGTCAAATAAAGGGAAAGAGGAATACCAAGGAGAAAACCGAATTAGGTTGTCTCCTTGGAAAAGTCTTATGTATGATTTTCGGGTTGCCAAAAAGCAGCCAAACTACAATTTAATAGGAAAAATTAGAGTACGAATTCTGGTTGTTCTGGCAACCCTTGTTTTTAGTCTCTTTTTTGCACAACTGGTTTTTGCCAATAATCTGGCAACCGATGGTCAAAAGCTCGCCGGAATCCAAAAACAGATCGCCGACCTTAAAGATCAAAATATGACACTTAAGGTGCAAATTGCCCAGGCTTCTTCTTTTCAAACTCTTTCCCAAAAGGCTGCCGATATGGGTTTTGTCAGCGCTAAAGATCCGATTATCCTCAAGTAAGAAGAGATTCCTTAATTTTGTTAAACTAAGATACTAGTGGATAGGATTAAAGTTTTCCAAATAGCAGCCTACGTCATTGCTGCGGTCATCATTTCTCGGCTATTCTACTGGCAGTTTTTGGCAAAGGTCGCAACCAACTCATCTGGTATAGCCAACGAAAGCAAAATCCCCGCCTCCCGTGGCCAAATTTACGCTTCCGACGGCTTTCCTCTTGTTGCCAACCAGGAGGCATTTCTACTTTATGGCCAGCCAAATGAATTGGGAGGCGATGTAAATACTGTAGCCCAAAAGCTTTCCCCCTTTTTAATACCGGAGAAGTATTCGACATCATCTGCTCAGCTTAGCGAGGACGAACAAAAACAAAAAGACGAGGAAATCAAAAACGAACAACAGATTCTTGCCGAAAAGCTATCCGATAAAAAGCTTTTTTGGGTTCAACTTGCCCGGAAAATACCGCTCGAGTTAAAAACAAAAATAGACAGCCTTTCCCTAAAAGGACTGGATTTTGAAAGGGACACAAAAAGGTTTTATCCGGAAGCATCCATGGCAGCACACCTATTAGGATTTGTTGGTTCCAATAAATTTGGTGACGATACAGGCTATTTTGGATTGGAAGGTTTTTACGATGGCCAGCTAAAAGGCCAGGACGGAAGGCTTGGAGAGGAAAAAGATCCATTGGGTTTTCCGATATTGGTTGGAAGCTATCGCTCAATTCCGCCCAAGGAGGGAGATTCGCTTTATTTAACAATCGACCGTTCAATCCAGTATATCGTTGAAAAAAGACTTTCCCAGGATGTTCAAAAGTATGGAGCCAAAGACGGAACGGTTATCGTATCCGATCCCAAAACCGGCCATATTCTGGCTATGGCAACTTATCCCAACTATAACCCCGGCTTGTTTTCTGAATATAGCGAGCAGGACTTTAAAAACCCTGCCGTCTCGGATGCTTACGAGCCTGGAAGTACGTTCAAATTGGTGGCAATGTCCGCTGCGCTTGATTTATCACTTATTGATCCAAACACCCGTTGTGATGCCTGCAGCGGCCCTAAACAAATAGGAGATTACAAGATCGAGACTTGGAACAAGCAATATCATCCAAATTCAACTATGACGGAGGTAATAGAGCACTCCGACAACGTTGGTATGACATTTGTTTCCCAAAAACTTGGTGTAGACAGATTTTCAGATTATATTAGAAAATTCGGCTTTGGCTCAAAAACGGGAATAGACGTTCAGGGTGAAATCCCCGGCCTCATAAGGCCCAAGGACGAATGGAGACCTATTGATCTTGCGACCGCATCATTTGGCCAGGGCCTTGCTGTAACGCCAATTCAAATGGTTCAGGCTGTTCAGGCAATTGCCAACGGCGGAAAATTAATAAACCCCAGGGTTGTTGAAAAAATTGTGGAAAATGGTCATGAAATGCATACCAACTCTCCAAACGAACGTCAGGTTATATCTCAAAAAACTTCTGCATTAATGACGGAAATGATGGTCAATGCTGTCGAAAAAGGTGAAGCAAAAGCCTTTGTTCCAAAAGGTTACAGTATAGCCGGCAAGACCGGTACGGCCCAAATTCCTGTCGCCGGCCACTACGATCCGACAAAAACTATAGCAAGTTTTGTCGGTTTTGCTCCGGCCGAAAATCCCAGATTTGTAATGCTTGTTCGCTTTACCGAACCATCATCGTCAATCTTCGGTTCCGAAACAGCCGCTCCTACTTTCTTTGGAATAGCCAAAGATATTTTCAACTATCTTTCAATCTCGCCTAATTCAAATTAAAGTGTTAGTATAAAGATGTATGGATGCTTTTTTAAAAGACTACATCCTCAGCTTCGATAAGAATCAACCTCTTGCAAGTACTATCATACTTTTTGTTTTGGTAGCCTGGTCTTTCATTTGGAAAGGTTTGGCCCTTTGGCATTCCGCAAGAAATGAAGAAAAATATTGGTTCATTGCTGTTTTGATCTTAAATACTGTCGGAGTTTTAGAAATAGTTTACTTGTTTTTCTTTTCTCAAAAAAAGTGGACAATCGGTAAAGTTAAAAAAAGTATAGCTAGCCTGATCTAAGCCATATTTGGCAAATAGTGTTGTTGTCTGCCAAATATTCGCCTGCTTCGTTTAAGCTATTGCAGAGCTCCATTTTGATACTATTTGACTTACTTAAGTCGAAGATTTAGAAGAAATTTTCAAAAACCTAACTTTGCTTTCGGGGTATCTCTTTAACCTGTTTTAGCTCCTGCATTCTTGCTCTCATCCGGAGCGCGATAGTATCGTCTCTCGAATCCTGGCTAAACTCCGGTGTTACCGGTCTTAGAAAAATCCGTTTTGCATCATCGGCTGCGCCGGCTAATACTTCCGATACATCTCCAACGATCTCTACCGCCGTTTCCTGACCCAATCTTTCCGCTAATTCCGCTTCCATTTTAGTTGTAAGCCCTGACACTGCTCTTCTTTCTTTACCGAATATTTCGGAATAAGCAGCTTTTTGAGGATGCCCTTCGGGTAATTGCCTAATCGTTGGTAGATCATCCGACGCTACTTTCCCAACCAGATAGTGTCCCAATAATTGCCGTTCCTGTCCGGATAAATCGTTAAGTACTTTTTTTATAACCTCGTCACCCAGAATGGACGCGGCGATAGCGCCATATTTACGGCTATTCCATAGCTTCAAGGCTTCAGGGGAGAGATCTTTGCGTGTTTCTACATATGCCGTTGTATTTCTATTTGCGGGTAAATCACGCAAACTAAGCCCAGCATTCTCAACTCGCCATCGCAATAACATTTCCCTCAAAATCATAAGCAAATTTTATACCTAAATAAGCTGGAAATCAATCCTATAGGTTTGAATTCGGGGCGGTTTGATGATAAAATAACATAATCTTGTGATCTGGCAAAAAGTTAAAAATTACTATCACTTTCTTCAGGCCTTTCTATCGGCCTTCTATTTTCATTTTCCAGGCAAAAAGCTGAAAATAATAGGTGTAACCGGCACAGACGGCAAAACAACAACGGTTAATTTGATTTTTCACATACTCAAAAATGCGGGTTATAGGGTATCTATGGTGTCCTCAATTGGGGCCCAAATAGACAGCAAGCATCTTGATACAGGCTTCCATGTCACAACTCCGAGCCCGTTTCAGGTGCAAAAACTCATAAAAAGGGCATTAGACGCAAAAAGTCAGTACCTAATAGTAGAAGCTACATCTCACGGCCTGGAACAAAACAGGCTTGCCTTTATTAATTTCAAAATTGCCGTTGCAACCAATATCACAAGCGACCACATGGACTATCATAAAACATGGCAAAATTATGCAAACGCAAAGCTAAAGCTTTTTAAGCATGCTAAAATCTCCATCCTCAACATGGACGACGAGTCTTACCAAGTTTTAAAAGATAAAATATCGGGTAAAATAATTACCTATTCATTGGATAAACATGCTGATTTCAATTTAAAATCGCACCCCCTGAGGCCTATATTTACTCAAGCATATAACAGGTCAAACGCGCTGGCGGCTGCCGCTGCGGCTTCTATGGTCGGTATTCCAAAAACTAAAATATTGGAAGCGCTGAAAAGTTTTAAAGGTATTTCCGGCAGAATGCAGCAAATTAGTATTGGCCAAAATTTTAGGGCAATCGTTGATTTTGCCCATACTCCGAATGCGCTAAAAAATGTATTAGGGGAACTAAAAAAAGAAAAATCGGAAAAGTCTAGGCTCATCGCGGTTTTTGGTTCCGCCGGTGAGCGTGACAAAACCAAAAGAGAAGTTATGGGGGAAATAGCAGCAAATCTGGCCGACGTTTCGGTTATCACTTCCGAAGACCCAAGGAGCGAGAAAGCTAGCGCAATCGTCTTAGAAATTTCAAGAGGCTTTAAAAAAACCGGTAAGAAAGAAAACATTGACTACTTTAAAATTGCCGATAGAAAAAAAGCAATTCGGCTTGCAATCAACTTAGCAAAAAAGGGAGATATTGTAGTATTTTTAGGTAAGGGTCACGAAAAAAGTATGACTATTGGAAATACCGATTATCCTTGGGATGAAGTAAAAGAAGTCGAAAAAGCAATAGGAAAAAGGAAAGGATAAATAATGGCAAATAATTTCTCAGCAATTATTCTGGCAGGAGGTAAAGGAAAAAGAATGAAATCCACCTTGTCTAAAGTTCTCCACAAAATCGGGAAACGCTCAATGCTTGAAAGAACTATAAAATTACTCAAGAGTATAAAACCTACCCAGATGCTTGTTGTCTGTAACAAAGAGAACATATTTAATATTCAGAAAGAACTAGGTGGGCAAGTCGAATGTATTATCCAAGAAGAACAAAGAGGTACAGCCGATGCCGTGTTAAGCGCCATAAAGTCTCAAAGTCAGCAGGAAGAAACAATCGGCATTTTTTATGGGGACGATACTGCACTGTATAGGCCCCAAACAATCAAAAATGTCTATTTAAAGCACGTTCAAAACCAGGCGAAAATTACATTTATTACTGTGATTAAAGAAGATCCTACGGGTCTTGGCAGGATTGTGCGCAAAAATTCGAAAGTTTCGGCAATTGTCGAAGAAAAAGACGCAGTCCCCGACCAACTTAAAATAAATGAGGTCAGCGACGGTGTCTATTTCTTTCAAAAAAAATGGCTTATTGAAAACATTTCAAAACTCTCGCCTTCTAAGGCAACGGGCGAGCTTTATCTGACGGATTTAATAGAGTTGGCTATTTTTCAAAATCAAAAAGTGGAGACTTTCACTCTCGAAGACCCCCGGGAGTGGCATGGGGTCAATAGCCCAGCTGAACTTGTAGCGGCCAATCTGAAAATTTCCAAAACCATACATTTTATGGGTATATCCGGGGCAGGCGCGGCAGCCGTAGCGGGAATCGCCAAAGGGTTAGGCTACAAAGTTTCAGGATGCGATCAGGCCGGCAATAGTCCGTACACCTCAAAACTCAATATACCGATAGAAAAAAGCCACAGCGTTTCTCATTTGGAAGGCATAAATGTTCTTGTTGTTTCTCCGGCAATTTTAATTCTTGACCCGAACAACCGGGAACTTGAAAAAGCAAGATCCAGAGGCATACCAGTTATCACCTGGCAGGAATTTCAAGGTAAGATCTTGCAGGAGGGCAAATTCGTTATTGCAGTAGCAGGAGCCTACGGTAAGTCCACAACAACTGCAATGATTGCCAAGATCCTGACTGACGCGGGCTGTGATCCAACATGCGAAATCGGCGCATCCCTGCTTGAATGGGGAAGCAATTTTAGGGTAGGGAAATCAAAGTATTACATTTGTGAAGCCGACGAGTACTTCAACAATTTTCTAAATTATAGACCCGACATGGCAGTTATTCTAAATACCGAGTGGGAGCATCCGGATTTTTTCAAAAACCCCAAAGATTCAGCCAATGCTTATCGGAATTTCATACTGAACATAAAAGCAAATGGCATGTTGATAATCTCCAAAGCTGATCAAAATTTAGCCTCCAAAATTCAAAACAAGATAAATATCAGAGAAGTTGAAAACTTTAAAATAGGTGGACTTTCAATTATCGGTGACTTCAGAAAAGAAAATGCGGCATTTGCCCTGACCGTTGCCAAAGCTTTAAATTTAAATCTTCAAAAGGCAGTCGAGTCTGTCACCTCGTTCAAAGGTTTAGGAAGAAGACTGGAGCAAAAAGGCACTATAAAAGGAAGCCTGTTTTACGACGATTATGCAGTCCAGCCCTACACTATAAAAACTACAACTAACGCCTTAAAGGATAAATTTAAGAACAAAAAGGTTCTTTTAGTTCTCGAACCGCACATGCCTACCAGGCTAAGCAGATTTTTCAGCGAGTTCGTTTCAGCTCTCAAGGCAGTATCGGCAGACGGAATTTATATCACCGACATTTTCACGGCCCGTGAAAAGTCAGTAAGCGACAATCTGTCAAAGAAATTAAAGGAAGCGGTAGGCCCAAAAGCGCAATATACTGGGTCCGTTGAAAACACTGCAAAACTTGTTGCCAAAAATTTAAAAGATTATGATGTGGTCTTATCAATGGGTGCAGGAGACATTTACAAGTTGTACGAACTAACAAAGGCGGAAAATGGATAAATTTCAGGAATTTAAAAATACAATAGGCCCGCTTCGGGTTTTTGAAAACGAGCCCCTATCGCGCCATACATATTTTAAAATTGGAGGGCCTGCCAGACTGTTTTTTGAAGCCAAAACTTCTGAAGATTTCAGGCATGCGCTGACTTTAGCAACAAAACTCGGTATTCCTTATGTAGTTTTGGGTATGGGGGCAAATGTACTTGTCTCGGACAATGGTTTTGACGGCATTGTTATAAAAAACAAGGTTGATGAGGTTAAACTTGTAGGCATCAAAGGAACCCTTGGTAAAGACGGCAAAAGCATCAAAAGCGCTGTAGTTTGGGCTTCATCTGGAACTCTGATGAATCGTTTGGCAAGGTTCACAATAGACGAAGGGCTGGAAGGTTTGGAATTTTTGCTTTCGGTACCCGGTACAGTTGGGGGCGGCATTAAAATTAATGCCCATTTTGAAGTTGAAAAAGACGAATTTATTGGAAACAAACTTCTAACCGCTACAGTTTTTGACCCCAAAACCCAGCAAATAAAAACTTATAAGCAGGATTATTTTGAGTTTTCCTACGATTATTCCAAACTTCAACAAACTCGGGAGATAGTTCTTGATGCAACCTTTCGCCTTGATGTTGCCAGTAATAAGGAAGCCTTATGGCAGGTTGCAATGAACAATGTCAAAAGAAGAAACGACGAGCAGCCGATCGGAGTTGCCTGTTCCGGCTGTATTTTTCAAAACATCACGCCCCAGGAGGCAATCAGGCTTCAGACACCGCACCTGACAACCTCAACCGGCTACATTATAGAAAGTATGGGTTTAAAAGGGAAAAGAATAGGCGGGGCGGAAATTTCACCACACCATGCAAATTTCATATTAAACACCGAGAATGCCACGGCTTCCGACGTGTTAGAATTGATTAAAATCATCAAGGAAAAAGCCAAAGAAAAGTACGACTTAAATTTAAAGGAAGAAATTTTTCTAATCGGTAATTTTTAAAAAAGTATGGCCAAACTTTTAGTCGAAGGAAATAAAAAATTATCTGGAAGAATTCACGTTGCCGGCAATAAAAATTCGGTTCTGCCACTTATGGCAGCCTGCATCTTAACCCGAGAGACGTGTGTAATTGAAAATGTCCCCGCCATCTCAGACGTTTCCACTATGGCTAAGCTAATGGAAATCTGTGGTGCCAAAATCGAAGGCTTGAATACTCCGACTTTAACAATTAACTGTCGCGATATAAAAAAAGCCACCCTTCCGGCCGAATTGACTCAAAAATTAAGGGCATCGGTTTTGCTGGTTGCTCCAATAATAGCAAGAGTCGGTGAAGTCACTATGGGTTACCCGGGCGGCGACGTTATTGGCAGAAGACCGCTGGATGCCCATTTTCAGGTACTAAAGGCAATGGGTGCCAAAATAAAAGCCGCAAACGAATCATTCAAAGTCTCTGCCCAAAACTTCACTCCGGGGCAGATTTTTTTGATGGAATCTTCGGTAACCGCGACAGAAAACGCTATCATGGCTGCAAGTATAGCCGATGGTGAAACTATCATAAAACGCGCCGCTTCCGAGCCGCATGTTGTTGATTTGTGTAATTTTCTGGTCAAAATGGGTGCCAAAATCGAAGGTATCGGCACAAATATTCTCAAGATTAAAGGTACCCAAACACTGCTTGCTGCTGTTCATGCAGTCAGGCCGGACCACATAGAAGTCGGAACATTTGCAATTCTGGCTGCTATAACCTGTGAAAAACTTGAAATTTCCCCGGTTGTCAAAGAAGATCTGGATATGATTCTTTTAACTCTTGCGAAATTTGGTGTTAACTTTAGCCTGGAAGAAAATAAGCTGATAGTAACCGGAGGAAAATTACAAGCAGTCGAGAAAGTAGTAACCGACGTGTGGCCAGGTTTCCCGACTGATTTAATGGCACCGATGATTGTTTTGGCAACGCAGGCAAACGGAGTTACAATTCTTCACGATTGGATGTACGAGTCGCGCATGTTTTTTGTCGATAAACTGCTCTCGATGGGTGCCAAGGTCGAAATTGCCGATCCACACAGAGTATTTGTCTATGGCCCGACCGAGCTCCATGGCCGAAAACTTGACACGCCGGACATAAGGGCGGGAATCGCTCTGGTTATAGCGGCCCTGGCGGCAGAAGGCAAAAGTGAAATCGATAAGTCCGAACTTATAGAAAGAGGCTACGAAAACCTCGTTGAAAGACTTTCCGCAATTGGCGCCAAAATCAAAAAATCCAGCTGATTTTTGTCAAATTAGATTGCCACTACAGTTTGTTTTCTTAAGCTTCAGTAATGTATAATTTCGCATTAAACAATATGCCGCAGCAGGTATTCTCGGAAATCGAAAGCTGGAAAAAACCGCTTCACTTGGTTCGGGCAAAAATTGCCAGGCTATATCTTCAAATGTTGCCGGGCATTCAGGTTATCGGAATAACCGGCAGTGTAGGCAAAACTTTAACCCAGAATGCCGTCAGTAAGGTTTTATCGCAAAAATATAATTGTGTCGTAGGCGGCGAGGATTTAGACCCAACCTTTAGAATTCCTCAGGCTATATTGAGGACAAAACCATGGGACAACTTTCTGATTCTTGAATATGGTGTTGAGCATCCCGGCGATATGGACTATTACCTCGATATTGCCAAACCTAATATTGCCGCAGTCACAAATATTGCTGCAACTCACACGAAATATTTTAAAAACACAGCCGGGGTCTATGAAGAAAAATCAAAACTCATAAAAGCCTTGCCGGCTGGAGGTTACGCAGTACTAAACGGCGATGACAAATTAAGCGCAAAACTAAAAGAAGTTACAAAAGCAACAGTTTTGGCTGTGGGCAAAGAAAATAAAAATGGTATAAAAATCTCGAATTTCAAACAGGGTCTGCAGGGGTCCAGCTTCCGCATCCATTACAAGGGCCAAATGGTGCATGTTGCTTGGAAAATCATCGGCCGTCACCAGATTTTAGCAGCCTACATTGCTTCAACTATTGGCATTTTAAATAATCTGACTCTAAAGCAAATTGCCTCGGGACTTTCGCAAGTTAAAGCACCAAACCACAGGCTAAGCCAAATTATCACCCAGAAATCGAATATTATAGACGACACCTATAACTCTTCGCCCAAAGCGGCAATAGAGTCAATAAATACCCTAAAAGAACTGGGAAAAGGGCTTAAAAAAATTGCCATCTTAGGTGAAATGAAAGACCTGGGACAGCTTTCAAAAAGATCACATCAAAAAGTAGGGGAGGCTGTCGCCAAAAGCAGAATCAATGTTCTGATAACTGTCGGGGCTGCCGCTGCAGTTATTGGCACTTCAGCCAAAAAAAACTCATTCCGGGGAAAAATAATAAATGTCACCAACACCAAAGAGGCAATAAAAGCGGCAAGGGAATATGCAAATAAAAAATCGCTGATTCTAATAAAAGGTTCGCGCCACGCTCATCTTGAAAGGGTTGTTTTGGGGCTTTTGCACAAATCAACCCACGTTACCTGCTACCACTGCGGCAAGCAAAATAGGATATAATAGGTAACAATGGTTCAAATTTTAGGCTTAATTTTACTTTCCTTTTTTGTAGTAAGCGTTCTTCTGGTCCCCTATATAAACCTACTTTACCAGATTAAATTCATTCGCCAGAAGCAAAAGACAAAGGACTTATTTGAGGCAAGAACACCTATTTTTGACAAACTGCATGCACACAAAGCCGGAACACCGGTAGGCGGTGGGGCGCTTATTATATTTGTCGTTACGTTTCTCTACCTTATTATTTTTTATCTGTTTCCGTATTTGGGTATCACCAGGACTTCGGTTTACCCATACAAAAAAGAAATAGAGGTTTTGCTTTTTACTTTTATCTCCTTTGGGGCGCTTGGCTTAACAGACGATTTAAGGAAAACATTTGGCTTTAAAAAGACCAAATTCTGGGGACTCAGGTTTCGCTTTAAATTCATAGCCCAGTGGATACTGGCCATAATCGTTGCCTCTATGCTTTATTTCAGCTTGGGTATTTCCATTCTGAACATCCGTTTTTTCGACATTTTTAATCTTGGCCCGCTTTATATCCCTTTTGCGGCTTTCTTAATTGTTTCTTTTACAAACGCGGTCAACATTTCGGACGGCCTGGACGGTTTGGCGGCCGGCCTTTTGGTAATATGTCTTATTGCCTTTCTGGTGATGTCGGCGTCAATCTTAGATTCCACGCTCTCAATATTTTTGGGCCTCTGGATTGGTGCTTTAATTGCCTTTTTGTACTTTAATATTTGGCCGGCAAGAATAATTTTAGGGGATGTCGGCGCGCTTTCCTTTGGGGCAACTTTGGCCGTAGCCGGACTACTTTTAGGAAAACCCCTCGGGCTCGCCATAATTGGCGGAGTTTTCGTTTTGGAGGTGGCCTCGTCTTTAATCCAAATTCTTTCTAAAAAAATCCGCAAAAAGAGGGTATTTGAAGTTGCGCCTCTCCACCTTTGGGTCCAGCACAAAGGATGGCCGGAACCCAAAATAGTTTTCAGGTTTTGGCTTGCCCAGGTTATTTTTGCACTTTTTGGCTTGTGGCTTTCGTTTTTTTAAATGCATTGTAAGAAACCTATCGGTATATTTGACTCCGGCGTCGGCGGCCTTTCCGTTTTAATAGAAATTAAAAAGCTTCTCCCTAACGAAAATTTAGTCTTTTTAGCCGACCAAAAAAATGTTCCTTATGGGCTTAAAACCCAAAATCAGCTTGAAAAAATAACGGAAGACATAACACACTTTCTCCTGGGGCATGACATAAAAATGCTGGTAGTTGCCTGTAATACTGCAACCTGTTATGCCCTGTCTCACCTTAGGAAAACTTTTAGCATTCCCATAATTGGCGTTGTTCCTGCAATAAAACCTGCGGCCCAAAAGAGTCAAAAAGGAAAAATTGTCGTGATGTCAACGCCCGCTACCGCCAAAAGCTCTTATCTTAAAAATCTCATCAAAGATCACGCCCCCGGCGCCCAGGTGTTAAGGATCGGCTGCCACGGACTCGAAGACCAGGTTGAGGAACTGGACTACATTGCGATTGGTCAAACCTTGCCAAAATACGCAACAAAAATTGAAAATTTCGGAGCGGATGTTTTGGTTTTAGGGTGTACCCATTACCCTCTAATAAAAGACAAAATCAAAAGAAACTTAGGCTCAGGGGTTAGGGTTATAGATTCTGGAAAAGCCGTAGCCCAAAGGGTAAAATTCATTTTAGACCAGAATAAATTATCTTCCAAAGAGAAAATATTTGAGCTGTATTACACGACATCGGACACCGTCAAATTTTCCAAAGTTGCATCCATACTTCTTGCTGCCGACATAAAAGCCCAAAAAGCGGTGCTCTAAAATGCTCAAGTCCAAAAAAATTATTGTTTACGGCCTGGGGAAAGAAGGCACAAAAGCCGCCCTCTTTCTTTCAAAATCAAATGAAGTTTCCGTGCTGGACGATAAAAAAAGCTCGGATTTTGAAAAAAAGCTGCTGGAAGATTTAAAAAAAGCCAACATAAAGCTTTTTTTTCAAACAGACCCTCCAAAATCAGAAAAGTTTGATTATGTTCTTAGGTCACCGGGGATCCGTCCGGATAATCCCAAAATAAAAGCTTTTACCCGAAACGGCGCAAAACTGCTAAGCTCAACTGCCATTTTTTTTGAAAATTGCCCCGGCCAAATAATTGGCGTTACAGGCACCAAGGGCAAGGGCACAACTTCAACTTTGATTTATGAAATCTTAAAGGCCGCAGGCCGCGATGTTTATATCGCCGGAAATATTGGAACGCCGATGTTGGAAATTTTGCCCAAGCTTTCCGAAAAGAGCTTTGTCGTTTTGGAACTTTCCAGCTTTCAGCTGATGGATCTTAAAACCAGTCCCCATGTTGCCGTTGTTCTTATGGTTACCTCGGAGCACTTGGACTGGCACAAGGACCAGGAAGAGTATCTAGATGCAAAACTGCCGATTGTTTCAAACCAGTCGCAAAATGATTTTGCCGTTATAAACTGGGACTATCCCAACTCGCAAGCTTTTGCTCAAAAAACCAGAGCAAAAATTATTTCATTTTCTACAAAAACTGAATCGGCCGATATTTACGTCAAAGGCGGTGAAATAATATCCAATGTTAAATCACCGGGCCAAAAGATATTATCTATTGGCAACATTAAACTGCCGGGCAGGCACAACCTGCAAAATGTTTGCGCGGCAATTGGAGCAGCCCAGGCACTGGGTATAGACAGCCGGTTTATCGAAAAAGCCGCGGGCACTTTTACGGGCCTGGCAAACCGCCTCGAACTTGTTGCAAAAATTAAAGGTGTCTCCTATTACAACGATTCTTTTTCAACTACCCCGGAAACAACAATTGCGGCAATCGAAGCCTTCGAAGCGCCAAAAGTCCTCATCCTCGGCGGTTCCTCCAAAAGAGCTGATTTTTCCGATCTTGCCAAAACAATCGCCGGGTCAAAATCCATTCGGGCGGTAGTGTTAATAGGCAACGAGGCAAAAACCATTAAAGCTGCGCTGTCCCTTTATAAGCTTACTTTTCCAGTATCGGAGGGCGCCCAAAATATGCGGCAGATACTTAATCAAGTACTCGATTTTTCAAAAGCAGGCGATGTTGTATTGCTTTCCCCGGCCTGTGCTTCTTTTGATATGTTTAAAAATTATCAGGATAGGGCGGACCAATTTAAAGCTGAAGTCTTAAGGATCAGATCAAATCATTAGACGTATGGACGATCAAAGAAAAACCCTAAAATCCCAAAAAAGTGCACTGGACTATCCTCTTCTTATAGTAAGCGCCCTTCTTGTTGTAATTGGGCTGATAGCCATCTACGACGCTTCAGTTGTTTCCGCCTTTCACGACTTCGGCGACAAATTCCACTACATCAAAAACCAGATGGTTTGGGCAACCCTCGGTTCCTTTAGCCTTATATTTTTCAGCTTTTTCGACTACCACAAGCTTGTGAAACTTGGCTCGTTAGTTCTTGGCGCGTCGATTGTCCTGCTGGGGCTGGTTCTTATTCCCCACATCGGGACGGAAGCTTTAGGTGCCAGGCGCTGGATTACAATTGGAACTTTTACATTCCAGCCTTCGGAATTTACAAAACTGGCGATTGTCTTTTATGCAACGGCGATAATTGCCAAGTTTGAGCACTTCAAAATAACTCTTTACGATGCGGCTCTTGTTTATTTCCTGCCGATTATGGTGGCAGCCGGTTTAGTCTTTTTACAGCCTGATTTTGGAACAGATATCATCTTTGTCAGCCTGGCGCTCATTGTTTATTTCGTAGGGTACGCCCCAATCTGGCATTTTCTGTTGGCTTTGCCGGTTCTTCTTTTTGGCTCTCTTTTTGTAATTATCACCGAACCCTACAGGCTTGAACGCCTGCGGGCATTTTTGGACCCTGCCTATGACCCGAAAGGCTCTTCCTACCAGATCAACCAAATAATAATTGCTCTGGCCACGGGCGGTTTATTCGGTGTGGGCCTTGGCGGTTCCAGAAGCAAATTTGAATTTATACCCGAAGTCCAAAACGACGCCATTTTCGCTGTCATTGTCGAAGAGCTTGGCTTTTTGGGAGCCTTAGTTCTTATTGGTCTCTTTCTGTTTTTGCTGACCCGCGCCATAAAAATTGCCAGAGGCGCGCCCGATTTTGTGGGAAAAGTTTTGGGCGCCGGGCTTGTCGGACTTTTGGCTACCCAAATTTTTCTGAACTTAGCGTCTAATGTCGCTCTGGTCCCTTTAACCGGAATTCCCTTGCCGTTTATATCCTACGGCGGATCTTCTCTATTTGTAACTTTAACGGCACTTGGTATTCTTTTAAATATTAAAAGGCAATCATGAAAAAAGTAGCAATTTGCGGCGGCCACTTAACCCCTGCTCTGGCTCTAATAGAAGAGCTGGAAAAGAAAAATGATGTCGAAATCATCTTTTTCGGTAGAAAATACACAGCCGAAGGCACAAAAATCCAGTCCGCAGAATACAAGCTGATAAAAGAAAAAGGCATCAAATTCACGGAAATTACAACCGGCCGCCTTCAGCGCAAATTCACAAGGCATACACCTGTCTCTCTTGCCAAAGTTCCGGGGGGCTTTGCTCAGGCCCTTTTTCACCTGAGGCGCGAAAAACCGGCGGTAGTCGTTTCTTTCGGTGGCTACGTCGGCCTTCCGGTTGTGTTTTCGGCAAAACTACTGGGTATCAAAACCATAATTCACGAACAAAGCGCAATTCCCGGCCTTGCCAATAAAATTAGTGCCAAAATTTGCGACAATATCTTCGTTTCCTTCCCGAAAACGCTCAAGTACTTTCCAGCTGGTAACACAACCCTAATTGGCAACCTTACCCGCGCCGACGTTTACAAAAAACAGGCTTCAACCAAAAAAATCGGCGATTTCATTTCAAAATCAAAGGAGCTAATTTTTATAACCGGCGGGAACCAGGGTTCGCATTTCATAAACACTCTCATTTTAAATTCGCTGGAAAAGCTCAAGGGCTACCAAATTTTGCACCAGGTCGGTACTCTTAATTTCAAAGGAGATTTCGAAAAGGCCCGCAAAAAATCAAACAATAATTACTTGCCTGTCGATTACCTTACCAATTCCGATTTTGGCGCCGCCATAAACTCTGCAAAAATCATAATCTCCAGATCCGGTGCCAATACCGTTTGGGAGCTTGCCACCCTCTCTAAAGTAGCAATTTTAATTCCACTTCCAATTTCCGCAGCCGGTGAACAGTATGAAAATGCCCAAATCCTAAAAGAAGCAGGTTCGGCAGTTGTCTTAAACCAAAAGGACACGACCCCGGAAATCCTTGTGTCGACTCTTGGGCAACTTGAAGCAAATTACCAAAACTTTCAGGATGCGGCCAAAGTGCAGAGTGCCAAAATGCCCAAAGACGCAGCCAAAAAACTAGCCGAAGCCGTTTTTGGTTATACTTAAGATATGTTGCGAAGCCTGCTCATCGCTCTGGCCTTGCTTATTGCGGCCGGAGTAATTTTCAAATACGCTTTTACTGTTCGGGAAGTAAACCTTGAAGACAAAGAGGCTTGCCTCAGCCGCGACTCGGTAAGAAATCAATACATCGGCAAAAATTTGTTAACAGTAAACGCCCAAAAAGAAGAAAAAGCCCAGAAACAAAAAAACAGCTGCGTTGAGGGAATTACCGTCACCCGCAAATTTCCGGGCACATTGCAAATTAGCGTCAAATCAAAACTTCCTGTTGCCAAGATCGACGGCACCGACCTCCTGTCAACGGCAGACGGCTTGGTCATTAAAAAACAAATTACCGCCAATATCCCGACAATCTATCTTTCAAACGCAAAAGAGCTTAAGGAAAACTCAACAATAACCGAGCCCGCTGCCAAATTTGCCCTCGAGATTTCCTCAAATCTTCTAAAATCGGACTACACTCCCGCTTCCGTTCGGATCATGGGAGGCGGCGATATAGCGGTTTACAGTACGGGCGGTATAATTGCTCTTTTCACAACCCGGAAGGCAGCATCACAGCAGGTTGACTCTTTACAGTCTATAATGACTAAAGCTAAAATAGATGCGTCAAAAATTGAAAAACTGGATTTAAGGTTTGATAAGCCGACAGTAGTTTTCAAATGACTCCAGAAATACAAATTTCATAATGCCAAAGGAAAAAGTAGTCGTCGCAGTAGATATCGGATCAACAAAGGTAACTACTGTTATTGCCACCATCCTGGACGATTCCGTTCCCAATATAATCGGCGTTTCCTCAACTCCCGCCAAGGGTTTAAGGAAAGGCCAGGTTGTCGATATCGACGAAGCGGTTGCCTCAATTACCAATTCTCTGGAATCAGCAGAACGCATGGCCGGCTATTCTGTTGGCACCGCCTTTGTCTCGGTCGACGGCGTTAACATTGAATCCCAAAACAGTAAAGGGGTTGTTGCTGTTGCCAATCCGCAGGGGGAAATCACAGAAGAAGATGTCGCCAGAGTTGTTGAAGCGGCCCGCGCTATTTCTCTTCCATCATCCCGCGAAATTTTGCACGTTATCCCACGCTATTTTACCGTCGATTCTCAGTCCGGTATCAAAGACCCGGTTGGTATGAACGGTGTCAGGCTGGAAGTTGAAACCCACATCATAACCGGTGCGGCAACGGCTCTTCGAAACATCGCCAAATGTGTAAGCCAGGTGGGTGTCGATATCGACGGCATGGTTTTTTCCGGTCTGGCATCCGCCTACTCAACCCTAACCGATACCGAACGCGAACTTGGTGTAATTCTTGTTGATTTCGGGGGCGGCACAACCGACATTTCTATTTTTGTAGACGGAGCCCCCGCCCATTGTGCGGTGCTTCCGGTAGGTGCCCGAAACGTCACCAACGATCTGGCAATTGGTATGCGCATTTCTCTGGACAGCGCCGAAAAAATAAAACTCGCCCTTTCCCGCCCACCCAAAATAGCTGTTGAACCATCGGAAAACGGTGAGCCGACCGATAAAAAAGAATCGGACAGCCTCGATGTTGCCGGCCTTTCAATAGAAGAAGACCTGCGCTCCGTTTCCAAAAAAACCTTAACCGACGGCATCATAAAACCCCGCCTTCGGGAAATCTTAAACATGGTTAAGCTGGAAATCCAAAAGACAAACCTTGCCGGCCTTACTCCATCCGGAGTTGTCATAACCGGCGGGGGAGCGGCAACTTCCAACCTTGTCGAAATTGCCCGCCACGAGCTGCAAATGCCGGTTCGCCTTGGCATGCCCCAGGGTGCAAAAGGCTTAATAGACGAAATCGCCTCGCCCGCCTTTGCCGCAAGCCTGGGCCTTATTCTTTACGGTGCCCAATACCAGCAGGAAGATATTCGCTTGCCTTTAGTTGGCAGAATAGAAGTTAAAAATATCTTCTCTAAAGGTTTAGGCCTTATAAAGTCAATTCTTCCCTAGGTCGCTTGAAAATATCGGCCTTCTGTGTTAAATTGTGACAGCTTTTAGTCTCAACTCTTAGCCGATAGCTTTATGCTTATTAAACCAGACGTAAACAGGTTCGCCAAAATTAAAGTTTTAGGAATTGGCGGCGGCGGAACCAACGCTCTAAACTCCATGATCACCCAAGCTCAAATCCAGGGTGTAGATTTCGTGGCGGTCAACACCGACCAGCAGCATCTTTTGGCATCCCATGCCCAGACTAAAGTCCAAATCGGCGACGGTCTTACCAAAGGCCTTGGTGCAGGTGCCGATCCGGAAGTCGGCAAAAAAGCGGCCGAGGAATCACTAGAACATATAAAACAGGTTATAGGCGGAGCCGATATGGTCTTTATAACCTACGGCGCCGGCGGGGGAACCGGAACGGGAGCAGGTCCGGTAATTGCAGAACTGGCCAGAAAATTAGGAGTTCTGACTGTTGCCGTTATTACCAAACCCTTTGGCTTTGAAGGCACCAAAAGGATGGTCGTGGCAGACGAAGGTATTGAAATCCTCCGCAACAAAGTCGACACCCTGATTGTTATCCCCAACCAGAAGCTTTTGGAAGTTGTCGACAAAAACGTATCGCTTCTTGAAGCATTTAAACTTGCCGACTCGGTCCTTTCGCAAGGCGTCCAGGGGATTTCCGACATCATTGTCATGCCGGGTCTAATAAACGTCGACTTTGCCGACGTTAAGGCCATAATGACCGGCGCCGGATCAACTCTTATGGGTGTCGGTATGGCAACCGGCGAAAACCGCGCATCAACGGCAGCCCGCCAGGCAATCGCCTCACCACTTTTAGATGCTTCAATAGAAGGCGCCAGAGGGCTTCTCTTTAACATCACCGGTGGTTCCGACATGACCATGAACGAAGTCGACGAAGCCGCCAAAGTCA
This sequence comes from bacterium, assembly GCA_021813125.1. Taxonomy (GTDB): domain Bacteria; phylum Patescibacteriota; class Microgenomatia; order Curtissbacterales; family GWA2-41-24; genus JAKAJD01. Next base: position 2,104 of record JAKALT010000017.1, on the reverse strand, counting down.
TAACCGGCCAGGCCGATCCCGATGCCCAGATTATCTTTGGAGCCGCCATTGACGAAAAGCTGGTCGATCAGGTCAAAGTTACGGTTGTTGCCACAGGCTTCGACGAATCCCGCAGCCGCTACGCACGTGTCGGCCCAATTCCCCAAGTCGAAACCCAGGATCTCTCCCAATCGCAAGACGGCGAAACCCCACCCGCCACAAATGGCGACATGGACGAAGACGAATTCGACATCCCCACATTCCTAAGGCAGATAAGATAGATTTATTGCGCCTATTTTGCGTTGACTTTATACTAGTATGGGCTTAAAGCACTTATCATGAAAAAACAGAGGAAGTTATTAACAAGAGTAAGACGAGCAGAAACCTCTCAGAATTTAAAGAGAGCTTTGAAAATATTTGACCTAAGTATGGAAGAATACTCAAAAGGGGTAAATGCAACAAACATACCACAGATTACAACTACAAATCACACGTATGTAGTTGAAAATTAAAATGGCTACTTGGCAGGAAATAAAAGACGAAATAAATGCAATTTCCACTCCAGATAAATGCGATATTGTAAGAAGGAGAAAATTAGCCGCTTTAAACAGGATAACTGGTAGAAATTTAGTAATATACGTAGTAGATTTTTTGAGTCCCAAATCCCGACTCGTAGGAGATCAGGTTGGCATTGACCTGAATGATAAAGAAGGATTTTTGGAAGTCACTAAGGATCTTCAAGGCGACAATCTAGATGTTTTAATCTTTAGTCCAGGGGGCACCGCAGAGGCAGTTGAATCTATAGTAGCAATTCTTAGAAACAAATTTACACATATTAGATTCATAATTCCGTCAGTGGCAAAAAGTGCAGCCACCATGCTTGCCATGTCGGGTAACGAAATTATTATGGATGAGGTATCAGAATTGGGCCCGACAGACCCACAAATGATTGTGAATAGAGACGGAAATATAGTAGTTGCACCCGCACACGCAATCAAAGAACAATTTGCTTTAGCTAGCAAAGAAATAATGGACAATAGTAAGAAATTAAGTCCTTGGCTCCCTGTTTTAAGGCAATATGGACCATCCTTATTATCAGAGTGTGATAGGAGTCTTGCGTTATCGAATAAATTAGTTTCGAAATGGTTGAAAGAATATATGTTTCAAGGTGAAAGAAATGCTGGGATTAAAGCCAATAGAATTGCGAAATATTTAACTAGTAAAGTCCAATTTCAGTCCCACGCAAGAAGAATTGGTATCGATGATTTGATATCGAAGGGAGTTAAAGTTGTGGACCTGAGACAGGATATTCCACTAAAAACTGCAATATGGGATGTACATATCGCAATAAGCCAGACTTTTTCAAGCACATTTGCATATAAAATGTTCGAAAATCACAACGGGCAAGCACTAATTAAAAGCGTATCCTAAATCTTCACAGTTAGCGGTCAGCATGCCGAATTGCCTGTACCAAATTTTAACTTTACCAACCCCAATCGCTGAACCAGCCTTGATAGGTGTTGTTGTCGCTGTAACTGTTTAAGCCTTCCCAATAATCTGATTGCCAATTCCAACTAGGTGTATACCAGTTGGAACTCCTGCAACAATCATAATAACTGTCGTTGTAGTATGAATCTCCCCGAGACCAGCTGTAATTGTCATATCTCAATCCATTGGGATCTGATCGATAATAGCCTGGTACATAAGTACCATTTGACCTGTAATATCCGTTGACCCAACCGGCATTTGCCGTAGAAGTTAAAGCGAAGACGAAAAGAAAAAATGAGAAACAAAATAGCAAAATCCTCTTCACAAGGAAATTCTAAACCTGTTTAGATTGATATGTCAAGAAAAACGGCTTGATTTTCCATGCAAAGATTATTCGGATTTTGATATAATTCCACTATGATTAAGACAAAGATTAACTCCTCAGAATTTGCCCAAAGAATGGGCTCGTATTCCCACGGTTACACCGTAGATGTTGGAGATTCTAAAATCATTTTTACGACCGGACAGGTCGCATTAGACAAAGAAGGAAATGTAGTTCACCCAAACGATGCAGCCAAACAAGCAGAGTTTATTTTTGAAAGCCTTAATAAAATCTTAAACGAAGCAGGCGCTTCTT
>JAKALT010000003.1 GCA_021813125.1 bacterium | reverse complement strand
AGCGATTAAATCTCTTTCCTTGGCAGTGAGTTTTGTGTGATGTTTAGTCTCCATAAACCTGTATTGTATTCATACAGGTGGTCGGATTCCATTTAGAACTCGCTTGATTAGTGTTCAGCAAAGTAAAGGTTTAGAAGAGGGGACGCAAACTATTGCGATTCTAGGCCGTGCGCAGAAGGATCCGACACCTTTGATTTCTTCCGGTGAGTGGAAGTTTGATGTTCGCATAGGAACAGAAACTTATACTGCGAACATGTCTGTTTTAAGCGCAGAACCGGCAAGTGGCAAGCCTGTAGATATCGTTATTTCTGGGTTGGTGCCACGGTATTTTAATGGTTTGCAGCTTGATATTTCTCAAAACTCTCCAGAAAGCAATAGTGAAATGGGGGGTGTTGGAGGAGAAAGTGCTATTAGGACAATTCCTCTACCAGTTCCTGTTATAACACCCAATCGGACTTAAAGCGATTAAACATGCAGGACAGATTAATTCCAAGTTTTCAGGATAGGGCAGGGCAATCAGAAGCTGCAAAACTTGCCAATCTTGAGGCGTTTAAAAGTGCTGTGGTGGCACAAACACTGTCAGTTGATCAAGCGAGGTTGCCGACGATTATCCGCTTCCAGATAGGGTTAGGGAGTTTAAACCTTTCCCAATAAAATTACCCAGAAGATTGCGTGGGCCGGTTTTGGCTGCAGCAACAGCCGGGGCTGCGGTTTTGGCAGCGGCCTGCGCCAGTGACGGCAAGGCAAGCTTAACGCCGGATGCCCAGCATCAGGGGGGCGCCCTGCCGGCTAAGGTTACGCCAGTTCCGAGTGTCTCTGTAGAATTTACTACTCCCGGCAAAGCCGAATACAGGCAGGCACCGGATTTCACATTAAACGACAGAAACGGGAATCCTGTTTCGCTTAGCGATTTTGGTGATGAGCCACTTATTATCGAGTTTGCGGAAGGGGGTTGTCCGCCTTGCAACCATGAGACCAATAAGCTTGCGGAGTTCAAGCAGAGCGGGATAAGCGTTTTGATTATTTCCAATGAGGACAGCGGAAATTTTAACCGCCAAGTGCCGTTTCTTCGAGACCCCCAAATGAAAGTTGCCGAACTGTACGGGGTGTTTCCAGCTCCGACAACGGTTTTTGTCCGCGGAGGGAAAATTGTTCACGTACATCCTGGTTTTAGTCAGGAAAACAGCGATTTGGACAAGCTGACGGCTGCTTTTATGGCCGGGCAAGATATGGATAGTGTTTTGGCCACAGTAACGCCTGAGCCGACCTTATCGAACCATGATCAAGATGCTGGCCAAGAAGGGCCAGGTTACCCGCTGATTGAAGATAGTGGTACGCTGGGGCTCGGTGTGAGTAAGATAACCATTTCGGACACCTTTAGGCGAAATTCCGATGGGGGCTACACCGCCGCATTTCTTGATACGCCTGATTTTAAACAGATAGCGGATAAGCTAAGAGAAGCTGCAGGGCTTGAATCCTCAGAGGCTCAAAATTATAGACAAATTTTAAAGATCATGGATGATTCAAGCAAGGAATTGATTGATTTTTACTGTGGGCCTTTAAGCGGCAATGGTTTTAAACAATTTGTAGCGCTATCTTTTGTACAGGCATATGGCACAATTGCCCATTACAAGGTGCAATCTTATCAGGAACAGGGTTTGTTACCGGAAGGTTCCTGGTTGGTTTTTGCGCCGAATTTTAAATTACCGTGCGAGTTAAGGCCTGGAGACTTATCTAAGCTGGAGAAGCATGCACGAGGCTAAGGTTTGTGGTAATGGTCAGGCCTTTTTCTGAGATTTGGTAGTTGATTTTGGCAATTTCATAATATAAAGTATTTTGGCATCATGAATAAAAAAGATTTACAGCAGGTCGGTGATTTAATAGATGAAAAGCTTGAGGCAAATCTGAAGCCGATCCAGGAGACACTTGATTCGCATTCCAGGACGCTAGTTGCGCTTGAAAACGAGACAATGCCGATGATAAAAGAGATATACGAGAATACCGTTTCAGCGGCTAGAAGAGTAAGTACTCTAGGGGATAGGGTTGACACCCTTGAGCCTCGCGTTGATGCACTTGAAGCGGCAATCTCCGAGTAAGCCATTAGCCATTAGGTATTAGCTGTTAGAGGTTAGTTTTAAAATTGACTTAATTACTAATTAACCTAATTTACCTAAATAATTAATAAATTTACAAATTGGGATTTCTTTAGAAATTAGAGTACTTAGAGCAATTAGAAATTACCAGTTGTTTCAGCCACCAACCATTAACTATGAACAATGAACAATCAACTACAAGCTATTGTAGGCCTAGAGTATTTGACAAATAGAACCCATAGTTATATAATTGTTTTTGAAGCTTGCGGTGTGGTAATATTTACCTGTTGCGGGCGGCAAAGATAAGTTTTGTAACATGACAGATAGAGACTTACATCAAGATTCCTCAACTTCGGTTTCCAGAAACACACATAGAGGTGCGCGAGTGGGCTTAGCAGGCTCTCTTGCTTTAGCGGGATCTGCTTTCTTAGTCGCGTGTGGGGGCGGAGCAGTTAAAGGCGAGAAATCAAACCTTACGCCGGATCCGTCGGTGCAAGGAATAGCAGGGGCACAGGCTCAGCCCTCAACAGGGCCGGAAGGCGTGACTGTTATTGTTGAATCTTCGCCAACGGCAGTCCAAGAAGCACCGACAGTTGCACCGACGGCAACGGTGGAAGTATCGAATGCTCCCAAAGTATTAGCACCTGAAGAACTGGCTCAAGCCGCTTCGGCTGCTTCTGAAAAGATAAAAGCGGGGTTTGCTGGAGCAAGTTTGCCTCAGACTAACGTTGATTCTAGCTACATTGACCCGAGTCAAGTTACGAAATTTTTAGAAAATTGTGCAAATAGATATGATGACCCAAAGTATAGCAATAGGCCGGATTACGGTGCTGGATTTATAGTTGACTGCGTTGAAGCAGGGAGGGCAACAAAATGGTTAGCGGAACATACGGATGGGCCTCGTAAACAAGATTTTGTAGAGGCAAATGGACTGATTAGAGACATAGCATACACCGGGTTTACCTGGATAGAAGCTAATATGCCCCAGTTAGGCTATGATGCGGGTACTTGGAAAACAGACGACAATCTAGCCTTTATTCATCAGTAATTGACTTCGTTGACTGTTTGGTTTTCTTGACACTCAGTTTCAATTTATTCTAAGCTTAAATTAGCCACTAGGGGTTAGTAGTTAGTTTATGCCTGCTCAGCCGCAGGCAGTAAGCCTGCCGCAAGTAGTGATTCTGTTAGCCTTCTGCCGCTTGATGTGCAGCAAAATATATGGCTGGTTGGTTCTATACAGACCCTGCGATGCTAGCCGGTTTTTTCCAGATTGGAAATTTGTTTTTTGAGTTTTGGGAGATCTTTCTTGATCGTATCCCACAAAAGTTCGAGTTTTACTCCAAAATATTCATGTGTGAGAATGTTTCTCATGCCCATGACTTTATACCAGGGAATTTGGGGGTGTTGATCTTTGAATTCCGGCGGGATATTTTTCGCCGCCTCACCTATTATTTCGAGGCGCCGTATTGTTGAATCTTGTATCTGGCTGCTATTGTAGAAATCCTTGTCCGTTAAGCCTTGGGTATATTCTTCTATTTTTTCGATACTTTCGAGGATGTCGCTTATGAAAACTTGTGTACTTTTCCTCATAGAATCCTGACTTGATTTTTGAGAATATGTTTGCGAAGCAATGGTTTGACGGCTGCATAGTCTACAAGATCAACTTTCCTTTTGAGTTCTTTTTCAAGTTCAATTTGGAGTCCTACAAAGTCGAAGAGGGTTTTCCCTCTGGGCATATCCACGAGTATATCCACGTCACTCTTTTTGTGGTTTTCACCACGGGCGAAAGAACCAAAAAGTGCTGAATGTTTAACCCCTGCCTTTTTAAGGATAGGGTGTGTTATTTTTTTGATATTGTCCGCATCCAGATGCATGTTGTGTATATTGTACCAGATGTTGACACTTGTTTCGGCTTAGCTTAAGCTTGAATTAGGTACATTGTCCCTTCGGTTCTGCTCAGGGTAAATGTGCCGAAGTTGTGCCTGTTTCGCCTATCGATCCCGCCCAGGGTTCAAGACCTGTCGTAGGTAATCAACCCGCTAGTGTTGTAGCGCAACAACAACCGCCGCCTTCTTCCGGTTCCGGCGGGCGTTTTTTCATCAAAATTCCAACAGAACAGTTGTTCTCAGGCTTAAGCCAAATTTTGTTTTTGGCTTCTGTTGTGGTTATTGTCGGCATTTCTATAATTTTTCTTGGTCTCCCCGGACTCCCAAAAAGCGTACCTGGAAGCCAGTCGAATAAAGTCGGACCGTTTGCACCGCCAATAAACGTTGCGGATGTTAAATTCCCGAGTGATTTTCAGCGGGATATATTTTTGAAAAACTTCCAGGATGCGGGCAAAACGACTGATTCTGGGCAAAGATACAAGTTGCTGCAGGATGATTACACGAGGTTATTGGGATTTTATACGGGTGACCATGACCCCAAAACCCGCAAGGTGTTGGAACAATTTTCTCAATACATGATCAACAATTATCCCGACCAGGCTCAGAAAAGTATTTATACGGTGCCATGTTTTGATTCCGGTTGCGGGAAGGTTAACTACCCTCAAGAAATACAAAAAATTAAAGCCGATTTGACTGCAGCTTCTGCCAGTGCAGAGTTAAAAGATTCATTGAATAAAAATTTTGAGGAGGCTGCACTTTCTTCCGACAAAAATTTCCAATGGTCAACTTATGTAAATGCGCTTTCTTCGGTAAAAAGTACTTACGATTTAAATAAAGACCAGGCGGTATTGGCTATTTACAAACATTTGGCAGATTTTATTACCAAAAACTATCCCGATTACAAAATTCCGCCGCAGATAAGGATGTAATGACGGACTTGACAAACCAGCCCATAGTTTCTATAATTGACAGAAAGTTTGACGTTTGTGGTAATATTACTGCGTGCAAAGCGACTAAGGACTAACGTCTAAAGCAGGAAATCCAGCCTTAGTCATTAGTCGTTAGACTTTAGACATTAAGGAAGCATGGACAAAGACCGCGACATTTCAAGAAAAATAAGTACCCCCAAAAAAGTTGGGTTTGTAGGCAGTGCTCTTTTAGCAGGGTCTGCTCTTGTGGCTGCATGTGGAGGCGGAGCAAAATCGGCTACAACTCCTGAAGGTGGAGTAGGTGGAGAAGCTGCTAATCCTGGAGGCGGTTCTTCACCGATTGTTGTCAAAACTGAGGCTATGCCAAGTGCAACAGCAGTTAAAGAAGCACCGACGGTTGCACCGACGGCAACGGTTGAAGCAAAGCTAACGCAGGAACAAATGTTGCAGATTGCGGGTAATGTTAAGCAGCTGATTACAAGTGGCCTTTCGGAGACACCGGTTACGGCTGAGCAAATTAGCGGTAATCCTATTGCAAGTAATGATTATCTTGATCCAGGCTTCGTTTCAACAGCTGTGGCACTTTGTGATTTAAACAATTATGGCAGTCCATTTGTGTTGAGCGGACGTACAGTGCAACCTGGAGACTTTGATTACGCAAGCGAGTTTCTTATAAATTGTGCACAGCCCGCTATTGCTTCAAAGGTTCTGTATAAGGCAAGCGGCAATGAAAAATTTAAACAAGCAAATGAGGCATGGAAACCTTTGCATAAACAGATTGTTGACGAAGTTAGGAAAAAAGACCCCAAAATAAGCGAGAACTTTTGGAAGACTACGTTGAACCTTTATTACACTCTGCAATAGGCCAATTCGCTTGACACTTTTCTTTCTTTAACCTAAGCTTGAATTAGGTACATTGTTGTGCCGAAATTATGCCTGTTCAGCCTGCCGCAGGTAGTAATCCTGCCGATAATTTGTCGCAAAAGCCGCCAATTCCTCCTGGCGAAAAACGTTTGATAGACTTTATCAAAGTCCCCGCAGAACAACTTTTTTCCGGGATAAGCCAAATTTTATTTTTGGCTTCGGTTGTTGTTGTTATCGGCATTTCGATATTTTTCCTTGGGCTCCCCGGACTTTTGAAAAGCGTGCCTGGAGGAAGCGCGTCGACTAAAGTTGGACCACTTGTGCCACCTATAAATGTTGCGGATGTTAATTTCCCAAGCGATTTCCAAAGGGACATATTTTTGAAAAACTTTCAGGATGCGGGTGAAACAAGGGATTTTTCTTCCAGATATAAACTCCTGGAAGAAGATTACACGATGCTTCTTGGTTTTTACACCCAAGACCACGATGCAAAGACCCGCAAAGTTTTGGAGCAATATTCGCAGTATATGGTCAATAATTATCCCGACCAGGCGCAAAACAGCATTTATACCGTGCCGTGCTACGATAGCAGCTGCGGAACGGCCAAATATCCCCAGGAAATACAAAAAATTAAAGCTGATTTGACTGCAGCTTCTGCAAGTGCAGAGTTGAAGGATTCTCTAAGTAAAAATTTTGAGGCGGCAGCCCTCACACCTGACAAGAATATCCAATGGTCAACGTACGTTAATGCACTATCGGCTATTAAAAGTGTATATGACATAAGTAAGGATGAATTAATATTGTCAATTTACAAAGAATTGGCGGACTTTATCGGTAAAAACTATCCCGATTACAAAATTCCGCCGCAGATAAGGATTTAATGAAAAGAAAGATTTTATTTGCCATCGTCTTTTCTATTTTGATTTTTTCATTGAAGGGTTTGGTTGGAAAACCTGCCCAGGCAGCGGACCAGGCCATTGTTATGGCTGATTTGGACAATAGTACAGGAACGATTCCGATAACTGTTTACGTTGTTTATTACCATGGTGGGACTTCAAGTTCTCCTGGTCCGCAGTTTGGGAGAATTAAGTCTACGACTGTTGCAGTAGGCGCGAGAGCTTCTTTATATTCAGATTTGGATGCTAGTGACGTACCTTATTACTGGGTTAGTTGGAGTACGAGTTGTTCGGACCCTCCAGCGTTAGCTGCTTATTCTGGATTGTGGGGTGATGGCATAGGGCCCGGTGTTGCGGCGTACCAAACAAACCCGCTGGACGTGCATTGTCAGACTCCGAACTCTACGCCGTATATTACGAACACGGCGTGTGCGAATGTTGGATGGACGTTAACGGGGGTTGGGGAAAATGGGGCAAACATTGCTTATTTTGAAGTTTACAGGTCGACTGACCCTCTGAAAATGGGTGATGCTACAACTAATCCTGATCCCTCTACTAAGTTGCCAGGTACGGTTTCGGCTTCGTCGCGGTCTGTGGATTGGGGTAGTTTGGCCGATGGCACGTATTATGTGCGTATCAGGGCGGTTTCGCCTCAGGGTGTTGGTAGTTGGTCTTCTATTGGATCGTTTACGTGTAGTAGTGTGGTTATCAGTTCGGCTTCTGGGCTGAGTGCAAATCCGAGTTGTAACGGAACTAGCACAAATTTGGCTGATAAAATTGTTGCCGTTAATTTTAGCTGGGCGGCGGCCTCGGTAGGCAGTACAGAGCAGTGGTTGGACTATTCGGTTTGGAATAATAATTTTGCAGGTGGGACGTATAACGCCCAAAGTGTTGCGGTGGGGGCGACAAGCTTCAATTTTCCAACAGGCTTTCCGCAGGGTGTGAGGTTCTACTGGAGGATAAACAACAAAATTGGTGGGAATTGGTACCCTTCGGTGACTGCAAATTTTATGACGCCTACTTGTCCGCCTAACGCCATATGGCCAAGCGCAACGCCTATGGCAACGCCTCAAGTAGGAAAACCATGCCCGGCGGGGTGCACGGCTCCAACGCATCAGTATTCAATTTCCAGACCCGATGCATGGTGGCACATGTGGGGTAGTGGCGCGAATGGTTGTCCTTCCCATGATGAAGCAGGTTACACTTCAGGCCTTTCGTCGCCGTCGTTTTGGTGGTGTGTTGGAGATGAAGTTTATTGGGAAGTCAAGCCTGCTGATTCTGCAGGCAATACCTTTACTGCCATACGTATCTGGAAAAATGATGGGGGATATATAACATCTCCAGGTGCCGTTCAAATTAACTGGACTTGGCAGTATGAGGTCCAGATTCACCTTACGGGTTTCACTTACGGAAGTGCCAATGCACAGAGTGATAACCGGAAGGTTACTTCGACGTCTAATACAACGTTTTGCAATGATGGGTCAAGTAGCTGTGATTTTAAAAGTCCCTTTGGGAATTTAAACAGTGGGGCAAGTTACGATGTAGCGTTTTGTGCGCCTGCCTGCGCCGTTGGTGTTTATTCAAGCTCGTACTCTTTTACCAGTGGCTCGTGTACTGCTTGCCCGACAGCGGGTCCAACGCCCAGTCCCGAACCGGTAGTTATTACATTGAGCGGTTATTCCGATTGTGTTGACGGGCTGAACCCTAAAGTACATTTAGCGTGGACTTCGAATTCCGGTGGCACGGGTTACACTGTTTTCCGCGACGGTACAGTTGTGACGGCTGAGGGGTTGCCAAATCCGTTAGGTGGTTCAGACAGATCTTGGGATTCTACTGTGGCCCAGCCGGCGGGTCCCCACAACTGGATGGTAAGAAGTACCGGAGGGACTTTTGATCCAAACGATTCCAACCCACTTTCGGTAACGACCGCCACGTGTACGCCGCCGCCGGCGGACCCTTCGAATTTGGTGGTTTCCAGTGTTTGCAACAACACGACCGGCTTGCCGGAGATAACTTTTACCTGGCAGGATAATTCGAATATAGAACAGGGTTTTTGGATGGACGTTTCGCACGATGCTTTCACCGGCCCTTCTTCAACAACAGCTTCGCCTTCGGTTTGGGGCGTTAAGGGAATTACAAGAAGCGGGGCTGAAACAACTGCAACCGGCGGAACGGTCCAGTTTATCTGGCGCGGGGCTCCGCCACCGCCACCGCCACCGACTTCAAATACTGATGGAGCTTTGGACAGTGGTAACGCAAACACAACAGGCAACCCCTTAGTGCCTGATAGGGGGGTAACGTACTATTGGCGCGTCAAAGCTTACTCGGCAGACAGGCAAAGCAACCATGTCTATCCTGGAGGGAGCGATCTTGACGGAAACGGAATTCCAGATGGTTCAATAACGCCGCCCGGTGTTGCATTTACGACGCCTGATTGTAAATTTGACCTGGAGGTTAAAAATGAACCGGGTAATGTTCAGGTGTACGAACCTGGGGCAACAGCCAATATTACAGTCCGGATACAGAATAACAGTCTAATTGTGAATGGAGCGGAAACCCATGTTGCCTCACCGGCGATAATATCGCCCAATGGCTTGGGTGCGTGGACTCAGAGTAATAATCCGAATATTTCTTGTCCAGGATCTGGAGTTTCGCCAGGTGGAGCAAATAGCCAGGGTTTTGGCTTATCGACTTTGGCTGTTGGTGGATCGACAACTGTGACAGTGAGTTTTACGGTGCCGACTGCTCCGGGCACGTATATTGCCTATTTTGTGGCAGTGCCAACCTGCAGTCCAAATAACGACAGCAACTGGACGAATAATCAGTTCCAGTTGACTTATGCTGTTTCTGCCAAGAGTTGGTTTAGGACAATAAATGGTGATGTTGGGGCGAGAGGGAAGATTCAACAGAGCAATACTTCGCCACCGGCTGTTCAATCAACGGCGGTTTTGGCAGGGAACCCGCTGGACACCAGTGTCAGTGGTAGGTGGGAGCTTAACAATTATACTAAGGCCCTTTTCCCGAGTGACGGAAGCGGGATTTACAATTACTTTAACAGCCGGTTTAGGTCTAAGGCGACTTCGACCGTGTCACCACCGGCTTGCGGTATTAGCGGCACTCCCGTTGTGATGCTTTGCACAGGGGATATGAGTGTGGGGGCAACAAGTATGACTACGGCCGGTAATTGGGTGATATTTGTTGACGGTAGTTTAACTGTGACGGGCAATATTACTGTCGGTTCTACAACAACGTTGGTATTTATTGTCAGAAATAATGTAACGATAAATACGAGCGTGACCCGGGCGGATGGGGTATATATAGTTGGGGGTACGTTTGCGGACTACGATAACGCTGCCGGTAAATCCAGAAATACCGCCCCATACTACCTTATGATTTTAGGTGCAGTTTATACGCACGCTTTTGATCTTAGCGCCTTTTTAAGCAATTTGCCATATTGCGACCCAGGTAGCCCCTCGTATGTTCTAGGTACTCCGTCCTGTGTTAATCAGACAACCTACACAGACTTCATTGTTTTTCAGCCTAAATATCTGGTTGCGCTAACGCAGCTTATCGGTTCTCCCTCCGTTTCCTGGCAGGAAGTAGCGCCATGACACGGAGTGTCATGGCAAACTCCAAATCCCCAATTCCAAATATGAGAAGGATATTTATGAAAGGGTTTTTAGGTTTGCTGTGGAAGTTGTTAAGTTTACGCGTCTTTTGCCCAGGACTTTGTAGGCTGACGTCTTGAGGAGACAGGTAATTAGGTCTTCAACTTCAATCGCTGCTAATATGCAGGAAGCGGATGGTTCAAGGACTAGGCAAGAATTTGTTCATTGCGTTGCAATTAGCAAGAAAGAGGCTAAAGAAACTAAAGTTTTGGACGAGAATGATAGTTGATTTGTATCCTAAGCTTGCAAAAATGGCCAAGCCAATTCTTGACGAAAATGAGGAGATAATCCGAATTTTGGCCAAGATTATAATTAATACTTCTTCTAAGAATTGATTAAAATTGGCTTTTGGCGTTTTAGTTTGGGGCTTGGAATTTGGTGTTTTGAGTTTGATGTGGTTTGTCCCTCTTTAGGTCTAAGAAACTAAATCTGCTACTTGCCCTTTTTTGCGGCCGATCTTAAAATGCCGGCAGGCAGTTATTGCTCTCGAAATTCCAATTTACCAAATTCCAAAATCCAAAATTGGAAGATTGCCTTTTGGATTTGATTTGAGTTTGGTGTTTTGAGTTTGGAATTTAACTTATGAAGTTTCCTCTTTTTTCATCTAAACGCTTAGGAATAGATTTGGGAACCTCCAACAGCCTTGTCTGGGTTTCCGGAGAAGGTGTGGTGCTTTCGGAGCCGAGTGTGGTGGCGGTCGATTCGGTTACCGGAAAAGTGGTGGCCGTTGGTTCAAACGCACACGAAATGTTGGGTAGAACCGGTACGGATCTTGTGGCTCAGAGGCCGGTTAGGGAAGGGGTAGTTGCCGATTATCTGGTCTGCCAGGCGATGCTTCGCTACTTTATGGACAAGGTTTTGGGGTATTCGCGCTTCGCGAGGCCGGAAGTGATGGTTTGTGTTCCTTATGGCATAACGCAGGTCGAGCGCAGGGCGGTTCTGGAAGCAACCCTTTCGGCGGGGGCCAAGACTGCATACTTAATTGACCAGCCGTTGGCTGCTGCCATTGGCGCGAAGCTGCCTATAGATGCCCCTTACGGTTCGATGATCGTGGATATCGGCGGAGGCCAGGTTGGGGCGGCTGTGGTTTCCTTGGGGGGCATCGTTGGGGCGGGCAGCGCCCGTGCAGGAGGCGACAAATTTAACGAGGCTATCATTGCCTATATCAGGCGCATCCATAACCTTATAATCGGTGAGAAAATGGCAGAGGAACTGAAGCAGAAGGTGGGCAGCGCAATTGCCATTTCACCCAAAAAGACATGGGAAGTTAAAGGGCGTGATGCGATCTCCGGTATGCCCAAGACGCAAACTATCGATTCCAACGAGGTGACGGAGGCAATAAACCCTGTTTTAGGGGCTGTTATTGCCTGTATAAAAGGGGTTTTGGAGCAAACACCACCAGAACTTTCTTCTGACATTATCGACCGCGGAATAGTCATTTCCGGGGGCTCAAGCCAGCTTCGAAATATTGACAGGTATATTAGCAGTCAGATTGGGGTTTCCGCGCACGTTGCGGAAGATCCTTTGCATTGTGTTGTATACGGAACGGGGATTGCGCTTGAAAATATTGAAACGTGGCGCAGGTTCGTGCACCAAAGATAGGGAAATAAACTCTAAGGCCCAAATTCCAAACTCCAAATTAAAATCAGAAAGGTTTTTTTTGGGATTTGGTGTTTGGTCATTGGATTTTGAGGTTTTTCTGATCTACTTTGTGTCCATTTAGGTCGAAGAAATGGCAATCTGGGTAAAATTTGCAAATTTCGGCGAAAATTTTTCTAGCTTAAGAATTTTATTTGTGCTACATTTTAATTAGGCCTGTCCTAATTTTTTCGGACGGGCAAAAGATGCAAATTTTTAGCCTGCGCAACTTTTTTCTGGTGATATTACCGACTGCTGCAATTGCCGTTTTTTTTAGCAGTCAAAATACGGTCTTTGCCAGTGAGGTAAAACAGGACAATTGGATTGCTACAACAACACTATCGCAACCAGGAAATCCGTACATTTCTAAAGGTGAAAATAGCCTTGCGCCAACCTGGATCTGGGAGCCTTCAAGATCACAAATTCCGGGCACAATCCACTATTTAGTCCAGTGGTGCCAGCAGGCTGATTTTTCAACCTGTCAGACCAACCTCATGTACACGGATTCAGCTTCATTTAGCTTCGACAACTCGAACTTGCTTTCCAATGGAACCTGGTACATGCGGGTTCGGGCGGTGGACGAATTTGGTCACAAATCCGCCTATTCTTCTACCGGCTCGGGCACGCTTAATTATTATTCTTTGGTTACACCTTATAGCTTCACGGCTAATTTGGTTGGAAACGAAGCTAAACTCAGCTGGAAAGATTGTTGGGCTAGCAATTTCCAGGTGTGGGGCTCGGATACCGGGATTGCCGGAACTTTTAGTCCGCTTGGGAAAACGGAAAGTTACGGATTTTCTTCGAATTTAGGTACGAATCCGGTGCGCTGGTTTTATGTAACAGCAATCGACAAATGGGGAAACGAAAGCCCGCCGTCGCCCGTTATCAGAATTCAGATTCCGGGGTTAAAACAGGCGGAAAATCCCGGTCTCGGGGCAGACTTGGCGGAAATCTTCGAGCCTATTTGGGGTGGATTTAGCTTTGATAAGGGAAAGGTTGCGGGGGACAGGACAGACAAAGTGCATGACGGTGTTTCTTACAGCAGCTTCAGTTTGGGCGATTTTGTGCCTGTAGATTATTTCAGGTAAATAGTTGCCAGGGACCAGGGACCAGGGACCAGGGTAAAGGGCAGGTCTTAACCCTGATTTTGCTGCACAAAGGCCTGCCCTTAGGCACGATTTAGCCTTCATTTAGCTTCAAAAATATGGCCCTAATCTCTTCCGATGTTAGGCTTGAGAAAGTTAACCAACCCCTGACCTTTGTTGAAAAGTACTGACACCATTCCTCATGAATTCCGGATAAAGGCTTTTTGGGGGCTTTAGTGGCGTCGGCCTTGCGTTTAATTGGAGGTCGGGAAAATTTTCAAAATCAGAAAAATTGCCAAGGCTAGAGTTCTGGCAAAAAGTTTTTAGATGTTAAATTTTACTGTTTCTTATAACAATTTATAAATATCTATATCAAATAGGTCTTTTTGGGCATCATTTATGGGGAATTCCGATCATTTTTGAGGCTAAAATCACAATAAGGGCATGCCTTTGCGTGGCGAAATCAAGTTAATCTATCGCGGACTTAAGGCCAGGTCTTAGCTTGGGGTAGCCATTGGCAAAGGCCTGGCCTTTTGTTGGTTAGATTTTGGTAACGGAATATTGGATAATGTATTTGCGTTAGAAAAGGGCAGGCATTTTTCTTGATAAGCTAAAGCTTAAGGCCTGTCTTTAATAAGGGAAGGTTTTTAAAAAAAGCGCGAAAAAATTGCGGGGCGATAAAAGCCCCTAAAAAGGCTTAAAATCTAAAAGGACTATGGACCAATCGCGTAAAATTGATATTTTTGGGGTTAAAGTAGACGATTTATCGTTTGACGAGGCAGTATTACAGATACTGAAGCTGGCAAAGCGTGAAAATAGGGGAAAATACGTGGTTACTGTTAATGCGGAGTTCGTAATGCTGGCCAGGCGCAATAAGGAGTTTGCCCGCATTCTGGAAGGTGCCGACTTGGCCTTGGCAGACGGTAAATGGGTGGCATTTTCGAAGCTAATTTCTGGTGGTTCGGCACAAGATAGGGTTACAGGCGTGGATTTGGTGGAAAAATTGTGTAAAAAATGTGCCGATAAGGCTGTTGTAATAGGCTTTATGGGTGGTTTTTCGGGTGTAGCACAGGAGGCTAGCAAGCGCCAAATTAAAGCCAATCCCGGACTGAAAGTGGCTTTTTCAGGCCCTGGAGAAGAAACTATAGGGCATGATTTGAAGCTAAAATTGCCATTTCCTGCCACAAAACGGGTTGACATACTTTTCGTTGCCTTAGGCATGGGTAGGCAGGAATTCTGGATTGATGCCATGCGGGAAAAGCTTAATGTGGGGGTTTTTATTGGGGTCGGCGGAGCGCTTGATTTGGTGGCCGGCGTGAAAAAAAGGGCTCCAAAGGTGTTTCAGGACACCGGTTTTGAGTGGTTGTGGCGATTAGGGCATGAGCCGGGGAGAATCTGGCGGCAGAGGGTTATACCGGTGTTTTTTGCGATGTTTTTGACAAAATTACTAAAAAATAAATTTTCCAAAAAATTTTAAAAAATTTGTATTCTACATCTTAGTAAAAACTATTGGACAAAAAAATTAGGCCGATAATACTGCTGAAAAATTCCAAATTCCAAATTCCAAATTCCAAATAATTAGCTTCAATTTAAATAAATTTTGCTCCAGTACATTTGTTACCCAAACGGTTAAATCGCGATTGTTCCGGGGATAGGATGAGTGTGGCTTGTAGTAAATTAGGGACGACTTTCAGCTGTGAGCAGTTTGCTCCTAGGTTAAGGCCAGGCCTTAGCTCAGAACATTCAAGGTAAAGGCCTGGCCTTTTGCTATGTTACACTAAACTTATGGCGAAGTACGTTCCCGATATAACTACAAACAGGTGGGTTATTTTTGCCGAAGGAAGGACAAAAAGGCCTGTTGATACGGATAAAAGCAAGAGTGCAAACGTCAACGAAATATGCGTATTTTGCCCCGGTTTTGAGCGCATACCGGGCGAAGAAATCTATCGGGTAGGTGAAGGCAGGGCGTATGAACGGGGTTGGAAGGTTCGGGTCATAAAGAACAAATATCCGATTACCGATTTCCATGAAGTAATCATCCATTCTCCTGACGATAAGCTGGATATTGACCGTTTGCCTCTTGATCAGGTGAAACTGATTATGCGGGTTTACAGAGAACGTTTTAATGCCAATAAGGACCTGGGCCACTCAATTATTTTTAATAACGTTGGCGAGGTTGCCGGGGCTTCGATACGACACCCCCATTCGCAGCTGGTAGTTGTGCCCAAACAAATCAATCTGGATACTCTGCCGCTTGAGGCTGTTGTGAATACAGTAGTCGATAACAAGAACTTTGTGGTTTTCTGCCCGAATTTTTCCCAGTGGCCTTTTGAACTTTGGATAGCTCCTAAGCGCCGCGGAGAGTTTTTTGGACAAATAACAGATGAAGAGTCGGACGATTTGGCTTACGTCCTGCAAAACGCCTTAAAACGGCTTATAAAGCATCTTTCCGGGGCCGGGCATTACCACCCCGGAATGCCAATGGTATCGTTTAAGGACGGACCTGCTTACAACTATTACGTCCATCATGGAAAGGACTGGTATATAAGAATTATTCCCCGTCTGGTGCACCGGGCAGGATTTGAATTGGGGACTGGGCTTTCTGTTAACACTATCGACCCGGTAGATGCCGCAGAAGCGTTAAAAGAAGAGGATATCGGCCAAACGCTTGAGGAAAAGATTTTAAACGGGTAAAATCCAATAATCCCTATATGAAAGTAAACGAATCGATATTTCGTGATTATGATATCCGCGGTATTGTGGGTGAAGATTTGAATGTGGAGTTTGCTGAGTGTATCGGTAAGGCTTTTGGGACGTATCTTTTGAGGAAGGGCACGAAAGAGACGCTTGTCGGATACGATGCAAGGGAAAGCAGTGAAGGTTACTACGAGGCTGCAATAAAAGGGATTCTTTCAACGGGTGTAAATGTTATTAGGATTGGTTTAGTAACTACACCTATGCTGTATTGGGCCAGAAGGTTTTATGACATTGATGGGGGTCTTGCTATAACCGCTTCGCATAACCCGCCTGAGTTTAACGGATTTAAGCCCGCTTCTGGCGGAGGCGCTTTGTTTGGCGAAGAAATCCAGAAGATAATGCGGCTAATGATAGCTGAGGATTTTGTGATAGGCGAAGGAAAAGTTAGCGACAAGGAAATATTTGAAGATTATAAGAAAGATATCGCTTCAAAAGTAAAGCTTTCCAAGAAGCTAAAGGTGGTTGTCGATTGCGGCAATTCTACCGGCGGCCCTTTTGCTCCGAAGGTTATCGAGGCTGTTGGTGCGGAGGTTGAGGAGCTTTTTTGCGATATTGATTTTGCTCAACCAAACCATCCGCCGAACCCGCAGGATCCGAGGGCATATCCACAGATAGTCGAAAAGGTAAAAAGTGGAGGTTTTGATTGTGGTTTGGTTTTTGATGGCGATGCAGACAGGCTAGGCGTGGTTAGTAACAACGGAAATATTGTTTGGGGTGATCAGATTACGGCTCTTTGTGCTAGAAAGGTTCTTGAAGATAAACCGGGAGCCTTGATTTTATTCGAGCTGCAGTGCTCAAAGAGCGCAACAGACGATGTGGAGGCGCATGGGGGGAAGATGAAGCTGATTAGAGTCGGGCATTCATATATAGAAGAGGCTTTGAGGGCTGAAAAAGCCGAGTTGGCGGGAGAGATTTCTGGCCATATATTTTTTGCGGACAGATGGTACACCTTTGATGATGCTGTGTATGCAGCTTGCAGGTTTTTGGAGTATGTAGCCGGCAGCGGAAAAACTGTAGAAGAGTTGGTTGATTCTTTGCCAAAATATGTTTCCGCGCCTTTGACTAGAATATTTGCTCCTGATGACCGAAAGTTTCAGATAGTAGAGGATTTAAAGAACTATTTTGGGACCAAAAAATATAAGATGCTGACAATTGATGGTGTGCGTCTTGAGTGGGATGACGGCTGGGCGGTAATTCGTGCGAGTAATACACAGCCGCAGTTGACGCTGCGAGCTGAGGCTGGTACTGAGGCTAGACTTGAGGAAATAAAGAAAATTGTGGAAGACTCGCTTGAGCCTTATGCCAAAGAAGGCGTGAAGGTTGAGTGGGGAAAGGTCCACTAATTGCCCACTTTTTGCTCTAAAACTGCAATTTTAGCTTCAATTTTTATCTAACTTGGACCTTTTAGCCTTCAAGGCCTGCCCTTGATGCCTAAAAAGCGCAGGGTAGAGTTTGATGTAATTTCTATGGGGTAGTGGTTATTCGTTATTGAGGATATTTAGTACTTGATTGTGAAGGTGCTTGTTTGCGAAAATCATACTCTCTGAAATAAAAGATTTTTCCCCAGAAAAGTCTGAGTAAATACCACCTGCTTCTTCAGTTAAAATAGCGAGTGCTGCGAAATCCCACAGCAGACCGTGGCCGCATACATAAGCGTCGACTTTCCCTTTTAAGAAATAATTCATACAAAATGAGGCGTAATTCATTGATGTGTTTGTTTTTTGAATAAGATCTACTAAATTATTGATTTTTCCGAGTCTTGCGAAATGTTTTAAGTTGTAGTAAGAAATGTATGCTTCATTTAAATTCTTTACGGAAGACACTTTCGTTTTTTTGCCATTTAAAAATGCCCCTTCCCCTTTTTGGGCTGTGAATAAATCGCTCTGTTCGGGGTAATAACAGACTCCAACTATCGGCTTGTTATTTTCCAAGACAGCTACAAGTACACACCATTGAGGGATTCCTCTTATGTAGGCTCTGGTGCCATCAATAGGATCGATTGCCCACTGGTATTTGGCTTTCGGGTTAATTGAGCCTAGTTCTTCACCAATAAAACCATGATCTGGGAATTTCTTGGAAATTATCTGCCTTATAATTTTTTCTGTCTCTATGTCTGCTATAGTGACAGGGCTTTCGTTTTCTTTCCTTTTGACATCAAGAGGATTATTAAAGTAGGTTGATGCTATTTTCGCGCCTTCCTTTGCTGCGTCGATGGCTGTCTTTAGCATGGGGAAAGTATAGCACTTGATAAGTTTCTTTGTATAATGCACTTATGGCCAGCTCCAAAAAGCTAATTTATAAGTTTTGCCCGATGTGCTCGACGGAGATGGTTTCTAAGGTTTCTAATGACGAAGCTAGTCAGGTTTGCCCAAAGTGTAAATTTGAGTTTTGGAATAACCCAAAGCCTGTTGCGAGTATTATAGTACATGAAGCTGGGAAAGTTCTGCTTTTAAGGCGCGCCAATGAGCCATTGAAAGGTGCGTGGTGTTTACCAGGCGGTTTCATACAATGGGGAGAGGAAGCGGCAGAGGCTGTTATTCGGGAGTGCAAAGAGGAAACAGGCTTGGTGCCTGACGTATGTTCAGTTGTTGGTGCTTACAATATTGATAACGATCCTAGGGGCATGCATATAGACATTATTTTTGAAGGCAAGGCAAAGGGGTCAATTGTCTTGTCAGAAGAGCACGACGATTATAAGTTTTTTGAGGTTAATGAGCTTCCTTCTGTAATCGCTTACAAGCATAGGGAAGCAATTGGTGATTGGAGAAGCGGTACTTAAATTACCTGCCCTTTTTAGCAAATGAGCCAATTTTGGGGATAAAAATTATCCATGTGCCGGGATGTCGGGAAATTTTGGTTTTTTAGCTGCTAGCGCTTGAGCTCTTACTTTTTCCCAATCTTGTATCATACGGGCTGTTAAGTTTTCGATTCTGGCGAGTTGTCTTGGAGTATGAGCGTGAGTTTTTCTCTCGATTGGATCTTGAATGTATCTTCGGAGCTTTCTGTTTGGAATGTAGGCAATTGCCGTTGCTGCAATTTCTTGAGGCACAATTTTCCTTTGCTGACCGCGGTGAATAAGCCCCTCGATTTGGATTTGTAAGCTCATTGACATATCTGGTGCAAATGCTAATTGATTTAGGCTCCTTGATGAAGGCGTCAGAATTTCAATCGTTGGTCTATGTTTTTTTCTCCCTGGTCTATTAAAATGGTTAGCGACTTCTTTTCGGGTTCTACGCTTGTGAAAGTTGCTAGTAACGATAGTTGTTTCTTCGATTCCGTAAGCGGATGAAAATGCATGCATTGCGGCTAGGTCGTAAACGGTGGTTATGGTGTTGGCACCTGTCACAATTTTTTCTTCAGGAACACCAAGGCCAATTAAGATTTCTTGTATTCTTTGCGAGCCGGGGAGATCCTCGTTTTCGTGTTCGCCAGCGAAACAAGCAATGGCTGGTCTTTGAGAATCCGTTTCGTACTCGGCTGAAAAATATTTTTTAGCGGCTACAGCGCATCTCTCTTCCATAATTTCTTTTGCCGCTTGTTTGTCCTTCTCGGTTGGTCCAAGCCAACAGTCGAAGGTGTATATTAATGAACGACGTGCCGAGGCTATTTCGGGTACTCTTGGTGTATCTGAAAAGCGCGGTATTTCTGCTAAAGCCATATTGGCAGCTGGATTATAAGTTTGGGGTAATTTAAAAGCAAGCAAACCTTTTATTCGTTTACCGAGGTGCTTCCGGATTTTATGGCGCCTAAAAGCCAAAGGACGGCTTCCTTCTTATACCTGCGGTCGCCGCGGGAGTTGATGCGGATTGCCGGGAGTTTGCCGCGTTTGCCCCATCGTTTGACTGTGAGTGGGGCAACACGAAGTATTTTTGCTACTTCTTTAACGGTTAACAAATCCGGCCAGTCGTCTCCTAATGCCATAATAGTGATAAGTGATAAGTGATAAGTGATAAGTCAGAGTTAGGAAGAAATATAGCGTTTTTAAACATGGTCATTCTAGAAAGCAAAAGAATCACTTTCGGACTCCAATGTATCATGGGAAAAATCGGCGGTCAAGTGGGCAAAAAGAAGGTTATGGCTTGGTTTTATGATTACAGGTCAATAGCTCAAGGTCAGCCCTATACTGTGCTTTGATTAAGGGCAGGTCTTTACGTTGAAAATACCCAACAAAGGCCTGCCCTTTTTCTGAGCCAGACCTTTGTTAAGCTATTTGAGTTCTACTTTAGCGCCTGCTGCTTCGAGTTTAGTTTTAGCTTCGTTTGCCGTTTCTTTGTTGACGCCTTCTAACACCTGTTTAGGTGCAGTATCTACCAAGTCTTTAGCCTCTTTAAGCCCTAATGTTGGAACCAACTCACGAACTGCTTTGATGACGGAGATTTTGTTTGCTCCGGCTTCTGCCAAAACAACGTTAAAAGTTGTCTGTTCGCTTGCTCCCTCGTCTCCTGCAGCTGAAGCTGGGGCTGCTCCTCCGGCAACTACCTGAGGTGCTGCGGAAACTCCAAACTTTGCTTCTAAGGCTTTTACCAATTCCGAAAGTTCCAAAACGGAAAGTTTTTCGATATCCCCGATTAGGCCTTCAAGTTTTTTGCTGACCTTAGGTGATTCTTTTTTCTCTTCCTTTGCTTCGGCCTTTTCTTCCTTTATCTCAACTTTAACCTCTTTTACCTCTTCTTTTACTTCTTCAACTGCCTCTTCTGCTTTTTCTGCTGCTTCTTCAGCTTTGTCTGCAGCTTCCTCAGCCTTATCGGCTGCCTCTTCTGCCTTGTCTTGTGCGTCCTGTTGTTTTTGATCGTCGTCTGCCATTTAATTCACCTCCTTTAGAAAGTTTATAGTTAATAGTTCATTGTTCATTGGGATTTGCTATCTTTTATCGCACTGAGAGTATATACAAGGTTTCTTAGGTTGGCTCCTAAAACTCCAACAATGCCGTAGATAGGTGAGGAAAGAGACCCGACTAATTTGGCTTGAAGGGCTTCGCGGCCGGGGATTTTAGATAAACTTTCAAGGCCCTGGGAGTTTAGGAATTCAAGACCGAAAAAGCCAAATTTAAAACTTGGTAAACCAACCTCTTTTGCGCTTTGGGCTGTTTCTTTTATCGGTGCTATTTCGTCTTCGTAAGCTAAAATAGTTGCGGTTGGGCCGGTGAGAAGTGTGCCTTTGGGGTCTTGGGATTTTTCCAACTTGTGGCCGGAATCCTTGAGGGCCAAAGAGATAAGTGTATTTTTTTCAACCAGCATTTCGCCACCCGAGGCTTTAATTTTTGAGCGAAGTATTGCGATTTGGTTTGCCGTTAAGCCGCGGTAGTCGGCAAACGTTAGAGTCTTTGCCTTTTTAAATTTTTCGGCCAGGTTTTGGATTTTTTCTCCCTTTATCTCGCGAGCCGACTTAGTGTGTTTTTTCATTTGAATGTATATCCAAAGAAAATGGCCGACTTGCGGCCAAAGAGGAATAAACGTTTTGCTTTTTCCTGCGTAGGAATATTAAATATCGGATTTTGCCCGATATGCCTACGGTCTTTGGATTGAGGGTATTTAACAAGATTTTTGGGGTAATTGTCAATATGTGGAAGGAATAACTGGTATTGTAAAAGGAGGCAGCTTCTCTGCGCTGTACATCGAGATCAACGCGGCTAAGACTGCGACGATTGCCCCGGTTAGAACCAGTGCTAGAATCCTTTTTTGCCTTGTTAGCAATACCGACTGCAATTCTGACACTATTGCTGCAGTGGTGGTGGCAGCGTTGTCGAAGTAGAGAAAATGCGGCCCTATCCACATGCCCTGACTTGTGCCGACGAGTTTGGAGCCGGCTTCGGCGAAAAAGACCCTAAACAAAATAGCCCATATAACGAATGACATACCTGAGGCTATTGCAATGACAGACCAATTAAAGCGAAGCATATGATGTTGTGTACCTTTCCCGTATCATAATTGTAGATTTTTGACTAATGTCTTTGCAACAAAAAAGCCCCAGAAAGTTAGTTTCGTGAGGCTTTTAAGAAACTTTCGGACTATGCTGCGTCGTCCTCGTCTGATTCTTCGTCCTCGTCTTTTGATTCTTCTTCGTCGTCGTCTTCGTCGTCAATAATGCGTGTTTCATCGATCATTTATATCACCTCCTTTGCAATTTAAAATTCGAAGTGCAAAGTGCAAAATTCTGGAAGTTCTCGACCTTTATTTTTGATTCGCGCATTTTTAGAATAATTAAGCATTAAAGGTGCGGGGTTTCGTCCCCCGTTTCTTTATGAAAATGTGTTTTTGTCACAATACTAATGATCAAGGCAGAATTAGGAATTAGCAGGGGAAAATTATCAGATGCAAGGCTTACTGTCAAGGACTTGATTTTGGCGGAATTTAAAGAGTAGCCGGATCGATTTTTATGGCCGGTCCCATAGTGGTAGTTATTGTAGCCTTTTTGATTTTGGAAGAACCGATTGCCAAAACCAGAGCCTTCATGTTTTTTGAAAGTTCGTCCGGTTTTTGGGAGAGTTTGCCGATTTTTATGTGAACGACAGGCGAGGATGGATCGGATTTAAACTGGGTGCTTGCGGTTTTAGAATCTTCCACAAATTTATCAAAATTTTCTGTCACTGTGCCGTTTTTAGGGTTGGGCATTAAGCCGCGTGGGCCTAAAATTTTGGCGACTTTGGCAAGAGCCGGCATGAACTTTGGACTTGCAACCACTACATCGAAATCGCGTGAAGGTTTAAGCTTGCCGCTTTCCAGATCTTCTATTGTTTTTTCGGTTGCGAAAATGATGTTTTTTGCTTCAGACTGGGGTTTGGTGTCTGCAAAAACCAGATATTTCTTTTCTTGCTTTTTGACTTCCAAATAAGGAAAATTAACGGATCCCTTAACACTTTTTTCGGAAACGCCCAAGTGTATTTCTACGGTCGGGTCGAATTTGGTAAACGAAGTTTTTGGAAGAAGGTCCAGTGCTTCCTGAACATTGTAAAGTTTGTCCTCAACCAATTTTTTAGCTTTTTCGTAATTTGATCCGCGGTGGCTTGTGGCCTTTTTCTTAGGTGTGACCGATGCGGCTTTTTTGGGTGTTTCGGCTACCGGCTCGGCGTTTTGGGTGACAGTTTCTTCTGCCTGGTTTTCTGCTGCGTCAACTGCCTGATCCTGAGGTTGGGTGCTTTCTGCGTGTTTTTCCTGTTGTTTTTTTTCTTTTTCCTCTTTTTCCAGCTTTGGAACGCCTGCCAATTTTTCCGCATGCTTCCGGGAGGTTTTGATCTCCTGCTGGCTTGATGATAAATCGATTACTTTAATTCTAGTAGTTCCCATTATTCCGTGACCTCCACACCCATACTGCGAGCGGTGCCTTCAACTATTTTAATGGCCGCTTCGATATCTTTTGTGTTTAAATCTTCCATTTTTTCTTCTGCTATTTTTTTTGCTTGAGCCTTTTGCATTTTTGCGACCGTTTGCTTACCCGGAGTTTTAGCGGCTTTTTCCAGATTGAGAGCTTTTTTGATAAGAATGGCAACTGGCGGTTTTTTAACTAAAAAGGAAAAAGTGCGGTCTTCGTAAATTGTGACGACTACAGGCAAAATGGTGCCCTGCTGGTCTTTGGTTCTGTCGTTAAAACTTTTGACAAAATCCATAATTGGTAAGCCATGTTGTGAAAGAGCCGGGCCTACAGGCGGGGCAGCGGTTGCCTGACCGCCTTTTACATTTAATTTGACAATTGCCTTTATTTTCTTAGCCATAGTTTTGGAAGTATACGCTAAAG
Organism: bacterium; assembly: GCA_021813125.1. Lineage (GTDB taxonomy): Bacteria > Patescibacteriota > Microgenomatia > Curtissbacterales > GWA2-41-24 > JAKAJD01. Next base: position 65,651 of record JAKALT010000003.1, on the reverse strand, counting down.
ACAGGGGCTATTTCAAGGTATAAGCGACCTTAGTCTTCTTCCAGCTTGTCGTACATTTTTTTGGACAGTTGGGCGATTTCATCCGTTGCTTCTTCGGGTACGGGGGCTTCTGAAAGAACAACAAAAATATAGGTGCTGTTTTTGCCGTAAATTATTGCGGCGTCGTTTCTAATGTTGTCGAGTTCTCCGGTTTTGTGGGCAATTTTAATGTCGGAAGGCAGGTATTTGGGGATTTTGTCGTTGACTTGCTGAGCCAGGAGTAATGCTTTCATTTCTTCGGAACTTTGGGAATTGACAGCCGTATTGTTGTGGATCCTTTCTAAAATTTCACCGACAGCCTTTGCCGTTGACTTTGGCTGTTCCTGATAGACAAGGTCGAAACCGGAAATGTTTTGTTGATGAAGGAAGTCGTCTATGTTTTGCCAACCAAGTTTGTGGGCCAGAAGAAGCGCAGAATAGTTGTCGGAGACGGTAATCATGGCTTTTAGGGCGTCCGCGACATTGTAGGTAACGGTTGAGTCTGTAACATTACTTTCCTCAGGGCTAAGTATTTGGTCTAGCGTGTACTCGTCTTCTGTCAGGACATCATCTTTGGAGAGTTCGCCTTTTGAGATGGCGTCGTAAGCTTTGTACATTACCGCAAGTTTGTAGATGCTTGCGGTTTGGAACTGCTGGTTTTCGTTTACGGAATAAATTGTTTGGTGTTTTAAGTCTTTAATATAGACGCCATAATTTCCCGGCAGTTTGGAAACTTCTCCTTCAAGGAAAGTTTGAATTTGCTTATTAGGTTTATCGCTGAATATTTGTGTGAGGTTGTTTTTAGCACCGAAAAAATAAGGGGTGATGTAGGTTTTGGTGTTTTTGCTGGAGATATATAAGACGATTATAAAAATTGAGGCAAGAATTAACGGAACGCGAATTTTTCTATAGATAGGTCTGGGCATGTATGTATTTTAGACGATTGGAGATTTTTTGTTACGACTGAATGTTATTGAATTATTTGCTTTTTTTAAGATCCTGATATCCCTTGATAAGGACAATCTTTGTGAAAAGTATACCAATAAGTTTAATGTTGGTGTAGGTGCTTGCAAATGAAACAAGCCAACATCAACTAAAACATAGTGGGGTTGCCCTCCGCGTGTGCCTATTATAAGATTTTTTTGTTTTACCAAATCGGGCATCACTTTTTTACGTTTTAGCATCGAACGCGATAATGCGTAAAATGCTAACCTTTCCGAAATGAGATCGTCTTTTTGGCTGCTAGTTAAGCTTTTTGTGTCCGTGACCTGTTCAACGTATGGTTGAATTTGGACGGTTGTACGTAGGTTTTGCCCACCTGGCGGTACAACAAAGTAAGGGCTGGGTATTACATAGGGTAGCTCTGTTTGATACGTATCATTAAGCGCATTATAGTTCCAGATCATTGTAGACGCATATTCGTTAGTTGATGGGGAATATACTCCTGACACACAATTTTTAGGCAAACCTATTTTTACTACCCATCTCCCTTCTTTTGTGTCAAAAACAAAGCCCGTGGACTCAAACCCCTGTCCCAGTTTGTGAGTTATTTTTGGTGATAGTTTTAAGCTTTCTGGTGCGGAACCATCCAATCTCTCGATGGCTTCCGTTAATATTGTTTGAGCTTCTTTGTTCGGTAATTTTTGGCCGCGAAAGAAATGTTTACAGAGCGTTACAGTCCCCGACGGTATTTCTAGTATGGCAGCCTTTATTCTAGCCCGTTGGCCAATTTCTGAGTAAGGTTGATTTCTAATCTGTGGTTCGGCTTCTATCATGTGTTTGTTTTTTGAGCGCTGATGATTCTGTCTACAATAAGGGCCACATGCGCGGGCGCATTTATTGAGGACTGGTAATTTACGAGGTTCAGCCAGAATAATCTTTCGCTATTGTCAACTGGTGTTTTTAGCAGGCGTTTAACTATATTCTGTATGTGTTCTTTTGGATCGGGTTGGTTAAGAACTTCGTCTGCGGTTGTTACAGTGCAAACGTTTTCACCTCCAGTTTCATTTATGGATCGAGCATTGTTTTCTTGTTCGAAAGTGTTGCAAACAGAAAGTGATCGAGATATTCCATGACAGCTTTTTAGAAATTCGGCAATTTTTTCTGGGTTTTTTGCTGCTATGCAACGGTCTAGTCCTTGTTGCTCGTTTCTAATTCTGTCAGCCGTGGCAAGCAGCCATTGCGAAATTGTTCCAAAGCCTCCGTGGTTAATAACTACGTCTGCAGCTTGAGCTAATTGATAACCGGCAGCATAACCGACTATATATCCTGCTAGTCTGGGTGTATCTTTTCCGTTTCTATCGTATATTGGACGTGCCTGGTCTTTTTTCATTCCAGTTGCGTTAACGGAAAAGCTGCTGGGCGTTTCTCGTAGTGCGGAAACTATAATATTCCAGGCAGCTTCGTTGTATGTGCTTCCTTGTGCGTTTAGAACAATGGCTTTTTGCTGTGGCAATCTTAACTCCTGACTGTTCTCGATTGGCTTTGTCTGGCCACCTTTATCGGCATGAAGACCAACCTGATACATTTTTGGATAATGATCGTCGGGTTTAAACCAGAAAAGTATTGTTCCATCTTTTCCGTAAAGATAGTCGGTGAACTTTAATCGAGTTTGCTGTCTGTCATTCATGTAAGAGTAAATTGAAAGCGGCAACCCCATAAAGACATCTGCAACTTCGCCGAAAAGAAAATGCGTAGCCATGTAACGCCATTGGTGTGGATCTAGTGTTCTTACTAATCGTGAATTATTTATCTTGTCTGCTATTTGCCCTATTGGAACACCCTTTAGCTTAACTGTTTTGAGTGGTCGGCTTGGTGATAGACGAATGTTGTGAGTTTCTGTCAACGTAGGGAAGTGCTTACCTGTTTCACTTTGAAGCTGGTAAATTGCCATATCGGCGATTGGGTTCATGTCCGATAGATACAAATCCACACCCGACTTTACATAACCTTTCAGCGATATTTTTGTTGCTTCTATACGTGCCTTTATATCGCTATAGTTCCAGAAAAACATCCCTTTTCCCTCACCACGTGCTTTTGCAATGATGTGCTCTCTTTCGAGGGTTGCGTCTGTACTAAAAGGAGCGAGGCAGTTGAAGCCTTCTTCTTGGTACTGCCATGTGTAGTAACCGCTGCCTACAATATCGGGTTCGTAGCCAAGTGCCCTTAAACCTCTTGCACTTTCCAATGCCCTGATTGCATGACCGGCAATGTCGCCTTCCATCGCAATTAAAATCCTTCTCTTTCTTTTGTACTCTTCCGCTGCCATTTTTTCGTCAGCGCCAATTTTGATTTCCATTGACCCAACGCAACCAGCTTCTTGCTTAAGAAAGAGAGTTATTATTGTGTCCTCGTCGATTTGTTCCGTTTTAAAACCCAGCACCGCATCAGGAGAGGGTAGTAATGCAAGCGCTTCTTTTAAAATGGCGCTTCTTTTAAATGGAAATGCAAAAAGTTTTGAATCGTGTGGGTTCACCAGGCAGTATTGCTCAAGTAAGTGTGGTGTATCAAGGGATGTTAGATGCTGTAACCTCTGTGCTGTTCGGGTGAAGGCTTCGTTTTTCTCTGTTTGAAGCGGTTTTGCTTCTTTCAACCTTTTTGCTATACTGACTCTGCCACTTTCAAGTGCAGCTTGGGCCTCATCGAGGAGAGATATTGATTCCGCATTTAGTCTTCGATCAATAATTGCTAGTGTAAGCCTACTGTCATATGCTTGCCTTAAGCACATCAGGTCATCGATTGATGTGTCTAAAGTATTTTCTGGACTAACTTTATTTAATATAAGTCGGTTTCGTAGTTGAGCTTCGATTACGAACTCATGATACAAATTCAAGACGTCTGGTTTTGAGGGTCTTATTTCTTGCCTAAAGTTGAATGATTCTATGTGCATGCTTTTATTGGCTACCCTTAATTTTTTCAGCAAATAGGGTTGCGCTCGAGCGTATTTGCCTTCTCAAATTTAAGGCTGCAGAACTTCTAATCACTTGTGGGGTTGTCCCGTCTAGATATTCGACACCGATTAGCGATTGCTTGTTTCTCCAAGTTGGCCGCGCTAAACTAAAAGTATCACCTTTTACGTCTGTTACCCTCGCCAGGAATTCTCGCATTACCCCAAAACGCACGTTAATTCTGCCGTTGGATAATTGTGAAATAGCTTTTCTAATCATAGCTGCGGTTAATCCTGTATTGACACAATCGTCAATTACAAAAAACAGGGGGGTTTCGCATGCAGTTAACGCTTGCTTAACGTCGCCTTGGAGCTGACGTTTAACTAGTCTAAAAGGGAAACTATGTGAAACTTTTTTGAAATGAATTGAATGATCTTTTGTAGGAAGTTCACCATATAGTTCGTGGTAAAGTGCTACCAAAGCCAGGCTTGCAATTCTGGCGCCTGAATCTATGGCAAGTATGTAATCCGGTCTTTCTTCGTGAATGAAACTTGCAAGTGGATACACCAGCCGCATCGAATTTTCCGGATCAACTATAAGTTTATCTCTCAACCAGTTTTTAATATTTCTTTTGGGCAGTCGAAAGGTTTCATTGTTTTGTCTTTCGGCCATGTTAAGTTTATAATATCGGGTATTATAGGATATTAATGTGAATTTGGAAAGGCGTATTGTAAGTGTTCATATTGAGAAAACTGCTGGTACTTCTGTGCAGGATTTTTTGGAATCGACCTTGGGTAAGGATAAAGTGCTTGTATATAATCCTCTTGATGACACCGTATCAAGAGCCGTTGACCTTAAGGTTCAACGCACTCATCCCGCTCATGATTTGCTGCGCTTGGGAATTACAAGGACGCCACTGGCCTATATTGTGAATAGAGCATACTTATTGCTAAGCTACAATGTTTTGAAGTCTAAGGCTATCCAAATAGCTGAGATGCCCGATGATTTTTCCGCTATCCACGGTCATTTTGTTGCTGACCGTTTTGACCGTCAGATTGCTAACCCTATCTCGGTTATCGTTATAAGAGACCCACTCGAGCGGATGCGGTCGCAATATGCACATTGGAGAAGAACAAAAGGTGCTACACAGTGGCGTGTAAGAGTGCCTTTTAGCCAGCATTTAAGTTTTGAAGATTATGCTTTCTTACCGGAGCTTCGCAATTATCAAACTCAAGCATTGGCGGATAAGACACTTGGGGATTTCGCTGTTGTAGGAGTAGCAGATGATCTTGACACATATATTGGCAGAATGATTGATTGCATGCAGCGAGAAGGATTGATGCCTGCAAATAAAAATAAAACATTTAAAACAAAGTGGCTTAATAGGTCACCAGGCGTTGAGAGGTCAGCTCAAGAGTATAGTTGTGAATTTTTGCGGCGGTTTTACGATTTACACGAGGAAGACTTCAAGTTATATGAATCTGCGCGGAGATTAGCTGGAGGCTTTTCCACCCAAGTGGATTCTCAGGTAAATTCCCATGTGGTCTGAAATATAATCCACGTTGCCATTTTGCAGCTGAGTTTTGCGTGTGAAGATGTATTTCTTTTTTTCACCTTTATATAAACTGGTATTGCCAATTATGAATATGTAATCTACACAATTTGTTTTACGTTTTAATTTTGAAAAATGTTGGTGTCTCGTAGGCAGAATGTCCTTTTTGAATGGGTCGTACAAAGTCGGAATGTTTATAAGTTTTTGGTAGAGAACGCTATCCTTTGCAATATTGAAATCGCCAGATGCTATAAGCACTTTACTATTTTTGTTGTTTCTTACAACCTTCTGAAATTGTTTAACTTCGGACATTAGTTCATAAAAATAAATACTATCTTTTGACCAATCGTTGTTTAGGACTGCAGTTAAGTGTGTATTTAATATAGTAATATTTAGGTCTTTTAGTTTTGAAATTAGTATCCCTCTTTGGGTTAAAAATTCTAATTTAGACCCCTTGGTGGCTGTCGAAAAATTTCGAGTGTAACTCGCGTAGTGTTTTGTTGTTTGAACTTTTGTGAAAGTTACAAGTCCTCCTTTGGGCCCAAGATATGAATATTGAAAAGTGCAAAAGGGATAAGAATTTTTAAGCCATTTATTTAATAAATATAAGTGGTAGTAAGTAAAAACTTCTTGAAAGTTAATGATATCTACCTTTTTATTTTCAAAATAGTTGGCTATTGTTTTGTACCTTTGTGCTAAGTCAACTAAATTTATTACTCCACCGAACGTATTTAGCGAAGCTATTGTTAGGTATCGCATGGCGATATTTTAACATCTGGAAGTCTATAATCAATTCTCGCTTTTGATGTGCTCAGGTTGGGGGTATACCAAAATTTGGTGTTGGTGAGCGCTGATGACCTTGAGTTTACAGTTTGGCAACTTGTAGAAAATCTAGCTCCACCGGTGTTTCGCGGCCGAAGATTGAAACCAAAACTTTGAGTTTACCTTTTTCTTCATCGATTTCGGAGATGGATCCCAAAAATTCGGAAAATGGACCGTCGGTGATTTTGACTGCTTCCCCAACGGAAAAAGCGGCTTTAAATTTGGGAGCCTCCATGCTCATAAAGCGTTTGATGGTTTCGACTTCGTCTTCCGGGAGCGGTGTGGGTTTATTGGCTGTTCCTATAAAGCCGGTTATGCCGGGAGTTGTGCGCACAGCAAGCCAAGTTGCGTCGTCCAGAACCATGTGGACTAAAAGGTAACCCGGGAAAATTTTTTCTTTAACGGTGTTTTTCTTGCCTTCTTTAATTTCGATTTTTTCCTGGGTTGGGACAAGGATATCGATGATTTTGTCGGAAAGTTTTTGGGATTCGACTCTTTGTTTTAGGGTTGCTGCTACTTTTGATTCGTGACCGGAGTAAGTGTGGACAACGTACCAGTTGGCACCCGGTATTTTTGGTTTTTGGGGAGCAGGTTTTTCTTCGACTGCTGGAGACTCCTCGGCTTTGGGGGCTTCTGCCGATTCCGCCTGTTCTGGCTCACTTACTGTTTCTGCTTCTTTTTCTGCCTCAGACTCGGAGGCGGTTTCGGCTGTGCTTTCAGTTGGGGAATCTGCTATTTGTTCTTCCTGTTCCCGGGGTTCTGTTTCCTGACCTGCTTCGTTGGGCTCAACGGCATTTTGGTCTTCAGCCGCGTTTTCGCCCTCTGCAATCTGCGGATTCTCGTCGGTTTCTGTTTCTTGTATTTTTTTGTCGTTTTGGTCGTCCATAATTTTATCGACGCGCTTTTAAAATACTTTCCGTTATTTTAGTAAATATTGTGTCAAGGCCGGCGACATAAGCGCCGACAACGACTGCAACAATTAGTACTATCAAAGTTAAGCGCAAAGTTTCCTGGCGGGTAGGCCAGATAACTTTTTCCAGTTCGGCTTTTGATTCTTTGACATATGTAAGCGGGTTAAATGCCACTAAAAAATCTCCCTCCCATTGTCAAGGTTAGCGGTAATAATAACAGAATTTGGAATTAAGAAGCAAGAATTAAGATGTGATTTATGACTTAGGATTTATGGATTGTTGATTTGAGAAAACGATAGAGAGATAATTACACTTACCATTATGAAGAAAGTTAGAAAAGCAGTAATACCGGCAGCAGGCTTCGGAACCAGGTTCCTTCCGGCTACAAAGGCAATGCCCAAGGAGATGCTGCCGATAGTCGACAAACCTGTAATCCAGTATGTTGTTGAGCAGTGTGCGGCTGCAGGCATAGAACAGGTTGTAATTGTTACGGGTTGGCATAAGAGGTCGATTGAAGACCATTTTGACAAGCATTTTGAACTGGAAGCCAGATTAGAAAAAGACGGCAAATTAGAACTTCTGGAAGAGATCAGAAGAATTTCGGATTTGACGAATTTTGTTTATGTAAGACAAAAAGAGGCGCTTGGGAATGGTCATGCCGTTTTAACTGCTAAGGATGTAATAGGTAACGAGCCATTTTTAGTTATGTGGGGCGATGAGTTTTTTGAAGCGGATCCGCCGGCTGTGAGTCAACTGATGGAGGTTTACGAACAACACGGGTCTTCCGTAATTGCCGGAGTCAGGATTCCAAAGGCGGAAATTTCCAAATACGGTATAGCAGATATATCACCAGTAGAAAGCAATGTTTTTAAGATAAAAAGGATTGTCGAAAAACCGGGAAAAGATGAAGCCCCAAGCGATTTAGCAACCCACGGAAATTATTTATTCACCCCTGAGATTTTCGAAATTTTGGAGAATGTAAAACCTTCCAAGGGCGGCGAAATTTGGCTTATTGATGCAATAAATGAACTTGTAACCAGACAAGATGTGTACGGAGTAGAGTTAAAAAATGCCAAGTATTATGACTGCGGGTCCAAAGCAAGTTATTTAAAGGCAATGGTGGATTATGGGCTGAAACACGACGATACAAAAGAAGAATTAAGCAAATATCTTAAGGACGTTGTATTGGGGTAGGGACAAAGACTTCTATATTACCTTTCGCTCGTAATTCAATACGATAATCACCATCATTCATCTTAATCCAAGGTGTTGATGATGTTTCAAGTTCGTCAGCCAGCTCACGACTACAAAGTAATGCGGTCTCTGGTGAATTTTCTATTAGAAAATCGGCAATTTCTGCAATTGACACGTTGCTGTCTGTCATGCCTGCCCAATCTATAGTTGCTGTTACACCCCCGCCTTCACTCTCTTGTAGGCCTGCTTCAGCGCTTACAAGACTATTGTTTGGTCCTCTGAATAAAGTGTGAACTCGTTTGGGTGGACTATATACCCACAAGACTCCCGTTATCATATCGGAAGCCCTATCGGTAATTTCAGCCGGAATTCTTCTCTCGTTCATAGTGCGGCATTCTACTTTAGAATCTATTCACTAGTCAAATTTATAGGTATAGGCTAAAATTTGGTGCATGGCGAAGCACTTGGCGGTTTTTGACAGTGAAGCTGCAAAAGCAATTTTTGATGGAAAAAAGAAAATAGAAGGCCGATTTTCGCAAATTCGGATTGTGCCGTTTTTAGCGGTTGCCGTGGGTGACACTGTATACATAAAAATTTCGGGTGAGCAAATAGTCGGGCAGTTTATAGTAGACCGCGTTTTTTATTTTGATCATCCCAGGCATGAAGAGTTGGAAGACATTAAAAAGAAATACGGAAAAATGCTTAGCCTTTCGGAAACATTTTGGAAGCGAAGGGAAAAAGTAAATTATGTAACTTTGATGTTTATCCGTTCGGTTTCCAAACTTCTGATTGCGCCGGAAATTCCAAAGCGCGATTTAAGGTCTTGGGTAGTTTTGGATTAATTTTCAATTTTGAGTTTAAAATTTTTAATTACTTTACGTAGTGGACGCGGCCGGGTTTGACCCCGTATTTTTTGAGCTTTATAGCATCGTCTCTGTCGTGAACGAAAATTTTGTCAGCCTGGGTTAAGAGAAAGCGCGTAATGATACTAGCCTGCGGCGGGTTGGCAAATTCCTGGATCCAGTAAAATTTTTTGCCCATCAGCCGCGCGGTTATCACGGCCGCCATCTGGGTTGCGTTGGCTTTTTCCAGATGTATGAAATCCAGTTCTTTACTCTTGTTGATTTTTTTAAGAATTTTGGTGTACGGTGTGCTTGGCCTGATTGTTAGAAGGTTAGGACGAGAACTTAGTATCAGTTTGGATTTTTTTACATTGACCACGTAACCTCGCCTAGAATTTACAAAAAAGGCTTGGCTTTTGCAAGAGGGAAAATAGAGGTTAACTGATTAGAGCTTGGAAGGTCGGGCAAACTTTGGTAAAGGTCCGGTTTTTGAGCTTGAGTTAAGGGAAGGCCTTTGTATAGAATAGTCTTAGCTAAGGCCTGCCCTTTGCAGAAGCGCGTTTGTGTTTGGCTAAATTGTTTGACAAGTGCTTAATAGTTAATTTACAATTTAGGTTAGAGAAAGTAAGGTTATTGCCGCAAGGTCTTCTTAAATTAATGTTTTTTCCCGAAAATTAGTGAAATGAATTTTTTGCAAAAGGAGGTGAGTTAAGTCTTTTTGGTTTGTGCTTTTTGCACAGCCGAATTTTATAAATGGCAGCGAAATTATTTGTAGGTAACTTGCCGTATGCTATGACCGGTGACAGCCTGAGGGCTGTTTTTGAAAAGGTCGGTAAAGTTGTTGACGCCAATGTCGTGATGGACAAAATGACAGGCAGATCCCGGGGTTTCGGATTTGTAGAAATGAGTTCAGACGATGAGGCTAAAAAAGCAATTGCTGATATAAACGGGACAGAAGTAGACGGTAGGAAGATCTTTGTTTCAGAAGCAAGGCCTCAAGCTCCGCGAGAGAACTAGATTTATTCCTAGCGATTTTGATAAATTTACCTTTGCGCTTGATTTGCGTAGGTTATATTATTGGTCGTTAAACTGGAAGTTTTTGAGGATTAGGTCAAAGATTTCCTTAAATTGAGTTGAGCTGGAAAAATAAGGGGTTTCGGTGAAGTAATTTATTTGGGTAAATTCGATGGCGTAGAAGAGATTGTTATGTTTTACAACGACTCCTTTGGCATCGAGATCGTTTTTATAATAGAAGAATTCGTTGGTGCCAACCTTGTCTACATCCTTTAAATCTTTTGTGTCGAATTTGTTGTAAACAGTTAAAGTGATATCGATTTTGTTGGAGATAAATCTTTCCCGCGAAAGGATTAGATCATTATTTGTTTCGTAGTTGTATTTTCCGCTTAATATTTGTGGGTACTTTATAGTGTAGTTGTATTTGCTGTTTGTGTGGGTCAACCATTTGCCGGTGTCGGAAATTGAGCTGGAAGTGGTTTCGCCGGGGAGCAGATATTTGTCGGAAATTTGCGCATTTATAACGGGTGTGTATTTCCAAAGTAATCGAATAAGAAAAAAGCCGCCCACAACAATTACAAATACGGCAATTATCGGGATAGGTAGGAAAAACCCAGGCTTCGGCTTCGGCCTCATAACTTAATGATGGCAGTTTTTTTTAAAAAAGACAACTTTTAATTTTGCCTGATGAGCTTGCCGTCCGGGTCGAGTTCGATGAAATGATGTGCGCGGCCGTCCTTATAGTCGGCGCACTGGTTTTCAGGTTTATTATCGACAGCTTGTTTGGGATTATGGGCTATATCCAAAACCCAATCGTCGGCAATTTTTCCCAGGCATGGGCCATTTGCCATGTCGACCCCTTTGCGCTTCTTTTCTAAATAAAGGTTAAGGGCGTTTTTGAGAATTTCGTCTTGGCCCGAAAATGTTGGCGGTGTTGGAGTTGGAAGAATGTTTTGCGCTTGTTGATTATTAACTGTCGGAGCAACAACTTTTTTGTGGCCTAGTGCCAAATATAAGATCAATAGTGCTGCAATTATTAGAGCAGCAACAATAAGCGCCTGGAGTTTTTTATTCACCTATGACATTTTACATCAGCGGTTAGATGATTTCTATGAACTTTGCAGTCGAGCCGATTACGTTACCTTGGCCGTTTTGAATTGTCGCCAAATCTTCAATTCTTACGCCGCCCCATGGCATGTAAAGCCCGGGTTCTACGGAAAAAACCATACCGGGAACAAGAATGTCCTTGCTGGTTTTGTAAAGTGAAGGTTTTTCGTGAACTTCCAAACCAATGCCGTGGCCCAGACTGTGGATAAAGTTTTCACTAAGATTGTTTGTTTTGAAAAGATTAAACGCTTCAAGATAGACATCTTTTGCCCTGACATTGGCCTTGATTTTTTTTATTGCTTCTTTTTGGGCGATAGCGACAAGGGTGTAAATGTTTTTTTGCTCATCTTGCGCTTTGCCAACAAAAACTGTTCGGGAAAAATCGGCACAGTAGTTTTTGTATTTAAGGCCGAAGTCGAAAAGTAGAGCATCACCTGTTTTGATTTTGCGGTTTCCTGTTCTATAGTGCGGAAGGGCGCTGTTGGGGCCGGAGGCAACGATTGGGTCAAAAGCCAAAGGCTCGCGGCTTTTGGTTTTGGCGATTTTTTCCAGGGTGTCTTTGATTTGAGATTCGGTTTGGCCGGCCTTTATTGTTTTTAGTATTTCGTCAAAAACCGTTTGGGTCAAAAGTTGGGCTTTTTTGATATAGGCTGCTTCGTTATCATTTTTTATAATTCTTAAATTTTCGACCAAATCCTTTACCGGAGTTAATTTTCTTTTTAATAACTTCTGAAATTTTTTGAATTCGGAAAAGGTGAGGTTTTCTTGCTCAAAGCCGATTCTTTTGGATTTTGAAAGTGCGGATTTAATGGCTTTTTCAACTTCCGGCCTTTCTGCTGTAATTTTTATATCAAGATCTTTCGATTTAAGCTTTTGGGCTTCGGCCTGGTAAAGTTTGGCAGTTATAAGAACCGCAGGAGCGGATTTTCTAACAATCAGAATTGCTTCGCGTTCGGTCGGAGAAACTCCCTGAAATCCGGTTAGATAGAGTATGTTTACGGGGTTTGTGATAATTGCCGCGTCCAAGTTTTTATCGCTTAAGGCGTTTTGGAAATTTGCCATTTTGGAGTATTATGCCTGGCAAACTTTCCAGATTCAAGTTAGAATTAAGTTATGGCGGAAAGTGAAGGTAAAGAGGGAAGACTTGCGAGAGGTTTTAGAACAATAAAAACGGCAACGAAAGCGACTGCTTATGCGACAGTTTTGGGCTTGGTGGCTAAGGGCGCTGCCAATTTGCACAGCCCTAGGCAGGAAGTTACGGAAGATGCAACCTCAGTAGCGAGGCATGTTGAAGCAGCAAGGCAAGAAGGTGGAGTGATGTTTGGTCATTTAGCCGATACAATGACTCCTGGACTTAATAAGATCAACGATATATTAAGTGCCCCAAACCCAAAGTCGACAGGGAAAATGGGAGTAGAGATTGTGCCCTTGGGAGACGGAACCTTCAGAACAGAGTTTGGTGTGGTTACAAAAGATCAGAAAGATCTTATTGATACGGCAGTAGAAAACGAAAAGAAGAATTTCCAAGATAGTATGAGCCCTGAGGCTTGGAACAATCTAAGAAAGTATGAAGGCCTAATAAAACACTATGCCGACAAATATCATATTAATGAAGATACTTTTTTTGAGATGATTGGTATGGAAAGCCACGGAGATCCGTTTGCGGAATCAGAAGCAGGCGCGGCGGGTTTTGGCCAGTTGATGCCAAAGACTGGTGAAGCTTTAAATTTGAAAGTTGTCCCGGATGACGATCCAAACATCCAAGGAATGACTCCCGATGAAGTTAAGGCTTATCGAATTCAACATGACCAAAGATACGACCCTGATTTGAATTTAGACGCTTCGGCCAGACTTGCCGCAAGCCTCCAAGAAAAGTACGTGAATGAGTTGATAGCCTATCAGATATACCACGACGGTGACCTTCTCGGGTTTCAGGCTTTGCAGACGTTTGTAAAAAATACTTATGGTTACGATTTGCTGGACCCGAATGATTCCAGTATTGGTTCTGATGAAGTGAGTGCAAGATTAAGAGTTCTTCAGGAAGCAATAGTGGGTAACGAAGACAGAAAGCCAATCGGGGTAATTGACTATCTTTCCAGTGGTTTGGTTTCTGAAGAGGGGCACAAATATACCTTTCGTTTGAAGGGTGTCGGATTGGCGATTGCGGAAGATAAGGCGAAGTTGGTAGCTGCTGCTCAAAATCAAAACTAATTTTCACTCTAAAAATATGCAGGCCTGGAAGGAATCGAACCCTCGTTATCGGTTTTGGAGACCGAAGTCCTACCACTGAACGACAGGCCTAAATTCAGTCAATATTATATACAATATACACTTTTAAAGCGATGAGGACTCGACGCAGTAGTTGTACGGAGTTCCCGAAGGCGGTGTGCGTTTACAAATGGCGTTTTGCTGATCCCAGATTTGCGAGTCGCTGGTGTTGTCGAGCTCGGCCCAGATAACAAATGCGCTTCTGTCGGTGTTGACGATGTAGCAATAAACATTTTTGAGGTTTGGACAAGCTGCGGCCGCGCCGACATTTACAGTTACACTGTCTGTTTGGCCGCCGGCAGGCCCTGTGCAAGAGAGATTGAAAGTAGTTGTGGTTGTTGCTATCCAGGAAAAGGCGCCGGAAGTGCCGCTTCCGCCGGGGCCGCCGGTTACGGTACAACTTGTCATGTTGCCGGAAGTCCAGCTTATACCAACGGAATCGTCTTTGCTTACGGTAATAGGCCCGTTAAGCCCATTAGCCTTGATATCAGTTGGTGTTGCTGCACCGCCGACCGTAACTGTGACGGAAACAGGCGTAGAGCTTCCGCCCGGCCCGGTACAGTTTAGGGTGTAAGTGGTAGTTGATGTTAAAGGCCCGGTTGACTGGCCGGGATTGCTAGTGCCGGTCCAACCTGTTGGTGAAACAGTGCAGCTCGTGGCGCCTGTGGAGCCCCAGGTAACTGACGAGCTAAAACCACTTGGTATGGTTGTCGGAGAGGCTGATATAGAGCCGGTAGGTGCGGATGCTGAGGTTGTGAACGAAAGGACACTTCCGTAGCCGGTGCCGCCGGCATTTGAAGCAAGGGCGCAAAAGTAATAAGTTCTTGATGGTGTAAGGCTGCCGACAGTTTGTGAATAGCTTGCTGATAATGTAAGATCATTGAAACCGCTCAATGGTGCTCTTGTGCCGAAAGTGTCATTGCAGGTACCTGGGTTTACGGTGTCGTAGCGAAACCATCCGTTAGTCCCTGCCCCAAATGGGGTCGCACTGCCATTTAAAGTGGCTTGAGTGGATGTGACACCGGTTGCTGTATGTGTTGTCACTGTCGGCATGGCTGGCGGCGAATAATTGATACTTATTTGGGGTGGGGTGGCCGATTCTGCGCTATATGAACCAAAGGCTTCTAATCCTGTTGGGGTTGTGTTGGCCATATCCCTATCGCTTATGAGCATTAAATAGGTTGTTCCACCAGTGTTAACAACAGAATTTGCCAGCGTCATTGTAAAGGTGGACCCTACGGCAGGTAGGGTTGTTGTGGCAAGGCTGCCAACTTGTGGGGCGGTAGGTGGTGAACCTCCCCATCTGGTGCAGTCAACAGTAGGTCCCCAGTTATAATTTAAGACTAGGAGATTAAAATTAGTCCCCAAGTTTTTAAGGTAGACCGTTTGCGTCAGGGTTACCGAATTTATTGTTGAGCCAGCCGGGACTGAAGAAGTGTCAAAGGCGAGATAGTTTCTGTATTTGTAATAACCGCCGCCGGTATAGTATTGACCTGTCAGAGAGTAGGTTGATCCAGCAGGAGGAGCAATACTACAGCCCCCGCCGGGGTCGGGTGGATAGTATCCACTAGCATAAAACCTGATGGTGTCGTCTGTTGTGTTGGCGTTGATATTGACTGTTGTGCCAGTCGGTGTGTAAGTTACCTCCACATATTCTTGGGTTAAATAGCGGAATTCTGTGGTGCTGGCTCCTCCACTATTGAGTATGCCGATTTCAAGTGCGGTAATATCCGATGCTGTCCATGCCACACCGGTTTTGGGATTTGTTGTCCAACTTGCGCTGCTACTTGAGAAACTTCCGGTTGATCCTGTTTGGAAGCCGGTACTTGCATAGTTGGTACCGCCTGTGCGGATATAGATATAACTCATCGGGTCTTGGCCACTGTCGCCGCGGGTTACAACTTTGACGGTAATTCCTGTAATCGTACCGCTGATTGTGTTTGGATCGATTTTATAGAGATCGAGGAATCCATTAGTATTCGATTTTACATAAGTAGCACCGTCTGCTACGGCTTCGTTTACCTTAGCATAATTTGGAGCGGACGGGATTGGGGTCCATTGAGTACTTGAGCCAACGCCGGCTGGCCTTAAAGTCACAGTTGTATCTGCTGCAACTTGAGGTGTGACTTTTGTCGTTTGGCTTGATTTGGCAAACATACCTGCCAACAGTTTTTGGCTGGTGTGGATTGAATTTCCGGCGACACTTGCCAGCATATGAAGTATGCCTGCCTGCAGCGGATCTTTTGGAAGTTTGTTGATGTAGCTTGATATTCCCGGAAGCCAACCGGCACCCGTGTCCGAAGAAAAAACATTTCCGGGGTATGCTGCCGGATCCGGAGGGAACTGGCTGTGGTCCTGGTAATAGGAAACGGCGGCGGTCTGGATTGCTTTAAGATCCGCCTTTCTTCTTGCGTCGTTTCCCTTATCTCTGCTTTTGCCAAATGCGAAGGTGGTTATACTGGCTAAAGTGCCGATTATAGCAATAACCACCATTACCTCGATTAAGGTAAAACCTAGTTTAGATTTTAGATTTGAGATTTTAGATTTGAGATGAATACTGTGCACTACCTATAGATTAAGGGTTTTGGGGCGTTGAGGCAAGATTGCGTTAAGGGCAGGCCTTAACCAATGGAGTTCGCTGCACAAAGGCCTGCCCTTTACTTAGGCGATTTTGACTTCTTTATGCTCCGTTACTTTTCTGCAGCGTTTGCAGAACTTTTTGAGGTTTAGTTTAGTGTCCTGGCTTTTGCGTTTTAGGGCGATGTTGTCCGGGTTTTTGCTGTTTGTATAATTTTTGGATTTGCAAACAGTGCACTGCAACTGAAACAAGACTCTTTTTGACTTTGCCATAGAGGTAAGTTTAGCGGATTAAAGGGGGAATTTACAACCCTTTACCCTAAGGTCAGGGCTCCTAGACCTTCATGTACCTTAGCTAAGGGCAGGCCTTAACCTATGATTTTGCTGTACAAAGGCCTGCCCTTTACAAGGGAAAAGTGCTGCAGCTTTTGAAGGCGATATTATCGACTGTTAGGCCAGTTAAACAAAGATTTTCGTTTGGCGGAATTTGGCTTGCAAGAAAGAAAATTTGCATGTCTTTTTTTGAATCTTTGCCACTTGAAATTAACAACGGAAACTTAATAGGCGAGATTTGGGGAGGTGTAAGTCGTATTGACTGAAAATCGATATCCTGGACGTTGAAGTTATCGTCGGATTTAATTACCAGCGGGAAAACCCCGTTCCCTTTATTCAAATTTTGAGGTTTTAAGTCGATAGAAACTTTTTGATAAACGTTGAAATCGGATCCAGTAACTGCTGAGTAATTTAGTTCAAATGTGTCCGGTTCGATAGTTGAGAAATTTTTAACTTGGATATTGCCGAGCGTGTCGTAGGCAGAAATATCGATTGGGCCGAATTTAGAGTTAAGGTTGAAAGTTCCCTCGCCCGGATTAATGATGACAAGGGTGGTTACACCCGAGCTTGGTACTTGAGAGTTGGGATCTGTTTGGTCTGTAAACGAGGGCTCAACGAAATAATGTGAATTGGGGATTTGGGTTAAGATTTCACCGGTGTCGGGATTTTTGCCGGTGGATCTTCCCAGGGAGTCGGTGATAAACAAATCGTTCGGAGTAGGGGTTGAGATGTAAATCGCGCTTAGGTCGGTATTGGTTTTTTCGTACCTTCTTATTCCAGTGAAACTATTTGAATAGGAAGCCAGAGTTGTTCTGGTTTTGTAAGCAGGGTCGGCGATTCCGTAATCTGTACCGTCCTTTTTGGTTGCGACGATAAAATGGCCGGGTTCGGAGATGATGTCGGGTTTACTGTTGGATAGGTCTGAATCCAGAGTTGTAAAATCATTTGCTGCACCGGTTCCCACAAAGCGGATTTTTTGGGTTCCAAATACCTCGTTGGCTTTGACGGAATAGGCGGCTATGGAATTCCACTTTAGGGCGCCAAAAGCGTAGCCGCTGTTGTTTTTCAGCCATGTGTTTAGGGTGTTGGGGTTGGTTTCTGAACCGTCCGGGGCTTTTGTAACTCCGTAGTATTTAAGCAACATTGCAGAAGAGGTTATGGCGCATCCGCAACCGCCAATTGTTGTTCCGCAAAAAAACGGGTTTGAGGTGGATGCATGATCGTACGTTAGATCTTTCCACGCCGGGTCGAGCTGGCTGAGATAGGGGAAAGAAGGGGCTTTATAGTTGCCGAAGTAGACTGCTGGTGTTTCCCCGTCGTTTAAGGTTACGTTTTGACAGGTTGGTGTAGTGTTAATCCATCCCTCATCTCGGGCATCTACGACGTGTGCATATGGGGTTGTTTTTAACATTCTGAATGTTTGCTGTATTGAGTAATTACCTGGTGGAAATGATGTTGGAGGGAAGATACTATAGACGGTGAAAATGATATCGCCGTTTTTGTTTGTCCAGCCAGTTGTTTTGATGTGATTATTGGTGCAGTCGCTATCTTGATACAATGAAACTTCCCATTGCGTTAAATTTTCTTCACCCCAATTAAGGTTACTATCTTCATTTATATCGTTAAAGGTATGTGCAATCATTGAGTTAATAGGTCTTACTGTTGTATTGTCAAACCATAAAGAACCTGTACATGGTGGTACAGTTTGCTGCGGAGGCTCATAAGAACATCTAGAACCAAGAATTATTTTAATCTTTGGGTCGGAAAGTATCAGCACTGATTTTAGTTCAAACCAAGTTTCAGCTTCTGGGATTTCATTTAAAGTGATTTCACTTTGAGTTGAAAGCTTGTTATTTATGTCATAGGTACACACAGTAAGGCGGGGGTAGATAGAGTGGTTATTTTTGCTAGCATATACCCATGTACTGAACTCATACCCTTTTGGGTTACGGGGAGTTTCAATGTAGTTGCTTGTAATCCATAGTCCAGGAATATCTGGATTATAGATATCTTCCCAGTAGATGTTTTTTAGAGCAAGCGATTGCGAGCCGCTTTGCGTGATTTCTGATGACCATTCAAAAGATGATTGGGGTGTGTTTTGGCTATTAATACATGTAGAGGAATTATTTGTTTCCCATTCAAGTGGGCTTGATGTTCCGAATTCAAATGATGGATTTGGTATTAAATTATAATTATCTGCTAAGGCAGAATTAGTTTTAATAAGAAACAGAAATATCGAGATTATGATTGTGGCAAGAATTTTTTTCGAAACGTTGAGTTTCACAGAGAGAGTGTCTGCTTGTATGTGCCTTTTTTGATTACCCAAGCTCCGCCGGGACCGGAAGAAAAGCTCGTACTGCCAAGGCCGGTTATAAAATGCAGACTTGCGGTTTGTGTCATTATCACTTTTTTTGAAGCAAGGGCAGCAACAGATGCAGATTGAGTTAAGGTGGCACCGCCGTCTAGCGCGTAAAATATTGCTGTTGCTCCAGATTGGGCAATAGTTATTGCATCATCAGCTTTTGAACGGGCAACAACAAGTATGTACCCTGGCGGATTGGCACCGGTGGTTTCAAAGGTACCGCCTTGTGTGTAGGATACTTTCCCGCTTGAGGGATTGGCTGGATCACCGACAAGTAAGACTACGCCGTTTGAGCCAAAGCCTGGGTCCGGCTTGACAGTGGCGTTTCCAGTTCCAATTGCGAAATTACCTGTTACCCAGATGGGTCCTGTAACAGTTATCGTTACGTTACTTTGTATGGTGACGTCGCCAACGTATTTACGCGGACCAATTGACTGGGAGCTGTTGATAACGCATGTAGGGGAACAGGTAACTATGTCGTTTGTTTTTACTGACTCTTCCTCCCAATGAGCATAATCAACTGTAGGTAGCGGTTGAGGTGATGCATTTGGATGCGGCGGCGGGTCATTGACAGTTATAGGGGGGGACTGGATTGTTGGGCCTGCTGCATATGCTGCGCCGTTGATTATCATACTATTTCCTGTGCCGCCCCAGTAAATGTTTCCGTTTGAATAAACACTACCATCAATATATGCAGAATTTGACATATAGAGTCCTCCGTCGCCGGTCTGCGCTGCGTAATGGAATGCAATTTGAGTATTATCCACCTGGACTTGAACTTTTATTGTCCTTTTCTTTTTGGGATTTGTGGAATTTGGCACGTAACCAGTTGATGTGACTGTTTTTAGGGTAAGAGAGTTGTCGACAACGGTCACTTTAAATGTCCCAATTGCTCCCAATTGTGTTTCGTTTGTACACGCAGCAGGGCAAATTCCTCCGTTTTTATTAAGTTGCCAGATGGTGTTGTCTACGCCTGCTTCGGCTAACTCAATTGCCTGTTCGCCTTGGACGGAATTTGCGCCGAAACGAAGGTAATTACCGACTTTAGAGAGCATTGCTGCCGAGAGAATCAGGATGACTGCCATAAAAATTATAGCAATTATTAAAACCTGGCCATTTTGGTTCTTGGATGAACTGACAACTTTTTTCATTTATTCCTTATGACCGCTTTGGTTTCCTGGGTTTGTGCATAGGTTTTTCCAAATTGGACAGATGTGTTGGTGAGTGTGACTTTTACTTCCGATGCCAGGGTTTGATCTGCCACCGGTTGTTCGTTTGAGTCAAGATATGCAAATTGTAGATTTGAAACATCGGTAGAAAGGATATCTGTTTTTGCCTGTCTGCTGCTCGTAGCACTAGGTATGGTAATTCTTACAAGTTTGGTGTTTTCCAGAATGTCTCTTTGCACAATAATATAATCGTAATTTGAAGCCCCCGGATCGATCGGATTTCCGCTTGCGTCGAGCGGCCAAAGCTGGAGTACCAGAACAGTACTTGAAGTAGTATAGCTTCCACTACAGCACGACGAAGCGACGCCGCTGGATTCCCTTATTTGATTTGTTATTGCGTCCAGAGAAATGCGGTTTTCGTTGGCAATATCTATGGTTTTGCTTTGGTTGGAAAAAAGCCGAAAATGGGCAAAATATATGGAAACTACCATGATCGAGATTATCCCGATTATGCCAATTGCGGCAGTTATTTCGACAATCGACATGCCTTTTAATAAATCCGCGAGCCTTTTTTTATGTTTAATAAAACTCATGATTTTACAATCCGTTTTTGTAAATTAAGGTTTCCATTTTCAGTTGCTTGGATGCGTGGTTTTCTACCCAGGTAACTGTAATTAGAACGTCTTTGATGTCCGCGCTGGACTGGTAACTGGTGACAGTTTTGGTTCCTGCCCCTTGGGGTAATTTTGAGAGATCGCCGTCTACAATAGAGCCTGAGGTGACCGAAGCGTAAGGCATATTTCTTAAGTTTTCGATTTGTTTGCTGGCGACTTTTGAAGCGACAGTTTCCAGGTTAGTTTTTCTGGTGTTTAATAGGGTCCCCGAGGATGAAAGAAGGATGGTTATTAAGGCGATAAAGAAAAATGAAGAAAGTAGTACCTCGATTAAGGTGAAGCCTTTTTTGCTGACTGCATGCTGCAGACTGCTGACTGCTTTATTTCGGAGGGGCATTGATTTTATTTTAGCAGGGAATGCGCGGGATGGGAATTTTAAATTGCCCAAATTACGTGTTTAATGTAAAATCATATTCGCTGCTATCGGCCGACTTAGCTCAGTGGCAGAGCAACTGTTTTGTAAACAGTAGGTCGTCGGTTCGAATCCGACAGTCGGCTCAAACAAGCTGGGATGGCAGAGTGGACAATTGCAACGGTCTGTAAAACCGTCGTCCGAAAGGACTCCGAAGGTTCGAATCCTTCTCCCAGCACTCGGCCCGCCGGCGTGGCTCAGTGGCAGAGCGTTTCCTTGGTAAGGAAAAGGTCATGGGTCCGATTCCCATCGCCGGCTCAGCTTTAGTTATTGAATGGATTGGCAATTAGAGAGAACTATCTCCTCAAGTGCTTGAAAGTTAAAATCGTTGTAACTTTTGCGCAGAGCTTCTTTTGAAAATTGCGAGGCCTGCCGGCAATTTCCCATAGATGCATAAACCGCAGAGAGATACATAGGGAACGTTGGATCTTTAGGCAAGAGGTTTCTTGACTGCTCGGCAAGATTTTTGGCATCTGCAATTTTCCCCTCGTCTATGTAATTTTGGATAAGCTGACCGCGGGCAAAATCGTTTTTGGGGTAAAACTTGATGAGGTTTTCGAGTTGCGTGACGGCCTTGTCTTTGTTTTCCGGTTTAAATTTTAAGGGTGTTTGAAGTTCGAGATTTAATGCCGAAAGGTCAACGGGTAAAGTTTTTATCACGTCGTCTCTTGCCCAAAGAGCGGAAACATTATCGACATAAACAAGTTTCCAGTTAGCAAGTTTGTAAACCGGTGTGTTGTTGCCTTTAGGGGCGGCAAACTGGCTGTTTACAACTGTGTCTATATTGTATTTTTCAACCAGCTTGTCCCAATTTTTTTCACCTGATGCGATTGCTTGTTCTTCCAAAAAATCCTCCTGAGTCCGGTATTGATACATTACATCGCTGTAAGTTTGAATAGGTGGGTTTTGCCAAATGAAATAGTTGCTCCACCAGTCGAAAGTGTAGAGGTGTTTGGTTTGCAGATATTCCTTGATAACCTCGGAAGTTTTTTTGGGAAAAACCTGGCCCCAAAGGCGGGATTTGACTCCAATTGTTTGGCCATTTTCGTCAAAAGAGGATTTGAAATACGATTTGGAGCCAATAGTGTAACCTAGAAAAATAGAACCGATGAGAAGAATTAGCAGAATAGCTGTCAGCGCTTTTGCAGTCAAATCAACAGCCAGCTTTTTAAGATCTTTGAGGAAGAAAGGTGCTAAAGGGGCGAATGCCAGAATGACGATTGGGATTAGGCGGTAATATCTAAAAGGTGTAAGGGCAATTGCAAAATATGCGGCAAAGATTAAGTAAAGAGCTAGACCTCTCTGTCCTTTTTTTGTGATCCAAAAAATCGTAAGGCCTAAGATTAGAATCAAGGTAAAGATGTAAAAGTATACTTCCACCGGCATCTGGGAAAAGAATTGGTAACCCTTGGAAAGAAAAACTCTGTCGGTTAAAGACCCCCATTCGTTTACGCTAAAACTTGTTAATTTTTTTAATTCTAAAAAAAAGAGGAACCGCTTTGCCTGGATTAGGATGGCGGCTGTTGAAATTGCCCAAAGAGAAACGACTTGCAAAAACTTTGGCCGGGTTTTAATTTTTCTTATAAATTCGTATGAGTAGATTATTATCCAAAAAGAAAATAGGGCATAGCCATAAACAACAAATGCGTGGATGCTCGGCCAGACAAGAAAAATCAGCGGAAAGCTGTAAAGTAATTTACTGAGGGTTTCATTGAAAAAATACTTTAGACAAACGTAGTTTATTGCTGCAACAAATAAAATGCTGAAGTTTTCAGGCCGGTCGAAAAGCCTAATTGCCAAAACATAACCGGTTGCAGCCATAACGGCAATTTGAACCTTCTCTTCTTTAGTAAATATCTCTAAAGTTTTGTAAAGGAAAAAAACAGCGCCAAGGCCGCAGGCAACTCTTAAAATGACCAGGCTTTCAAAACCCAAAAATTTTGCAAACATAAAAAAGATTAATCCGGAAAGCCATTCGGTTGAGGTGTAGTGGGTGTCGGCTTTGCCGTAAACAAAATCATCGGTTTGGGAAATGTGTTTTTCCTGCCAAACCTGACGGCCAACTGCCAAGTGCCAATATGTATCTGCGGTGTCTCCAACAGATCTTACTCTTATAAAATAAATTCCCAAAAGAATAAAAACTGCCAGGATTGTAAGATTAATTTTCCGAAGCATTTTAGCTTTGTTAATAAGGATAATATAGCATGAAATATAGACCGCTTATTTACCCCCTTGACATAATTTGATACAATTTGGTCGGTTTATATTATGGACGATCAAAACACACCGCAGGCAACCGGTCCAATTTACCAGGAGTCCCAGGGGAAAAGTGCCAAGTGGTTATGGCTTCTTATCATTCTGATTATAATCGGCGCTTTGGCATTTGCGTTTTTTAGAGGCATAGGGCCATTTGCCAAGTACAGCCCGTTTGTTGCCAAAGCATCTCCAACGCCTGAAGCGACTGTTGTTCCGATGGAAGAAGCAACCCCTCAACCCGAAACTCTCGACAGAAGCGTTCCAAAAGTTAAAGTTTTAAATGGAAGCGGTGTTGCGGGAAAGGCTTCCGCAGTTAAAGATTTGCTGCAGGGCAAAGGCTATACTGTTGTTTCTGTCGGTAATGCCAGTAATTACGACTACACCAATACAGAAGTTGATTTTAAGCCGGACTTTCTAAAATACAAAGATCAGTTGATATCCGACCTTTCGGACAAATATTCGGCTGTTGCGGGTGCTACACCACTTGAGTCTACAGATTCTGCGGACATCGCAGTTATCGTCGGGGCAAAATAAATTTCCAAAAAAAATCAAATATCAATGGCTGTTGTAAAGGTCAGGCCTTTACAAATGATTAACCTGGGTTAAGGCCTGACCTTGAGTCAAGGCCAAATAAAAAACCAAGCGATTGCTTGGTTTATGATAATGGCGACCCTACTATTGGCGCATGGTTTAGTTTTTCTTCGGACTTTCCCAGGTGGGTATCCTCATCGCTATACCTCGGTAATGCAAGTATCGGATCCCCGAGATAATACTTGAAGGCGAAGAAAAAGGCTAAAACTTTTTTAAAGTGCAACCTAAGTAGGGTTTGCTTCCTGTGAACACTTTAATAATAGCACATTGGTCAAGTTAAAAAAAGCGGTTATTGAGGCTAAAAGGGTGCGGTAAAACCCGGGATTAAAAAATTAAAAAGGACCGATACAATGGGATAAAGTATCTTCCCAATCATGCCTGTAAAAAGCAAAAGAATAAGAATAAATATTCCATAACGTTCGGTTTGGATAAAATCGTAATACCAGTCGCGCGGCAGAAGCCCTGCTAAAACTTTAAAACCGTCCAGCGGGTGAACCGGGATTAAGTTAAAAACACCAAGGATTAAATTTATCCAGATAGCAATTGTAATTATTTGATAGACGCCCAGAATCGAATGGTTTAGCGTTCCAGTGTAGTAGGCAATAAGATAAGGAGCGGAGAGGGCAAGTGCCAGTAGAAAGTTAGAGGCTGCACCCGCAACGGAAATTAAAGCAGAGTCCCTTTTGATGTTTCTTAAATTAAACGGATCGAAAGGTGTAGGTTTTCCCCAGCCGATTCCGACAACCAAAAGCGCTATTGTTCCGATAGGGTCAAGGTGGGCAGCAGGGTTTAAAGTTAGCCTGCCGGCAATCTTTCCGGTCGGGTCCCCAAGTCTATATGCGACTAAAGCGTGGGCCGCTTCGTGAATAGAAATACCTATAACAAGGCCGGCAACAAACGTCAAGGCGACTAGGGGATTTGTTTGTAAAAGAGTTAAAATCAGCATTATTTGCTTAGCCTTGTTTTGAATTCCGGCTTATGGTATATTCTAGCAGAATTAAATTGGCAATGGCCAATGTCCAAATTCCAAAATTTTGGAGTTTGGATTTTTAGAATTGGAGTTTAATTTTATATCATGAGAGTTTGTGAAGTTTGCGGTAAAAAATCTGTAATCCAAAAGTCGGGCGCTCACCAATATGGTGGAGGATGGGCTATGAGGGCGACCAAAAAGCGAAAAGTCTGGCAGGTAAATTTGCATTCGGTGAAAGTAACATACAAAGGTGTACGAAAAACAATGCGTCTTTGCACAAAATGTCTTCGCAGGGTTAAGGCGGAAATGGAAAAGAAAGTTTCTAAAAAGGTCGAAAAAGCAGAAAAAGTAACTCCCAAAATTCCTCAGATAGCCAACGCCTAATTTAATCAATAGGCTCGCTGGTAAAACCAAGACTGATTCCTGGAATATTTTTTAATAGATCCAAAAGTCCTGGTGGAACTTTGCAGTCACCACCGTTTTCCTTTTGAAGAACGATTAAGCGATCTGCCGCATCCGCAATATGCCTGAAGGGAAGGCGCAAGTTTTTTAGGTTTGATGTTCTCATAGCTTGAGGCTTAGATACTCCGCCGAAACATGTGTTAGCTATTATTACAAGGCCTCCGGGTTTAACGAGTCGCAGCATTTCCTCAAATTCTTTGGAATCTGCATGATTATCATTAAAATAAAGGGCATCAAAAACTTCATCTTTAAAGGGGGCACGTCCGTAATCTGCTGATACTCTGCCTGCAGTTTTTATACCTCTTTCTATTTCTTGTTGGGCGTCTAGAATGAACATTCTTCTGTATCCATTATCCAGATATACTATCTCCTCCTTGGCAAAATAGTCTTCAAGTTTTTTGTCTGAACCACAACCTGGATAATAAACTGTCTTAATGGGATAAAGCTCACGGAGCTTTTTAAAAAAAAGATAATCGGTTACTGGTTCCGGCTTTCTTCTCTCTGCCATTTCGGGGGATTTTATCCTTTGACTTAACTTTAGTCAAATAAAGTTGAAATTTGTTGAGAGATATTTGGGTAGCCGTTTTGAAATTCTTTTAGGCTCATCGGCCGCTTTCCCTCCGGCTGGATTTTATTTTCCGGTAAAAACTTGATTTTGAATTTTCGTATTCCGTTTTTCGTGTCGCGTGTTTCGATTTCTGCCCAGACAGTAGGCCAGGGGAAGTAGGCTCGGATCATACGGTTTAATGTTTTTGGATCCGGTGGACTATTTAAATCAATCAAGCCGTTTTGCTTTTCAATTTTTTCGGTATAGGTGGCCCCGGAATGGTTCTGGGGTTTGGGTTTTATTGATCTATCCAAGTAACCGGGCAATATTTCTATTAGTAAATCGCCACCCAAAATTGCCGTTTTTTCCATTATCGACTGATGGGTATCGGCGTTTTCTATTTCGAGTTCTTTTTGAGCAAGAATCGGGCCATGGTCGAGCTCAGGATCAAGTTTTATGATAGTCACCCCAGTTCTTTTGTCACCTGCCAAAATTACTTCGTAGATAGGCGATGGGCCGCGGTATTTGGGAAGAAGTGAAGGGTGGATGTTTAAAAACCCTAAGCGGGGAATATTCAAGACTTCTTGGGGGATTATTTTTCCGTAGGCTACAAGTATTGCAACGCCAGGGGCAAAATTTTTAAAACTTTTAACAAATTCGGGATTTTCCAAATCTTCCGGCTCCAAAACATCGATGCCATGAACTGATGCTAAAGTTTTAACAGGTGATTCCTGCAATTTTTGGCCGCGGCCTTGTTGGACATCTGGAGTTGTGATGATTAGACCCGGTTTGTACTTTGTCTGGACAAGTTTTTCCAGAACTATAGCTGCGTTTTGCGGCGTGCCAAAAAATGCGATTTTTATAGGTTTCATAAGTTTTAATTATAACTCTTGTAACAAAGTGATTATTCAATCCGGAAGAGAATAGGTTTACAATTGAATTAGCCTAAATGGGTAAGTTCGAGACAAGAGAACCTGCTAGACCGGAAGCTTCGCTTGGAAGTACAAAGCGTGCAGCTTCATCCAATTCAGAGCAAGCGGCGGCGAACGGCCGGATACGCAGGTTGCGGGAGTTGTACGGAAAATTCGTCCACAGGCGCCCACGTGGATATAGGCGTTTTGATTCGATGGACGAGTTAAGACAAGCGAAGGATAAGCTCACAACTCCTGATAACGCTGAGCAAGTTAGAAAGCCCCTTTCAGAAGTAAAGAGTCTGGATGAAACTGCGCCTGTTAACACATCTTCTCCTGAAGTTCCTCCAGGTTCTCCAGGTGAAACCACAATTACTCCCACAAAAAAAACACCGGAGGGTGTTTCTGAAAAGAGAGAGCAAGCTCTTGCTACATACCGCAGGGCATTGGATGCATGTTTTGACGAAAATGGAAGATTTGTGAGGCGGTTTGAGCCTGCGGGAGTGGGTTCGCATTCGCAGCGTGAGGTTTGGAACGGGCGGGAAATTGCGAAGCATTTATCAGTGGGGCAGGAAGCAGAAGGTATTCTGGAAGTGCTATCGGGCGAGAGGCCGATGGTGTTTTTGGATTTGAAGAATTTTTACACTGTCAGCAACCACGCTTCGCCCGAGGCTCTGCAGAAATTTTTTGAAGAGCAGGGAATAAATTTACGGTTATATGCACATCAAGTTCACAAAGGACGTTGGGTAGACAATTTAATCCTTTATAACCCAGAGGCAGTTAAAAAGATAGTTGAAGGAAATAGGGATGTATTTACAGATTGGGATGAAAATGCATCTGATGATGATAATTTTAAAAATGGATTGAAGTGGGAAATACTTCGAGAAGGACTTTGGGAGGACCAAAATCCTATGCAAGCATACAGCGGAGTAAGGTTATCTTATAAAGAGGATCAGGTTGGAACTGCCAAGGTCCTTTTCCATCCTGTAATAACACCAATCCAGCTGGCCCTTTTTCGTGAAAGACCAACCGAAACAGTAACTTGGAGTCCGGAAATAGCAAGGGCGCAGGCAATGAAAACTGGTCTTTTGATGGGTTTTTCAAAAGAAGTGCTTGAGGAGGCGATTGAAGAGAGGATGCATGGTATTAATTTGAGTTCAAAATTGATCGAGCGACATAATGACTTGTTTAAAACATCTCCGGGCTATAAAGAATTTTTAAGTAGTTTAAGAGGAGAGGAAGTGTCGTATGATATTAATGAAAAAATCCTAGAAGCTTCCCTGCGTAAACCGGGTCTATTTGGTTTAAGTGAAAGTGATTTAGCCTACCTTCAAGATAGACTTGTAAGGAGGAGTGGTGGTAGGCCGATTGTTGGTGCTCTGCATTCGGTAAATTGGGACAAGAAATCAGAAATATTGGAGCCGGTTAATGCCCAGATTGCCGAATCCGTGCGTCGATCTGGTATCAAAGATGTTCAAGCAGAGTACATACAGAGATACAAACGTGCTAAAACAGGAAGGTTAGGAAGAGCTTTGGGCAAGATGGTTGGGAGAAATTCCTAAGGGAGTGAGACCTCGATAAACTGTTCTTTGCCGCGTTTGTCTTTTTCTACTTTGAAAACTTTGCCGTTTTGGGTGTGGACATGGTCTATAAACAAAATGCCGTCCAGGTGGTCCAGCTCGTGCTGAATAATCCTGGCGGGAACGCCTTTGTAGTGGATGTTAGAACTTTTGCCGTGCATGTCCTGCGACAGAAGATCTATTTCTGCCGGCCTTATGACGTGACCGTAGATTTCGGGAACGGAAAAGCATCCTTCCAAAAAACTGGTTTCGGCTTGGGAAAATTTGGTAATTTTTGGGTTAACAAAACTTTTCAGTTTGTTTCTGATCCTTGCCACAAAAACCCTTTTAAAAACACCAATTTGAGGTGCGGAAAGGCCAAGGCCGACCGGGTCGGTTTGGGCGTCGATGGTGTCGGTAAGGTCGGTTACCAAATTTTCGACCGACTTGTCGAAGGTGGTTACAGCTTGCGACTTTTGACGCAAGGCCTGATCGTCTTTTGGAATTGTTAAGATTGGCTTTACCATTAGTTTATTGAATCAGGTTCGACAACAAGTTGCCAGTTTTTCGGCAAACTGCTTATGGATTTAAAATATTGGACAGCTTTTTCTCTTTCCTGCAGATTATAAGTTTTGAGAGAGTATTTGCAGATTATATGACAGCTTGGTGTTTTTTGCACAAAGACAGATTCGTATGGGCCCAAGATCGTCAATCGTGAATCGTTTATCGTTGATCGAAGTTGACTCGCGAGATTTTCGGCTTCCTTTAAAATCTTCTGTTTGTTTTTGCCTTTTACTGTTAGCTTGAAAAGCATTCCAAAAGGCGGGTAGAAAAGCTGCTTTCTTTGCGATAACTCGCCTGTAAAAAAGGCTCCATAATTTCCATTTGATGCAAATTCAATGGCCGGATTTTGCGGATTGTAGGTTTGGAGGAAGAGCTTGCCGGTTGGTTTTAGAAGTTTTTTAAGCGTCGTGATTTGGCTATAAAGTTTTTCCTGGGAATTGAAATCTACGATGTTGATTAACGAATCCGTTTGAATGTGGGCGACAAGATCATACTTTTTTAAAAGTGGGGCATAGAGGGAATAGGCGGTGCCAATATCTATTGTTAACTGCTGACTGCTTACTGCTGACTGCTTTTGGAAAATTAAGTTGACTTGCGTTTTGGAAAACAGTTTTTTGACTTCGGCGGCAAGAGATTCGATATTTAGTACATTCCAAAAAATGTCCGCAGAGTTACAATTCGGGCAAGTTTCCGGTTGTTTTTGTAGAAACTCGGAATTTTTGCACGCCTTGCAAAACATATGGCCCGATTCCTTTTTTTTGTTTAAAAAAAGAAACACACGACCTTCCTTTTCTAGGATATTTTTGATTTCTTCTTCCAAGTCGAAACTTATGGGGCTGTGCCTTTGGCTTTGCCTTTCGTTTAGCATGTTGATTACTGTTGTTTTTTGGGAAAAGTTTTGGATTTTAATACGGCTTTTAAGCGCAAAATACGTGGTGATTCTGGGGGAGGGGTCGACTATTTTTAGCTCGGCTCGGGTTAACGCCGCAATTTTTTGGGCAACTGTTAAGGTATCGAAATACGGTGACCGTTCGTCTTTGTAGGCACCGTCGTGTTCGTCGTAAATTATTATTTCTTTGAGGTTGGGGCATGGAGAAAATATTGCGGAGCGGGAGCCGAAGACATAATCTGCATCATCGGATAAAATTTTCATCCAGGTTGCGAATTTTCCGGCCGGTTTCAGTTCGTTATGGTAAACGGCGTAATTTTTAGCTTTGGGAAATTTGGCCAAAGTTTCCGGGATGCGGTTTATTGTGGGGACGAGGATGAGGGATTGGGGCTCGTGGCTAAGGCCAGGCCTTAACTTAGGTATGTCTGTAGCAAAAGGCCTGGCCTTTTGCGGGGGAATTTTGGGTATCATTACTTCCAAACAGTTAACCATCGTGGCAAGGTAATAATTGGACATCCATCTGAGTAGATCAACTTGGTAAGGGAGGAGTATGGGGTCTGATGAGATAACTTTTGATACCTCCTTTAAATTTCGAATTTCTAATTTCGAATTTCGAACTTCTGTGCTTGTGCTAAGCACAATGCCAGTGGGGCTTCTTTTGCCAAAAGGCACTTCGACAAGTTGCCCGATTTTAACTTTTAAATTGTCGGGGATTTTGTAAGTAAAGTAATCTATGTCAGGAGCCTGGTAAGTTAAGACAACAATATCGGCATACATTTGCCGTTAATATTAAATCGCAACAGGCTAATGGTCAAGGAAACCAGATTAGTCTTGAAGTCTAGTAATCTAGATTATTAGACTAATGTTATTTTGCGTAGGCTTCGAGGAGGTTTTTAACAATAAATATCAGCCGAGGATTTTCTTAAATTTTTTGCCTAATTTGAATTGGATTAAAACGTACAAAATAAAAGTTACCGAAAAAAGATAAAAAGGGAAACCAAAGTTTTCGAAGCGCCAAGTTTTTATCGTCAGGATTGCAATTATGCTACTGATTCCGGCTGTAAAATATGCGATTGCATTTTCAGTTTCAGGATTTGTATATGATTTTACTATTTTGGGGGTTGCCGCAAGACCGTCTGCCATTATTGCAAAAGCTATTGCAAGATTGGGGATTTTTGTAACTTGCCACAAAATTAAGCCAAGTAGCGATAATGTGCCGCAAATAATATCGAGTTTGCCGATTTTCCACTCGGATTTTTTATTAATAAAAGACGCAAGCAAAATCATCATAGGGTTAAATCCAGCTATGAATGTTGTTAAGGATATCAAGCCGACATGTTGTTTAAGTTGAGCACTAAAAGCAAGCATGGGAGCAATTGACCAAAGCAACCAAGTTACCCGGTTTGGTTTCGTTTTTCCTTTGAGTGTACTTATTAAATAGCCAATGGCTCCAAAAAAATTTATTGTAGCAGCAAGAATTATAAATTTTTCGTCAAGCATTTTGTTGTTTGTAGGCTTCGAGGAAGTTTTCAAATAAAGATGCAACGGTCATGGGGCCGACGCCGCCGGGGACGGGGGTGATTGCGGCGACAATTGGTTCGACTTCCGCAAAGTTTACGTCGCCAACGAGCTTGCGCGTACTCTTAAGGTCAGGCCTTTCAGTTTTCCAAGGCCTGACCTTTTCTGATTCCTGACCTTCTGTCTGGTCTCTGGTCTCTGGTAACTGGTCAACTACATTTATCCCGACGTCGATTATTGTTTGTCCCGGTGAAACATGCTCTTTGCCGATTAAATTCGGTTTGCCGACGGCTACTACAATAATGTCTGCAGGTTTTGTGACGGCGGTTAAATCCGGTGTTTGGCTGTGGCCGACGGTAACTTCGGCTCCCAGATTTCTCAAAAGGCTGGCAACTGGTGCGCCCACAAGTTTGGATCGGCCGACGACTGCTGCTTTTTTTCCCTTAATCTGGATTTTATAAAAATCTAAAATTGTGATTACGCCTTTGGCTGTTGCCGGAACTAAAGCATCGGGGCTATTTTCTTCCAAAAGTTTTTGGTTGGCAGACGTAAGGCCATCCACATCTTTTTTGGGGTCGATAAGTTCTATCAATGCGTCTTTGTCCAGATGATCGGAAATAGGAAGCTGGATAATGATGCCGTGGACAGTCGGGTCAGAGTTTAGATGATAGATGATAGATTCTAGATCTTTTTGACTGATATCTACAGGAAATTTTTTAAGTTCGGCAATTGCACCGATTTTTTCGCCGAATTTTATTTTTTGACCGATGTAAGTATTACTTTCGGGGTTATCGCCGACTTGGATGATTACCAGTTTTGGTTTGGTTTCGAGTTTTGTGATCTGGCTTTTAAGATCTTCCAGTATTGCATCGCGAACTGCGCGACCATCTAAGATTTGTGCCATGAGGATAGTTTATAGTTTCCAGTGACCAGTTACCAGTGCTTTAGGCTGATTTTTGTTTCCTTCGCGTGAGTACGTAGCTGGCTTCTCCTACTGCTCCGGAAAGGAAAGACATGGCTCCAGCAACAATGGCACTGGCACCTGCAAGGGTATACCAACTACCTTTACCGCGCTCTGTGAGATCTTTTTTATCGATGATTTCCGATTTGATGCTGTTTTTTAAACCTTCGTTTTCTTGAATTAGACCTAGTTGTTTAATGCCCTCACGGTTATCATTTAAAGTGTTTTTCGCGTCGTCAATTTTTCCTTCCGCAATTAAAGTGGCTAGTTCGTGCTGGATATGGGTAATAAGTAGTGATGAATTTTCAACTGCGGTTTGGTCATAAGACGGGAAAAGTTCGTCGACTTGTCTGGAAATAGCGTCCTTCTGGGTTTGTCTGTTCTTGAAACCGGAATTTTCTACGTTCTTGCCGTGGGCAAAAGCTACCGACCCAACTACTGCAAGTGGTGTTGCTATAAGAGTGCCTGCCCTGAGAATATGTAATCGACGTTCACTCACGGAGGGAATTTTAAGGTATTGGGAACCTGCTGGTCAAGGACTCTCTTTTTATAGATACTTTTTAAGTTTCAAAAGTTATTCTTGTGGTTTTGAATTTTGATCCTCTCTTGTTAGCATTCCGCCGGCGAGCATTGTCGCTGTACCACCCGCAAGCATGACTATGCTTCCGGCTACTGCTTTATTGTCGTTCTTCTCGGCATTTTGATGAACAATAAAACCGCCGGCTGTGGCTGTTGCGATTCCGGCAACTACCATTGTTACTTCTCCTAGAATCCTTGCTTTTCTTGGAATGTATCGTTCGGCCATGGCTGGATTTTGCGGGATCGGAAATCGGTTTGTTTACACAGAATTAATTTTGTTTATAGCTTTTTGGGTGTTTTCTTTAGATTTGGCCCGCGTGTCCAGGTTTACAGCTATTCTAGTTGTTGCCGCGCCTCCTACCAGGAGTGAGAGGCCGGTTGTTGTTACTATTTCAGATGCTTTGTCTTTTCTACCTTCGCTTCCCATAATTAGTCCACCCATTGTAGTCGTGATCCCTAGAACCAAGAATAAAGTGGCTATTCTATACCAATTTTGGGCTTGTCTCCTAAGCCTTATTGCTTCATTTTGCGCTTGTTGGGGTTGGACTTCTGGTCCTAGTCTTTCTCGGGTCATGGTATTAGGAATTTGCCGGTCAAGGTTTTAACCTCTTTTGCGATTTGCAGGAGATTTTTGTTTTTGTTGGCGCGGTCGCGGAAGTTTTTCAGAAAATTCGAGCGTTTTTCTTTATCTTGTGGAAGTTTTTCATTTTTGACTTCTTCTATAACCCGCCTCATCCAGGCGGCGATTTTTTTCATTTCGGCTTCTTTCATTCCGCGGGTGGTAATGGCCGGAGTTCCAAGACGGATGCCGGATGGATAGAATGGGGGCATAGTATCAAAAGGAACCCCGTTTTTGTTGACGACAATATTGGCAACTTCCAGCGCATAGGCTGCGATTGCACCGTTTACACCTTTGTTTTTTAAATCAATTAATATCAAGTGATTGTCCGAGCCGCCGGAAACAAGGTTGAAGCCGAATTTTGTCAATTCTGTGGCCAGCGTTTTAGTGTTTTTAACAATCTGAGCGGAATATTTTTTGAAAGCAGGAGTTGCCGCTTCTTTCAGTGCAACGGCAATTGCGGCGGTTTGGTCGTCGTGCGGGCCTCCCTGAATTCCGGGGATAATGGCACTGTCGATTTTTTTGCCCAAGTCCGCGTCTTTTTTCAAACCTTTTGCGGTTACCATAATTAAAGCCCCGCGCGGCCCTCGCAAAGTTTTGTGGGTTGTGGTGGTAATGATGTGAGCATACGGAGCGGGAGACGGGTGAACACCGGCAACAACAAGGCCGGCGATGTGGGAAATGTCGGCAAGCAGGTAGGCACCTACTTTATCGGCGATAGCCGCAAACTTTTTAAAGTCGATAATTCTCGGATATGCGGTAAAGCCGCAGACTATAATTTTGGGTTTTTCTTTTAATGCCTGTTTTTCGATTGCTGCAAAATCCAATCTGCCGTCTTTTCCTAGTTCATAAAGGACCGATTTGAAAAACTTTCCGGTGACGGATTGCGGCTGGCCATGGGTTAAATGTCCGCCAAAAGCCAAAGAAAGACCCATGATTTTATCCTTTTGCGGTTCCAGGAGGGCAACATAAACCGCCAAGTTGGCAGGTGATCCTGAAAGCGCCTGGACATTAACATAGGGAACACCGAAAAGTTTTTTGGCTCGTTCGATTGCCAGCAATTCAACTTCGTCTACAATTTTATTGCCCTGGTAATACCTTTTTTTGGGATAGCCCTCGGAGTATTTGTTGTTGAGGACCGTTCCGAGTGCCGACCTAACTGCAGCAGACGCGTAATTTTCGGAAGGGATCATTTCCAATACTTCTTTTTGGCGCTTTTCTTCGGCAAGAATAAGCTTGGCGATTTGGGGATCGGTTTTTGTTAGTGTCATAGTTTCCAGTTGCCAGAGACCAGTTAGCAGGTTATTTTAGAGATTTTGTTAAACCTGTAAGAATCTTGGCGGTTTCAGTTTGAAGGGCAGACAATTTGTTATAAATTGTATTTTTATAATAACTTCTTTCAAAAGCAAAGTCTATATAGTACTCAAGTTCAGTTAGCGATCCGAGAGATATGTTATAAAAACGCCTTTTTTCTTTTTGACTTTTTCTCATGTAACCTTCTGCAATGTTTGCCGGAACTGACACTGCTGCTCTTTTCATTTGGCTTGTTAAACTGAACACTTCTTGTTTTGGAAAATCTGCTGTCGCATCATAAATTTCGTGTGCCAGTTTATTTGCAAACTGCCAGGCAATTAAATTTCGATATCCTTTATTCGCTTTGTCCATTTATTTCTGGTTGCTGGTCTCTGGTTGCTGGTGACTATTTAGCTGATCAAGTAGCTCTTTGGCTTCTGCGTAATCCGGCCTTAGCTCGAGTGCGGTTTGGAGTGACTTTTGAGCATCAGCTTTTTTGTCTAGGGCTATTTGTGTTTTTGCAAGTTGCAGGTAAGAAACAGGGTAAGTTGGAGCCATTTGCGGAAGCTTTTGGGCAAAATGTTCGGCCTGGCCTTGGAATTTTTCATTTTTTTGGGAAAGAAGCAGGTAGGTTTTGGCAATGTCTAATGTTGTCAGGAAATTGTTGGGAGCTATTTTTTGTGTTGCGCGGGCAAGAGCATCTGCGCGGTTTACCAATTTTTGGGCGGAATTTTCATCCTTCACGTCCGTTGCATATGCAGCCAGGGCGTAGGCAAAAGCTGATGACAAATAAGGATTATCGGCAGGTGAGGCGGTTTGGGCGTTGTCGAATATTATAAGAGCTCGGCTTGGTGCGGTTTCCTGGTAACTTTCGGCACGTTTTTGGATGGTGTCGGCAAGTGCCAACCTTAAGATGAATGTTAAAAGGTATAGTGAAAAAACAGCCGTTAAAGAGACAGCAGTATACAATGGAATTTTTTCAAGTTTTAGACTTTGCGTTTTAGTTTTTTCAACCCCGGTTGCGGCGAGTGCGGATGCGGCTGCCAAGAAAAAAACAGTTTGAGTGGCAACTGTCGAGAAACCGAAAAAGATAGTTACCTGGTATCCGGCTAAAGCCGCAAGCGTTGATTTTTCTCCTGCCGCTTTTTTGGCAAGCTGCCAGAATATTGCCAGAAGCAGCCCTAAATATCCGAGAAGACCAACGACCCCGGTTGTTGCAAGATAGTTTAGGAATTCGTTGTGGGCTTTGTTGTAGAAGAATTTCCATTCGGTGGTTTGGTTGTGGGTGGCCGGGCGGAAAAGGTAATAGCTGTTAACGAAAGTTTCCGGGCCGCTTCCCAAAATCGGCCACCTTTGGAAAACTTTTAAAGCACCCTGCCAGACGATAAAGCGGATTTGGCTGGATTCGGTTCCGCCGGTAGTTAGCGCAGACTGGCTTGGTTTTGTTAGGGTATTTGCAAGCGGCGAGCTGATTTTGGATTTGTTGGCCGTTAGGGCTTCTGCAATTCTGGAAGTTAAGGCTGTTCCGAATGCCAGCCAAATGACAACAAATACTGCCAGAATTCCAGCTACGATTTTCAGATTTTCCTTCAGCAGTTTTCCGCCAAGAAAGGCAGCAAAAATCGCAATGGAGATTACTGCGCCAAGAATTCCGGCCCGCGAAGTTGTTAAAACTAATGCCATAAAAATTAATGCCGCGGCAGCCCCAAAGAAAAGTTTTGCCTTACTGGATTTAAAAAGTAGAAAGTGGGTGAGCGAGATCGGTAAGGCCAAGACCAAGTAAGACGCAAGCCAATTCGGTTGGCCTAAGGTAGAGAAAATCCTAAGCATCGGATTGAAGTCTGCAGTCCAGCAGCCGGAATTGAGGTTTCCCGTTAAAACGTAACAAGAAGGGTCGAAACCGAAATGGGCAGGGATGCCCCATAGCGACACGGCCGTTGCGGAAATTACCAGAGCCAAAAGAATTCGGTTTGCGCGAATTTTATCAAGTTGGGTAATTGCCGCAATAAAGATCACAAAATAGGAAATTAGCGAAAGCAGCCCGCCGTTTAGGCGCGTAGGGTAGCCAAAGATTGAAAGATACTTGTCTTGCGATGTTATGGTCGAGGCAATTTGGGTCAGAAGAAAAATACCAAAGGCAATTGTTGCCGGGCCAATTGGAAATGTAATTTTTCTTTCTATTAAAGATTTGGAAACCAGCAGGAAGAAGAGCAATGTTGAAACCAAATAAACGAAAAACATTTTAGGAACTTCAAATAGTTCCGTTGTTTGGGTTGTAAAAATAAAAGGGGTTGCAACGGCAAGAGCTAAAAGGCAGAAATCAATACCTTTTTTCAAATAGTTTTCAAGTGAACCAGTCACGTACTGATGTTAACAGCCGTTTTGGACTTTGGCAATTGAATAATTGGCCGTTTGAGAGCTACGATTAAGTTAGATGAAACCTGCCCGAGGGTTTGCAGCAATTATTATTGTTGCCATAATTGCACTTGTTTTTGGTGCGGCCGCAACTTTCGGATACCAGAAATTCATCAAGAAAACTCCGGCAGTTAGCCAAAAAGCCGAAACACAAGCTTCCCCTTTGGCTTCAGTGGATGAGACGGCAAATTGGAAAACGTATACAAATTCTAAGTACGGTTTTTCCCTAAAATACCCCGAAGAAAAACCGGTGGAGTTTAAGGATAGTGTTGAGGGGAAACAGCTCTGTGCAAATACAAAAGGTATTGTAGATATAAAAATTTATCCCGCAGATTATAAAAAATTAGGACCGGAAACGGAATTTTTGGGAGACTTGTGGGTAAGTTTAAGCGTTGCGGACAATGTTGGAAAAATTTCACCCGAAGATTACGTAAAAAAAGCATGTCCTGATTATTTTTCGCAGGGTAAAATTGGTTCTATAAAAAATACTGAAATTAACGGCAATAAAGCCTTAGAGATAATTTATAAAAACGTTATGGCACAGCAAGAGGATGTTGTTGTTACAAAAGGCGACAAACTCTTTTTTATTCATCATTATTCAAACAAATTACCAAATCCGCTTTTTAACCAAATCCTCTCGACATTTAAATTTACTTCCGACGAAACGGCGAATTGGAAAACGTATACAAATGAAGAAGCAAAATTTCAAATTAAATACCCTCCCGCTTGGAAGCTTGAATATTTAGACAAGTGGCAGGGGAATCCGGATTCAACTTTAAGCGGTAAGGAAGGTTCTATAGATTTTATCTGGGGATCTGGTCTCGGAGGTGCTTGTAGTGTTGACTTTGAAAAAATTCGGTTGAAAGATGGCGATGTACCAGCGTGTCATTTAGTTACCAACACAAAGGAGTCTTGGGGTTTATTCAGGCCTAAAGGAGTTCAGGCGGATACATATGTTGTGGCAAATCCTCCTACTAAAACTAATAGAAATATTTTGCTGGAGATTTTATCAACCTATGAGGCTATAAAATAATGATTCTCTGTACAGTTAAATTCCTATGAAAAAAGGTTTCGCACCGATTTTAATAATTATTCTAGTAATAGCAATCATAGCATTGTCCGCAGTTGCCGTTTGGCAACTCGAACCAAAAACTCAGCCTCAAACTACTAACAAAAATATAGTTTCTTATCCGACACAAGCAGAGTGCGAAACGAAAACTGGTAGCGGTTGTATTTGTATGTTTACAAAACCTGACACTGTTCAAAGCAGTCCTGATTGTACAGGCTGGCAACCTCAGCAAACTTCCATTTCCGACACAACCGCAAACTGGAAAACGTATATATCAAAAAATTTTTCGGTGAAAGCGCCAGTTGACTGGAAACAGGTTCGACCAGAAGGAAATCCAAATGAGATTATAGATATGCAAAAAATTATTAATAAGGATAACTATCAAGATATACAATTTACATATAATACAGTTGTTGGAACAAGTCCCCATGAATTAATAACAAAAACTAGTACTTACACTATAGGAAGCGGTGGTTATAAATCATGGAATGAAGTACAAGTAGAATTTAATGGTAATTCTGTAAAATCAAACGAAATAGTTTTTAATGACGGACATTGGGTATTATTTCCTCAAATGAATGGTACTAACGGTGCAGATTTTCAACTCTATTCTAAACAATTACCTAGCATAGATGATAGAAAACTATTACTACAAATCCTGACCACCTTCAAATTCCTATGAAAAAAGGCTTTGTACAAATTATTATTGTAGGATTAATTGTTCTAATTTCATTGATTTATATCACTGCTTGGGCGCCATGGATAACTAACCAATTTGCCTATCAAAAAGCCTTAAAATCCCTCAATCCATCCTGTCGCCAGTTAACGCAGAATGAATATGCACCACCTATAATTAATCCATATTGGAAAAAGCCTACTTTACCTGAACAATTAGGTTTAGTGCCACCATTTGGTAAAGAAACTACCCTATATGTTATCTGCGACGGAAAAAGTACTAAAAACATATATTTTGTATCTTTTCTTGGAACTGTAAAGCTAAAAGAAAGCACACCTATACTTCTCAAGAGTCAAATCCAGCAAACCAAAAACACAACCAACGAAACGGCGAATTGGAAAACATACAAATCTAAAGACAATTTGTATCAAATTTCTTATCCAGGTAATTGGACTGTGAATGAGATGGATGATGTTTCAATGGGTGATAATGCAATCGATATAAGTATTATCGAATGGAACGATGGAAGCAAGGAATATGCAGAAGAACAATGGCAAAGTACTCCGTGTGGAGGGAGTGGTGATGGCAATAGTGAGATTGGTTGCATACCGATGGAAATTAAAGAAAGCAAAAAAATTAATCTGAATGGACATCTTGTCTATTGGAGAGTTGATGGAAATGGCCAAATACACGCCTGGGTCCCAAATAAAGATAAAAATAAAACAATTGAGATTTATTCCGTTCTTTTAAAGGATAAGAATCTTTTTGACCAAATCCTTTCGACATTTAAATTCACAAATTAATTCTTTTAGATCAAGGGCTGTCCTTGTAATGTATTTACAACCTGCTGTTTTAGATCTACGATTAAATTAGTGAAACCTGCCCGAGGATTTGCACAAATTATTGCCGTTGCAGTAATTGCGCTTTTGATTGGCGCGGTTGCAATGTTTGGCTATCAGAAATACCTCAAGAAACCTCCAGTTGTTGACCAAAAGAATGAAACGCAAGCTTCGCCCTTGGGATCTGCAGACGAAACTGCAAACTGGAAAACATATGAGGATAATACGTTCGGATTTTCTATAAAATATCCTGGAGATATTCTGGAGCCGCATACAGGTGAGTTGTGGACTAAAAAAGGCGTGATTTTAAGCAATTACGGATCCGAATCAAAATCCGTCCTAATTTATATTGGACCCAGTTTATTAAAGGAAAGGGAGGCGTTTGATTTTTTTAGAAATGCGAAAGACGGCAAAATCACTAAATTGCCGGAAATTTTTAAAAACGGCAATTTTAACGGAGACAAAACACCTACAAAAACTAATTTAACAATTGCGGGATTTCCATCCATTAAGCTCAAAGTTGACGCACGAGGCGCAGGATTGGATGCTATGTCACACTACGACACATATGTATACATAGACCATAATGGAACGCTTTGGGAAATCACTGCGCAGTTTTTACAAGCGGGTTATAGAAACGATTTTATGAAAACATTTGACCAAATTCTTTCCACCTTTAAATTCATATCCGACGAAACTGCAAACCCTGATTCAGTCGGGGCGAACTTGAAAACCTTAAAAAGCAGCAAATTCTATATTGAATTTAAATACCCACCTGATTGGCAGTATATTCAAAATGCAAAGAGTAGCCAGGTTAAACTTGACCCGTACGTTCGTATTTATGAGACAAGTAACGAGTTAGTAACCGATGGTAAGGGTTGTACTTTGTACATTGCCTCTATAGGTGGAAGTAGTGGTCCTACTTCGTATATGAAGGAAAGTAAAATTAACATTGATAATAAAGCGTTTACATTAAGGTCATGGTCGAAAACAGAAGGAGGCAGTGGCATTTTTAATTATTACTTTTCCGACACGTTTAAATCTAAAGTTGACCCATTAATCATTTGGTCTTGGACACCTGATAGCAATTGTCAAGCAAAAATTGGGCAGATTCTCTCGACATTTAAATTCACACAATGAAAAAAGGCTTCGTACCGATAATAGTAATAATTGTTTTAGCCGCTATCGTTTTTCTGGGTTACACTATTTATTACACAATTGGATTATTTGATCCATGCAAAAGCCCCATTGGCTGCGGGGGTCCGAAATTATATGAATCTCCACAGTCATCGACAGCACCAGTGCCAGATGAAACTGCAAACCCAGATTTAATCGGGGCAAACTGGAAAACATATACTTTTGAAGAAGTTGGCTTAAGTTTTAAATATCCTGAAGATAAACTCTTTCTGGAATATCCAGAGGGTTGTTTTAGAACAGGCGGGAAACTTTGGGCAAGGTTTAAGTTACAAAAACCGGATTTAAGTTGGTATAGTTCCGAAGATGTCAAAAATTGTAATATTCCAGGAGAAGACGGAACTCAATTCCAAGTAAGCATTGAGCCAAAGGAAATAAACATTAATACGCTCAGCCAAAGCGAAAAATCAACAAAAATCCAATTAGCTGGACAAGAAGCAAACCTTATTTATAATCGAGGGACATTCGGTGGTGAAGGGGGAAGTGTCATAAAGTTTA
This sequence comes from bacterium, assembly GCA_021813125.1. Lineage (GTDB taxonomy): Bacteria > Patescibacteriota > Microgenomatia > Curtissbacterales > GWA2-41-24 > JAKAJD01. The sequence continues at coordinate 24,099 of JAKALT010000003.1, read as the reverse complement.
ATAGAAATGGAAAAGGTTTCTGGATTTATATTCCCGCTGAAAGTTCTGGGCCGGGATCAAAAATAGATCCACTATTCAACCAAATCCTCTCAACATTTAAATTCACTTCTGACGAAACTGCAAATTGGAAAACGTATACGAATAATCAAGCCAATTTCTTGCTTAAATATCCACCTGACTGGACAATTACTCAAAAACCAAAGATGGATATACAAGAAGATGGGATTACCTTACGAGGGAAAGAAGGTTTGATTGAAATAGGGTGGGCTACACAATTTGGGGCTGGAGGTTGCGAACAAAATTACAGCCTTAGCTTAAAAGACCAGACGGTAAAATCTTGCCACGGTGTAAACTCGGACGGTACCGAATGGTGGAGACTTTTTGGTTGGCGAGGTTCAAATGTATTTCCAATCGTTTATGGAGATGCAACAGCTCACTCTCCATATAAGGATAATAGAGAGGTGATATTAAAAATTTTCTCTACGATTCAAACATCTCAATGAAAAAAGGCTTTGTACTATTAATATTTTTGATGGCCGCGGCAATTATTATTGGTATAGGTAGTTTTGCATATTTTTATTATCAAAAAAATAATATTCCAATAAACCCTACGGGGCTAAATACTTATAAACAAAATACGCTTCCAACACCTACACCTAAAAAATTATCCTCATCGGTTATTGTAAATGGAGTTTTGCTCCCAGGTTTAACTCAGACTGATGAATATACAATATTCAGTATTCAAACAGACAACGGTATTTATAAATTAAACACCCCAAATAAATATGATCCTTCAAGAATTTGCGATATGGAATCTCCTTGGCCTAAAGAAAATAGTAAAGTAAGCGCAAAAGGAGTTTTGACTGGTGAAAAAGAGATTACTTGTGGGGGAAGTGGCGATTATTTTAAAACTGACGAAACTGCGAACTGGAAAACGTATACAAAAGATTCTTTTTCTATAAAATATCCACCAGATTATAAACTGTCTGAATTTATAAGTGATAAAACCTTTGATATTGCTTTTTCTTCACCTGACAAAATTGCTGATACAAAAGATATTTTAACGCAAGGTGGCACAGTGCGAATTCTTAAAAAAGAAATTAATAACAATTCACTGGCTGTTTCCTTTGATTACTTTTTACACGGAGAAAACATCCAATCAAAATTCAGCCTTAATCTTAATGGTAAATCAGCTTATTCCGGTATAGCATCTGCTGCTGAGGGGATGACAGAAGAGTTTAAATATGTTGTTGTTGCGAACAATAGTGACGGTTATCTCATCCAAGCATGGGGAACTAAGGATTTTAGGCAAAATATATATTCCATTTTCGATTCAATGATTTCGACATTCAAATTTACACAATGAAAAAAGGCTTTGCACCGGTTTTAATAATTATCTTAGTAATTTTAACTTTGGTTGCTGCTGTTATTGGCTTAAGATTTTATGATCAAAAATATAATAATTGGAAAGAAGAAGGCCCGCCAATTTTAACAAAGGACCATTTAGCATCTTTGCCATCTCCAACGACTCAAGACCAAACTGCGAATTGGAAAACGTATAAATCAGATAAATCAGGTTGGCAAATTTCTTACCCAGGAGATTATCGGATAATAAACGGTGGCAAAAGTTGTGCAATCCCTGGTGGTTCCCCCGGAGATGAGAATACTTTTTGTTTCTTCAGTCCAGGCTTCGGGCCAGATAATAACTTTTCAGATCTTGGTTTTCAGGTTAGAACCGAAAGTAACGATGAGCCGGTAAAATCCCAAGAAGCACTTGCTGACTGCACTTTTTTGAAAGAGGAAGATTGTAAACAAGTAATTGTTGGAAATTATATTAAGACAAAAAAGTTTCTCTATACCTATGTTGATCAAGGAATAACAGAAAAGCAAGAAAGAATATTTCTTTTAAGTCCGTCTAAAGAACACATAATAACAATAGAATTTAATTACCGGCCTTGCGAAAAAGACGTGACTTCGAATTGTTTGAAACAAGAAGATTATGATTCAAAATCAAGTCAAATCCTCGGTACCTTCAAATTCCTATGAAGAAAGGCTTTGCACAAATAATAATTGTAGGATTAATTTTTCTAATTTCATTGATTTCTATAGCAGCTTGGGCTCCATGGGTTACCGACAATTTTGCAAAACAAAAAGTGCTATCAACTATAAAACCACCCTGCGAAGAGTTCAAACTCCCTAAAGTTGTTTATGATTATAAAACCACTTTCCCTGCTGACGTCAACAAATTTAATTTGAAAGATTATTTCGATTTTGGCAGGCAAACTACAATTGTCATAAGTTGTCCATCATTATCTAAAACCCCGACAGCAGATACTTATTTTGTGTCTTTTATCGGTACAGTTTATAAACTTTCATCGCATGAATATACATCTCCACAAACAGTTAAAACAGCCGAAACTACGAATTGGAAAACGTACACAAACCAAAAGCGTGGATTTCAAATTTCTTACCCTTCAGATTTTAAGGTTTATGAAGATTCTAGCTTCGGTATACCGGTCTTTGTAATAGAAGGACATGAACGTAATATTTCTGCCCAATACTCAGTTTTGACGGTATACTATTTTTCCAAAGAATACTTAATCCAATATAAAGAGAGGCAAGGTAAAGATTTTAGCGAAAGTGTTTTTCGTGACCTCAAAAACATAAAAAGTGTGAATCTAGATGGTGTTCATGCAAAAGAAGGTGTTATTGAAGAAGAGAGTCTGGATAAACCTTCAAATACAAAGACTTATTCTTATATTAAATCTATATACGCTGAAAATAAAAATAATGGCTACTCCATATTAGTAGAAATTCCTTTTCGAGATGAAGTACGTCTTTTCGACCAAATACTCTCCACCTTTAAATTTACCAATTGACAAAATCTTAGATTAATCTTATACTAACCTAAGATAAATATGATACCTACCGCACAAAATACAAAAACCATTACAGATATGCGCGAAAAAGCGCTGGAACTTTTGGATCAAGTTGAAAAAACCGCCGAGCCTGTATTTCTATACCACCATTCCAAACCAAAAGCAGTCATTATGTCCATTGAAGAATTTTCCCAGCTTAAAGAAACGATAGAAGATTTAGAGGATGCAATAGTTGCCAGGAAACTTGAAAAAACTGCAGGCCGTGGAAAATATTTTAGCCTGGATGAAATTAAAAAAAGACATAGTCTTTAATGCCGTACAAGCTCCAATTTTCGCAAGGCTTTGACAAACAATTAAAAAAACTTCACAAGCAGGATAAAAAGAGGGTAATTTCAGAGATAGAGAAATTAGCTTTGGATCCATTTCCAAAAGGCAAAAAAGTAAAGCATTTGGCAGGAAGCAGTGCGTGGAGGCTAAGGGTAGGTAAAGTCAGGGTAATTTATTTTGTTGATGACAAGGCAAAATCAATATATTTTGAAGATGTCGCTTATAGAAAAGATATATACTAAAAGTGTGTCTGCCCGCCGCGGTTTTGTACAAATTATTATAGTTACAGTAATTGCACTTGCTTTTGGTGCGGCTGCAATATTTGGATACCAGAAATTCCTCAAAAAATCTCCAGCAGTTGGCCAAAAAATTGAAACACAGGCGTCTCCGTCGGTTTCAGCAGATGAAACTGCAAAATGGAAAACGTATAATGCAGCAGATTTTGTAACAACACAAAACCCAGCACTCTATCATTTTTCTATTAAATATCCACCCGATTGGCAATCAAAGGCATTCTTATATTTTATGTCTCCCGATTTTCAGGCGCCCTTGAATGCACAAGATACAGTATTCAAAGGTGCATTTATTCAAGTACAAGCCTCCCAAGCTTATACAGAATCATTTCCAACATTAATGGATTGGTTTAACGATTTTTTTAAGGATCCTAGATCGTCAGGTCCACCACCTGATAATCCGACACCGATAACTTTAAATATAGGCTCATTGGGGAAGATTGACGGCTTGCAATACGATCAAGAAATTTGTATTCAAGCCCCGAAGCCTCTTTCTAAATGCACAGCAGATTCAACCGGAAAATCATTGACAAAATTATTTGTCCACAACAATGTTATGTATCATTTTATCCTTACTTCTGAGGATGATCCAATAAAGTATATGCCGATACTTGATGATATGATCTCGGCATTTAAATTAACTTCCAACGAAACTGCAAACTGGAAAACATATACAAATACAAAATTAGGGTATTCCATAAAGTATCCAAGTACGTGGTTGATCAATAATGATTCAGAGGACGATGTTTATATCAGGAACCAAAACTTTGCCACAAAAGAATCACAAGCTAAACCGCGTTACCCAAAAAGCGGTTATCCGCAAGATTATATTTACATCCGTATTTTAAGTAATATTAACCCCCAAGAAGTACCTGGATACAGTAAACCAATAGATTGGTACAAAGACTTGGCATCAAAAAAAGGAAAAGTAAATGATGTTGAAGGAACTTTGGATCTTAACACTGTAAATAATTTTTCTTTAGGGGGCAAACAGTCAATTGTTGTAAAAAGTTCTTATGATGAGGTTATGGCGCTACTACTAACCCCGGTAGATGAAGATGTGCATAGGATATTAATATCCCCTTATGAGAAATTGAATGACGCGGAAGTAAGTCGAATTCTCTCGACATTCAAATTCACACAATGAAAAAAGGTTTTGCACCGATTTTAATAATTATCGTTGCATTGATCATTCTTATTCCATTTGTCTATTTTGCTTTTATGCATGCAATTCCTTTCGCTTTGCTAAATTATAAAGATTGGGATTCGGTACCTTCTTCGCAAACGGAACAACAATCAACACCTAGCTCTGCAAATAAAGATAATGAAACCTCTGTTTTGACTATTTCCGGGAAAGTTATTGGAAATGATATTAAAACTGGGTTCGATTTTGCTGCTTTTAAAGTCCAGTCAGAAAACACGGTTTACACTGTAAATGTACCGCAAAGAGAACTGGCAGGTGTATTTTGTGATCAAGACTCTCCTTGGCCAAAAGAGGGTGAATTTGTAAAAGCTTCGGGTCAATTAATAGGGCAAAATGTAATCACCTGTAAGTCAAAAGGCGATTATTTCAAAAGGGACAAAACTGCAAATTGGAAAACGTATACAAATTCAAAATATAAATATTCATTCAAGTATCCAATAGATACGGAAGTAGTAAGTGGTGTTGAAGGAGATAAAGATATTGGAAATACAGCATCGGTTGGGGTCCAAGGCTCAACTTCCGACTTAGGTAATACCTTTTTTATTAATACTTATGAAGCATCAACAACCACATTAGCAATAATTGAAAAGGATTACAGGAAAGATGTGAAGAATACAAATTTTACATACATCACTATTGATGGAGTAAAAGGAATTGTTTTTTTAACTAGTGGTTATGTAAAACGCTTGGAGTTTGTAAATAACGGAATTCTATATGATTTTACTCTTGATCTTCCTGTAAAAAATAATTTTGACCAAATCCTTTCGACATTTAAATTTCTAAATTAACTGTCCGAAGTCTTGACTTTATGATTTCTATTTGAGATTCTGAAATAGAAGTCTTTTTATGAAAAAGTCAAAATCTAAAAGTAAAGTAAATAAGCAAAGCTTTTCTACGAATAAAACTAAAGGTTCCTATTTACGTCTTTTACTTTCAGCTCTCATTATTTCGCTTCTTATCTTGGGAGGCATATTTCTCTCTCAAGTTGGAATCAGTTCAAACCACGTTTTAGGGGAGAAATCAAATAACTCCTGGAAAGAACAAGTGGAAAAACAGGAAACCGTTGAAGAGGAGGAACCTGTAGAAACCCCTGAGCCCGCGGAAGCCCCAGAAGCGCAAGAAGTAGAGCATGAGCAGGAAGCAAAAGATGTTCAGCATGAAGTTGAAAACCAAGTCCAGCAGGGTAATGTTGAAAAAGTAGAAGTCCACCCAACCTCCAATACGCCGAGCGAAGGAACGCTTAAGCTTGAAAAGACAGACGGCACTAAGACAGAAAAAACAGTACCGCCTTCCAAAACTTCCCTTATTTCTATACAGGATCCCGAGGCAGGGGCGGTTCAGATAAGTGTAGGCAGTAATGGGACAGTAACACTTGTTAATAATGGTATCACGGTAACAACCAACCAGCCTGTTGTTATTGACCCAAAATCACAGACTATTGGTATTAAAACAGCAACCGGAGTAACTGTTATCAGCACTCTTCCTTCGCAAGCTGTCAATGATCTGAAGCAGAGTGACAAACCAACCGTTATTCAATCAGCAGTTCTTGGGGAACAAAACGGTCAGGCATACTATGACATTTCTGGTATGCAGAAACGAAAATTCGTTGGACTTATTCCTGTCAATGCCACTATTGAGACAAAAATAAACGCTCAAAATGGTACAGTTATCTCTTCTGACAAACCGTGGTATCTTGACTTCCTCGGATTTCTCTACACAATTTAAAGCACACTTGGATAGATATACCGTAGTAAAATGCTAAATGTTGACTTCTTACGAGGTGTAGAATGTAACAGCAGTTGTTCCATGATGTTACTTAACAACTGCCTGAACGATTGCCAGACCAAGCCCATACCCTTTGGTTTCCAAACGTGCACTATCTACCCGATAAAATCCCAAGGAGCTCTTGCTAATTGCACCTTTTTGAAAGAGGAAGACCGTAAACAAGTAATTGCTGGAAATTATATTAAGACAAAAAAGTTTCTTTACACCCATATCGATCAGGGAATAACCGAAAAACAAGAAAGAATATTTCTTTTAAGTCCGTCCAAGAAAGACGTAATAACAATAGAATTTAATTACCGGCCCTGCGAAAAAAGATGACTTCTGATTGTTTAAAACAAGAAAATTTCGACTCGAAAGCAACACAAATCCTCTCCACCTTCAAATTTCTAAATTAACTGCACGTTTTATTGTACAAAATACTTGACATTTTATTGTACATAATGTATACTTATAACGTTATGAATACAAACATAGTACCTATAACCCGGGCTAGGAACAGCTTAGGCAACCTTGCCAGGAAAGTCCGGGGCAGTCAATACATTGTCCTTACTAAGGGCGGCAACCCACAAGCAGCTCTTGTTGATGTTGCTTACCTTAAACACTTGGAGGAAGAAGTCAAAAAGATTTATGGCAAGACATTTATCGACCCAAAACTTTTGCCACAAACGCGCAATTTCAGTCAAAAAGAGATTAACGAGTGGCAAAAAGAAGACAGGCTGTGAAGACTGTCTTTGTCGACTCAAGCGTCCTATTTACAGCCACCAATTCCCCAACAGGCGGTTCGGCAAAACTATTTACCATCAAAGAAATCAAGTTGCTAGTCTCCCCATGGGTTTTGACGGAGACTGAAAGAAATGTTAGGGCAAAACTGCATGAATACCATCTTGAGCGCTTTTTCAATCTTGTCGGACAGACACAAATTTTTAAAGCGCAATTCGATATTAAACTTTTACAAAAAGCGCAAAGGTTCATTGCCCAAAAAGACGCTGTTATTCTGGCAGAAGCCAAGCTTTCAAAATCAGATTTCTTAGTGACATTAGACCGCAAGGACTTTTTAAATGAAAAGGTTGCAAAGTTTCTTAAACCGGCGATAGCACTCACGCCTAAAGACCTAATCTCAGAGCTAACACTTTGACTCTTCGTTATGGAAGTGAAATACTAGAATCATGTCTGCCCGCCGTGGTTTTATACAGATTATTGTCGTTGCCGTAATTGGATTTATTCTTGGTGTTTTGTCGATCTACTTACTCCAAAAATATATACACAGCAAACAAATAATTGGTGATACGTTGCCCGAAATTCCGACTAAGCAAAATCCGACCGCAAATTGGAAAACGTATACAAATACGAAACTTGGGTATGAGATAAATTTTCCTGAGAATCACACCCCTTATTATTTAGATCGAAAGGCGGAGAATCCGAGGATTCCTGTTAATCAAGAAACCGATCACTTAATAATTCAGGATAATGCAGATAATGTGATCAGCGCTGAACCAATAACATTACAGATATATGCTGAGACTACCGATGTAACACCAAAACAATGGATCAATAATTACCTCCAGAGTTTCGGTACATATCCTAAACCTAATATTAAAATACAGGATACAGTATTTAATGGTAAAAAAGCAGTTGAGGCTCTCGGCGGAAATGGTGGTTACAATCCAGCTTATCGCGTTATTGTGATACCAAATGAGGGATACTTACTCATTATCACGGAAAATATGAAGAAACCCTTATTAGACCAAATCCTCTCGACTTTTAAATTCACAAATTAATTAAAGTTTTTAGGACAAGGACAGCCCTTAGTATTGAAGGACTGTCCTTAAAAAGCATTTACAATCTAATGTTTTAGATTTACGATTATGTTAGTGAAACCTGTCCGGGGCTTCGTACCGATTTTAGTAGTTGTTGTAATTGCACTTGCAGTTGGCGCGGTTGCATTGTTCGGCTATCAGAAATACCTCAAGAAACCTCCAGTTGTTGATCAAAAAACAGAGGTGCAAAGTTCGCCTTTGGCCTCAGTTGACGAAACTTCAAACTGGAAAACCTTCATTGAAGAATCTTATTATAAACTTTCATTTAAGTACCCAACAAACTGGGAAGCAAAGGGAAGCTGGGAAGAACTTGGCTGTGGATTCTATGTTGGACCAAAGGACTCCTCGAAAACCGGTTTTGGGCTCTGCGCAATTACTGACACTTCAATCGAAGGAGAAGCAAGAAATCATGTTTCGGCCAGTGATTCTCTGAAATATTCAAAATCGATAACAGTTTCGGGAAGAAGAGCAATTGAACAGTTGATAATAAATGCAAATAAAAAAGAAGCCATCCTGGTTTTTGTAGAAAACAACCAGGGGAAAACATTAGTATTAATCGGTTTTAACGGTGAGAGTTACTACACCGAAGCAAGTTTTCAAGAAACTGTAGACCAAATCCTTTCCACCTTCAAATTTATCTCCGACGAAACGGCGGGGTGGAAAACGTATACAAACAACAGTTTCAACTTTACTTTTCAATACCCCCAAAATTGGTCTCTGTCGTTGGATAAGTGCAGCGATATCAGGGCAAATCAATTAACATTAGTTTCTAGCGGCGGTTCAGTTTTTAGAATCAAACCAATGGATTGCGATGGAGGTATCGATGGCGGAGGATCTAAATATGAGACTTTTGAAAAACAAATTGGGAATAGGCACATTGGCTTGACCGTTTTTCAAGAGAATAATATCCCATCGTTGGGAGTTGGTTTTATTACGAAAGGCGAGGAGAAGGAGAATGTTTTTGAGGTATTTTTCAAAGGGGATCAAAAAACTGATGACTGGAATAAGATAAAACGGGTTTTATCTACGTTCACATTCATAAATTAATTAGTTGATCAAAGACTTCTAAAGCGCTGCCTGATGCGTTATACTTTGTGGCGCTTCTATGATTCCGGTTATTGATAATATCCTTGGCTATTTTTCTTCGGATTTGGGTGTAGATTTGGGTACTGCAAACACACTAATTTATGTTTCCGGTAAAGGTGTAGTCGTCCGCGAGCCTTCGATTGTGGCTCTTCATAAAAAGACAAAAAATGTTATTGCAATCGGCGCGGAGGCCAGAAAAATGATAGGTAGGACGCCTGCAAATCTTGTGACCGTGAGGCCGATGAAGGACGGGGTTATTTCGGACTACGACACGACTTTGGCAATGCTTTCTTATTTCGTTAAAAAAATCCACTCCACCCCAAATAAAAAAGTTTCCATTCCCAGGCCGCGAATAATTTTAGGTGTGCCTTCGCAAGTAACGGAAGTGGAAAAGCGGGCGCTTTTGGATGTTGCCAGGGCATCCGGTGCAAGGGAGGCTTATCTAGTTGAGGAACCAATGGCGGCTGCCGTTGGGGCAGGGTTGGCTGTTTGGGAGCCTATAGGTTCGATGATTGTAGATATAGGCGGTGGCACGAGTGACATGGCAGTTATATCTTTGGGCGGAGTGGTTACCGGTAAATCGCTGAAAATGGCAGGCGATACTATGGAGCGGGATATCATAAATTACGTCAGGTTCCGTTTCGGGCTGGCCCTTGGGGAAAAAACCGCAGAGGAAGTGAAGATGCTTTTAGGAAGTGCTTTCCCAATGCCGGTTGAAAAGCAGATGGTTGTTCGGGGTCGCGATTTGGAAAAGGGTCTTCCAAAATCCGTCAAGTTAACATCAACGCAAATCAGAGAAGCATTGTCTCCGACTATAAATACAATTGTGGATGCAATCCGTGACACAATTGAGGATGCGCCACCGGAGCTTGCTGCCGACATTTCGGAACGCGGGATAGTGCTTTGCGGCGGCGGCGCACTACTTTGGGGTTTGCCAAAGTTTATTTCTTCGGAAACCAAAATGCCTGTTGTTGTTGCCAATGAGCCGCTAACTTGTGTGGTTTTAGGCTGCGCGAAGCTTTTAGAAAATCAAGAACTCCTTGAGAAGGTAAAAATCGCCCATTCACAATAATATGAATTATTGCTCAGGGTAAACACGTTCGCATTAAAATGCTCAGTGTAAACAAAAACTAACTGCGTGAAGAAGCCAAAGCCAAGGTTACTGGGAATGGAATATTCCATAAGCTCCGAGCGCAAACGCCGCTGGAAGTTTCGCGACGCAGACCCTTCGGTTTTGTATCGTGACGGAGGAAGCTTTCCTATCTCCGTCTTTTACCCTTTTTATATTCTTGTGGTTTTAATACTTTTTGTATTTGTCGGCAGACTGTTTTCTCTTTCCATAGTCCACGGGGCGGAAAATAAGGAGCTTTCGGAAGGAAACAGGGTGCACCTGGTGCAAACTGAAGCTCCAAGAGGAAGGATATTTGACAGGAATGGCGGAATTTTAGCCCAGTCGCAGACTTCTTATCTTTTAACAAAAGACGGTCACAATACACCGATTACAAACCAACAAGCCCAAGATTTGGAAAAACAGGGACTTGCGGGAGAAAATTTTAAGGGAGAGCTGGGACAGATAAAACAAGGTGTTAAGCGCGTTTACACATTGGGTGATGTTACCGCCCATATTTTGGGTTATACCAGTGTTGCCAACAGTTCGGATTTTGAAAACAACCCAAACCTTTCCAAGATAAATTCCGTAGGCCGGCTTGGTGTTGAGCAGGCTTATGACAGTTTTTTGCAGGGCAAGCCGGGTGAAAAGTTAGTCGAAATTGACGCAACTGGCAATAAAATTTCCATTTTGGGTGATGCGCAGGCTGTAACCGGACGCGACATTCATATTACGTTAGATTCCAATTTACAGAAGATTGCCTTTGACGCTTTAAAAAAACAAACCGAGAAAATTGGAACAAAAAAGGGAGCTGTTATTGTCCAAAACCCGCAAACAGGTGAGATTTTGGCTTTAGCGTCTGCACCGTCTTTTGACCCATTTGATATTGGAAAATCCGTAGGAGACGTGAATCAGCCTTTTTTTGACAGGGCGATCCAGGGAGTTTACCCGCCCGGTTCGGTTTTTAAACTGGCGGTTGCGTTGGCCGGACTCTCTACGGGGAAAATTACTCCGGATACCGAAATAGAAGATGTCGGCAAGTTTGAACTTTCGGGGACTACTTTTTCCAATTGGTACTTCAACCAGTACGGCAAGACAGACGGAATCATCAAAATTGACCGGGCTATTGCCAGGTCCAATGACATTTTTTTCTTTAAGGCGGCCCAAATGATTGGGATAGAGGACCTTCATAAAATGCTGGTAAAGTTAGGGTTTGGACAGGTTACCGGAATCGATTTACCTGGAGAAGCGTTTGGATTGGTTCCGGACGGGGTGTGGAAGAGGTCAACACTTTCCGAAGATTGGTATGTCGGGGACACGATGCATCTTGGGATCGGCCAGGGATTTTTGCTGGCAACACCAATTCAAATTAACCAGATGACTTCCTATGTTGCCAGCGGAAAACTGACTAAGCCTTATGTTGTTTCGAAGATAGATCCGGGTACGGGTGGTGCCGAAATTAACTTTAAAGGGAATGTTAAAGCGGAGAATTTAGTTGATTCAAAGTTTCTGGATGTAGTACGATCTGGTATGGAGCAAGCCTGCCAAACCGGTGGAACAGGCGCGCCTTTTTTTAACGCACAGTATAATGTAGGATGCAAAACAGGAACGGCCGAGAAAACTTTGGGCGATCCGCATGCATGGTTTACGGCTTATGCGCCGTTTGATAAACCTGCCGTTACGATTACTGTTGTTGTTGAAAACGGCGGCGAAGGTTCGGTAGTTGCCGGGCCCGTTGCCAGGGAAATTTTGGACTGGTGGGTTAAGAATAGGAAGTAGTTCATTGTTCATAGTTTATGGTTTATTGTTGGTGGAAATGAATTTTTACTAACTATTAACGATTAACTATTAACAATTAAAAAACAGTGGATTTGCCAAAGGACCTTAAAATCAACCTTAAGAAATTTAAAGATATGCGTTATGGGGAAAATCCCCATCAAAGTAGCGCGTTCTATATTGAAGACAGCAAACCCGGTTTTGAGCAGCTTTGGGGAATCGAGCTTTCGCACAACAACATTGGGGATGCCAACCAGGCTTGGAAGCTGGTTTTGGAATTTGAACGGCCGACTGTTGCTGTCATAAAACACGCAAATCCCAGCGGAATTGCTTCGCGGGAAAATTTAACGGAAGCTTTCAATTTGGCTTATGCTTCCGATTCCGTCAGTGCTTTCGGGGGAATAGTTGCCGTAAACCGCGAGCCGACTTTAGACATGATTGAGGCAATGCGCGGTAAATTTTTCGAACTAATGGTTGCGCCCAAATTTTCCGAACCGATTTTGGAAAGATTGAAAAAGCGAAGTGCCAAAATGCGCGTCGTCAAAGCAGAAAGACCGGCAAAGCTTTTGGAATTCACACGGGCTTTCGGCGGATATTTGGTGCAGACGGCAGACGAAATTGACGAGTCGCCAAAAGCGTGGAATGTAGTTTGCGGGAAAGCGCCCGATGCCAAAATGACAGCAGATTTGGAATTTGCCTGGAGGGTGGTAAAACATGTCAAAAGCAACGCGATAGTTTTAGCCCGCGGCGAAAATATGCTGGGAATGGGGACAGGACAACCAAACCGTGTCAATTCCACCATGCTTGCTTTGCATCAGGCGCAGGGGAAAAAGCCGGAAGACAGGAACTGGTCGGTTACTAAAGAAAAAACGGCAGGTGCCGTTATGGCAAGCGATGCGTTTTTCCCGTTCCCGGACAATGTGGAACTGGCCGCAAGAGCCGGAATTTCGGCAATAATCCAGCCGGGAGGGTCCATTAACGACGAAGCGGTAATTGCCGCTTCCAAAAAACATGGTATAACGATGGTGTTTACAGGGGTGAGGCATTTTAAACACTAGAATGTATCAGATGTATCAAAAGTATCAAAGGTTTCAAAGGTAGTAATGAGTGACTTAATCGAAGTAAATAACGTATTTGCGGCAGTATTTGAAAAGAGCGTTTTGGACGGCCTTTTGGGTGTTTTGGACATGCAAAGGACAAAGTTTTGGGGAACGGGGGGAACTGTGGATTATGTCAAAGCCAAAGGGTTTAATGCCCAGTCTGTTATCCATGGGTTTGATTACGGTGGTCGCGTAAAAAGTTTGGACAGGGCGAATTTTGTGAGAATCTTGGCAGACAGGGAAAGCTCGGACCATGTAGCCCAACTAAAAAGCGAAAACCTGGAACCGTTTGACCTTGTTGTTGTCGATTTGTACGCGCCGAATGCCGAAACTTTTCCGGAATCTATGGATATCGGCGGGCAGGCTTTAATTCGCGCGGCAATTAAAAATTATAAAAGTGTTGCCTTGGCATTTGACGCCCAAAGCCTAGAAAAGCTGGTTTTAGAACTTAACAAAAACGCTCTTATGACATCTCTAGCATTTCGCCGCGAGCAGGCAAAGCTTGCCGCCAAGTTTATTGCGGGCCGGGCAAAACTCGAAGCGGATATGTTTGAAAAAGTTTGAGCTTTGTTGTATAAATCCCACTTATGATTGAAGCGAATGATGCGACAGCAGTTAACTTACCGAATGAGGGTGAGAAGGCTTATGATTGGTACAGAACTGCATATACAAAACGAATCGATTCTGTCTTAACTACATTGGGTTTAGAGCCATTCGGCTCCGATGGTTTAAACCGAATGATTGCTGTTCAAGAGAGGGCATTTTTAGACGAAGGTTTTGAGGGTGAGGATATCAAAAGAGCATCGTTTTTAGGTGTTATAGGTAGTGCTGTAAGGGAAAAAGGTGAAGGGGAGGCTTGGACGATGATGCTTTCTTTTGCAAAATCTGCCTATGATGACCTATCAAAACTTGAAGTTTCTGGTGTAGCCCCCGGCCCAATTCCAAAAATATAATTATGGAGCGAGCGGAACAGAGATTAAAACAGTTCGAGGTACGCAAAAAGGGGATTTTGTTCAGTGTTTCTCAACAAGTAGAAAAAACTGACAGGTTGCTTGAGGAAATGATAGCAGAGGCTAATCAATTAGGATGTTTCCCAAGAGAGCAGTTTGTGAGTCCCGGTCAATTAGGTTCCAGAAAAGCAGATGTTACGCTCGTGAATGCCCTAGATTTGGGTTCATTGCCAGGCAATGGCCACGCTTTGCTTATTCCCGCAGAAGACGGAACTTTCGCGATAGTTACTGCAGAAAGAAGGGGAATTTATAAAACACGTAGGACGAGATCGGGTGATGTGAGAACCAAGCTTGAATATAATCAATTTAGTAAGAAATTTACGCCTATTAAATCTCCTTTAACTGCCTTGAGGCTAAGGCTCCAAGCAGCGAAGCAGTTGGGGGAAATTATGCAAACCGCAATAGATTTAAAAAAACAACGCGAACAAGAGCAGGGTGTTTGACAAAGATTCAATATAGTACTCTAATGTGTTTAGAGTGGTCTTTTTAAAAAGCCTGGCCTTAAGCTTCATAGTTTCAGTTTTTGCTGCCTTTTATTATTCAGAATGGTATTGTGAAAGTGCATTCGGGCGAATAGCGTCTGGTGATTATTCCGGCGAGTGTAGCGGTATGACTACAGGGCTTGGCCCCTTTGTTAGGGCTTTTGTAATTTTCCTGCCAATTGCTTTCTTAATATTTTTTATTATATTTAAGCTTTTAAAAGGTAAGATAGCTAATATTGCTGGGAAGGTCACGCTAGGTATTTTTGTTGTGGGACTGATTATCGTCCTTTATTCTCTTGGCATTTTGAGGTTCCCCTTTTAAAATCTATTTATGAACAGAGAATTGGCCTATTGGGTGGCGACGAGTGCGATTGGTGGGGTCGGGTCGCAGACATTTTCTTATATTTTTAAAAAGTTTAAATCGCTCAAGAATTTTTGGGACGCGTCGGATGGAGAAATTAATTCGCTAAAGATTGACGCAAAGACTAAGGCATCGATAGTCGATTTTCGAAATAAAGTAGATCCGAAGATTTATCTTGAAAAAGTTTACGCGATGGGGATTAAAGTAGTCGCCAAGATTGACCGTGATTATCCTGCGAATTTGCGTCAACTGGAAGCCTGCCCCGCGGTTTTGTATTTCCGGGGAAATTTGCTTCCTGCCGATGATTTGGCTGTAGCTGTTGTTGGTTCCCGTAATGCGACGATTTACGGAAGACAGATAACGGAGAAATTGGTGTTTGATCTTTCGAAGAATGGACTGACTATAATCAGCGGTTTGGCGCGGGGGATAGATTCAGTAGCTCATAGAATGGCACTTGATAGCGGTGGGCGGACAATAGCCGTTCTTGGATCAGGGCTAGATAATATTTACCCGCCCCAAAACCGAAACTTGGCGGAGGATGTCGTAAAAAACGGGGCGTTGATTAGTGAATTTCCGCTTGGGTTCCCTGCCTTGCCGAACAATTTTACGGCCAGAAACCGCATCATTAGTGGATTGTCTCTTGGAGTTTTGGTAACAGAAGCGGCTGTCGATTCTGGGTCATTAATCACCGCAGGTTATGCGGCAGAGCAAGGTAGGGAAGTGTTTGCAGTGCCCGGGCTTGTGACTTCTAAAACCAGCGAGGGGACGAATAACCTGATAAAAGATGGGGTGCATGTGGCGACAGTCGCGGAGGATATTTTGGAGGTGCTGGATATTAGTAGGAAAAGAGACCAGTTACCAGAGACCAGGAACCAGAAACCAAAAGACAAGGATCAGGCGTTGATTTTATCAATTTTGGATGGGGGAACGAAGCATATTGATGCAATCGCCAAGGAAGCTAGATTGCCGATAGAAAAAGTATCGGCGGCACTTTCTTTGATGGAACTTTCGGGATTTGTCAAAAATTACGGATCAGGCGTCTGGGGAGTGTAAAAAAATGTATCAAACGTATCAAGGGTATCAAAAGTATCAAAAGGAATTATCATGTCCTATAGTTTGACACTGTAGATTCGGTTTGGTATAATTTTCCGGTAAATATGCAAAAAGAAAATGAACCGCAAGTCGGTTCTAATTTTTTAGGAAAACCTATGTCCAGAAGGTCCTTTTTGGGAAATTCGGCTGCGGCTGCTGCAGGTCTTTTTGGCCTTGCCACTGTGGGTTGTGAATCTGCGTCTAAAAAGCCCAAAATCATTGATGTAGTGGCTACGCCGGAAAAAATATATCCTATTATCGGATATAAAGTTTTTATAGATGCTGAAGGATTGCCCTATAAGTACGTTGAACCCGCAGGGTCCGAAGTTCCATTTGATTTAAAATCAGTGAGATCTGCACAAGAACGTGCTCAAAAGTTAGGCGAACCTGAGCTTGTGGGCTTGATTTCTGTACCACCTTCATCGGATATTTCTACGGCGATTTCTTATTCACCCGACCATCCGGAGACTCCGAAATTGCCGGATGATGTCCTGACTGAGGCAGAACTTGAGGAGCGCGGCGTAAAAATTATCCAAGCAGATAATACTACTTTATCGATAAGAAAAGGCGCTTTTGAAGTCGGCGGCCCTGTGGCACAGTTTGACGGGAGCAGGAAGCTTATTATTGCAGTACTGGATGCCCCGGCAGTTCTTTATAGCGCAGCAAAGGATTCGAAATACGACAAGGTAAGGAAATTACTTCACGAAAAAGAAATTTATGTCAACAACTATAGATGGTTGAGGATTTCGCAAATAGAAGAGGCCATGAGTGATTTTAGGGACGCTGTTAATAAGAAATCCCCCGAGAGTCAGAGCACCATTTTGGGGTTTAAGGTTATGGAGTATGAGTATAGAAATACGAAGACAGATGAGGAGATTCTTCTTGAGGCAAATGTAGATGTTGCAGAAGCTGCTGGGCAGTATTACGCTCCAAATAAAAGTGGAATTGGGAATACTGCAGTAATATTTATTGCGGCAGGCAAATACACTAGGTCTGAAGGTTTAATTAGAATCTATTTTGATGCGAGTGGCAGCTGTGTTGTTGACAGGACGGAAAATTCAGAATTTTTCGGGAGTGATTATTCGCCTCAGGCCAGCCAGACATATCCCGATCCGCTCAATTTTAGGCTTAATAAAAAGGCGAGTGAGAGCAATCCTGAATCCTACCCTTATGGAGCGCAAACTGCGGGTCAAGCTTTGCATCATGAGTTGGAACACGATGAGCTAATTACAGAAGGTGACCCGCCTAATTTTTCCGAATACCGGACCGACATGAATGCGATGGAGGAAATTAGGAGTGCTTGGTATACGTGGGTAGAGTCAGGTCATAAAGACAATTCTGGTTACCCTTTTGTTTTCAGCCTTAAAGATAGTGGTTTTATTTTGACAAAGGGGATTGCGAGACCAACAGGTGAAAAGGTAGCGGCCTAAGAGTTTAGTTTTTTAACAATTCCAATTAGTTCTTCAAGATTATTTATTATGTAATCCGGCTTTGAGGCACGGAGGCGGGCGGTTGAACAATGGCCATTTAAAAGTGCTGCTGTTATTGACCCCATATCCTTTCCAATTTTTATATCTTCAACTGCATCGCCGACCAGCAAAACTTCGGATGTTTTTACTTTGTTTTTCTCAAGATAATCAAGCAATCTTTTTTCTTTGCCCTTTATTGTGTAAGCAACGTAAACATGATCGTTTCCGCAAACACGGCTTATGAGATTTTTAATTTTAAGCCTTTGTAACTGTTCCTCGATTTTTTCTTTGGCATGGTTGCTGACTATTACAGATTCTATATTGTTGTTTCTCAACCATTCCAAAGTTTTCTTGGCTTTTTTTCTGGTTCTGCATTTTTTAATTCCTTTTTCGTATTCCTTGTGAAAGACGTCTGCAGCTTCTGTTACTTTTTGTTCAACTAAATTTTTGTCTAAGCCAAGGTCGATAAAAAATTGGTTGATGGGTATGTCAAAAACCTCCCGATAAATTTTCAGGTTAATTCTTTTGTTGACTTTGTAGCCTTCCTTTAACTCGGCGTTACAGCAGCGGATTACCAGTTCGCCATCTGCAATGAGTGTGCCGTTCCAGTCGAAGGCAACCAACTTGATCATTTTTTCTGCTTGAGTCTTTGAATTGCGAGGATTGACCATAATATTCCATTAACGCCTATAGAAAATGCACTTAGCCAAAGCGAAAGGGTCGAGAAAGTAAACGACATGACAAATAAAACAACCGTGTTCATTAAGCTTGTAGAGACAGGCGGTTTTTCTTTGTCTAATATCGCTGGGATGAGTGCGATGCTAAAGATCCAGTTACCGATTGAAAAAACCCAGTCTTGCCAGTGCATGTGTAAAAGATATCACTTTTTAGCGATTTTTGCGCGGGTTTGTTTGTCGATTAAGTCTTTTAAAGCTTTAAGTGTTTTGGAATATTTAACTTCTTCTGACCCGTGTACTAAATTGTAAGCGTATTCTTCCTTTGTCCAGGTTTTCAGGTTTGCCAGGTTGTGCTGGTTTAGGGTTTCCAGCTTGTCGACTGCTTTTGCAAACATTGCCTCTTTGGTTTTTTTTGATTCGTATTCACGCCACAGTGCGGTTATTTCTCTTGCCTGTTTTGACGGCAGAAGGTTTGTAAGTTGTTTAATTGCTTTTGCCTCTTTTTGTTTTTTGTCCTTGGGTTTACCTTTCCAGGCCCACGGATCGCCGGCATAAATTTCGGCAATATCATGGACGGTTAGCATCATGACGACTTTGCCGATTTCGATTTTGTTTTCCATTTGCCCGGCAAGGACAATTGCCAGTAGTGCGGTGCGCCAGGAATGTTCGGCAACGCTTTCGCGGCGGCCTGTTGAAAGCCAGGAATGACGCATCAGCGACTTTAGTTTTTCTGCCTCCTCCAGAAATTTGAGGATTTGTTTTAGGTTTTTATCTAACTTGCGTGCCATTGGCGACTTTTTCGGCAGGGGAAATTAAAATCGGCTCGCCGTTTTTGTCGGCTGCCAAAATCATGCCTTGAGATTCCAGACCCATCAACATTCGCGGGTCGAGATTGGCAATAATCGGGACCTGTTTGCCTTTTAAATCTTTTGGATTATATTTTTCGCCGATGCCGGCTAAGATTTGGCGGCGTTCGTGGCCCAGGTCGATTTCAAGTTTAAGGAGTTTACTCGACCCTTCGACTTTTTCGGCGTTTCTGATGGTGCCGATTTTTATTGCCAGTTTTTGGAAATCGTCAATTGTAGCCACGGAGTAAGTGTATCAAACGGAACAAATGTATCAAAGGTATCAAATGTATAATAGAAAAAATGACTGAATCGAAAGGTTATCAGAAATTGATAGTTTGGCAGAGGGCAAAAGAGCTTGTTGTTTTGGTCTATAAACTAACCAGCAAATTCCCAAAATCGGAAATGTTTGGGTTAAGGTCACAAATGACGAGAGCGGCGGTTTCTGTCGTTTCGAATATAGCTGAAGGTTATTCGAGAAAGTCAACAAAAGATAAAAAACGATTTTTAGAAATGGCAATTGGCTCACTATTTGAGCTAGAATCAGACATTGTGATTTCTAGAGAGCTGGAGTTTATTACTTTGGATGACTACGAAATTTTAGATAAAAAGAAGGGGGAAGTTGGTTATTTGTTGAATAAGTACTTCAGTGCTTTTTAATTATCTACTCTTTTGATACTCTTGATACTTGTGATACATTTGATACCTTAGAGCTATGAAAAATCTAGTTATTGTTGAGTCACCCACCAAGGCAAGGACACTTGGGCAGTTTTTAGGCCCTGATTATCAAATTTTGGCTTCAATGGGGCATGTACGCGATTTGCCCAAAGGCGAATTTGGGGTAGACGTAGACCATAACTTTGAGCCGAAGTATGTAATTCCCAAAAACAAAATGAAAATGGTTAACCAGCTGGTTAAATCAACCGAAGGTGTAAAAAACCTGTATCTGGCGACCGACCCGGATAGAGAGGGCGAAGCGATTGCGTGGAACCTTTTAAAGGTTATCGAGCAAAAATCCAAAGCGAAACTGGCATCCCAAAAATACGAAAGGGTTGTTTTCCACGAGATCACAAAAGATGCAGTATTGGACGCGTTTTCCCACCCCCGGGAAATTGACCAAAATTTGGTTGAGGCCCAGCAGGCAAGACGGGTTTTGGACCGTCTGGTCGGATATAAACTTTCGCCGCTTTTATGGAAAAAGGTTAAAAGCAAGCTTTCGGCGGGAAGGGTTCAGTCGGTTGCACTGCGGCTTGTTGTCGATCGCGAGAGGGAAATAGAAGCCTTCAAAAGTGAAGAATATTGGGTAATTGAAGTAGAAGTTAGTGGCCAGTCGTCAGCAACCAGAGACCAGGTTTTTGTAATAACACTTGCCAAAATCGGTGGTAAAAAAGCGGAGGTTAAAAATCAGAAAGAGGCGGACGAAGCGGTAACAGATCTAAAAGCCGCACAGTATACTGTCGAATCGGTTTCTTCCAAAGAAGTCAAGAAATATCCAAACCCGCCTTTTACAACCTCCACTTTGCAGCAAAGAGCCGCTAACGTTTTAGGTTTTGTGCCCAAGCGGACAATGAGTGTTGCCCAAAGCCTTTATGAAAACGGTTTGATTACGTATATGAGGACGGATTCGGTGAATTTATCTCCTCAGGCAATAGCGCAAACCCGAAAATTCATTGAAGAAAAATACGGGAAGAATTATTTGCCCGAAAAGCCCAGACTTTACAAAGTAAAATCCAGGCTTGCCCAGGAAGCGCATGAAGCAATAAGGCCGACGAGTATAAAAGTTACCAGCGACCAGTTGCCAGTTGCCAGTTCTGATGAGAAAAAACTTTATGATCTGATCTGGAAACGGATGGTTGTTTGCCAAATGGCAGAGGCGGTTGTTAATGAAACGGCGGTGGAAGTAATTGCGAACAGCAAACAGCAGACAACAGACAGCAAGAAATATTTGCTTCGCGCAAACGGCCAGCAGATAAAGTTTGACGGATGGTACAAGGTTTATGCTAAAGCGCCTATAACGGAACAGGTTTTGCCGGATTTAGAAAAAGGTGAACCTTTGGACTTTAAAAATGTTAATCCCCAGCAAAAGTTTACGGAGCCTCCGCCAAGGTATACGGAAGCAACATTAATTCGCGATTTGGAGAAAAACGGCATCGGCAGACCTTCCACTTATGCCCCAACTATTTCGACTTTGTACGATCGCTTGTACATTGAAAAAATGGAGGGCAAAAAAATCGCTCCAACGCCGATTGGCAAAACGACGGTTGATTTTTTGATGAAATATTTTTCGGACATTTTCGATTATTCTTTTACGGCGGAAATGGAAGATGATTTAGATAGTATTGCCCAGGGTAATGCCGAGATGCCCGCAACTATGAAAAAGTTCTGGGGGCCATTTGAGGCGAAGGTGGAGAAGGTTACCGAAGAGGCAGATAAGATGAAAGTTGAAGTGGAAACGACAGATGAGGTTTGCGAAAAATGCGGCAAGCCGATGGTTATTCGCTACGGCCGGTTTGGCAAGTTTTTGGCATGCAGTGGGTTCCCGGATTGCAAAAATACAAAAGCTTTGAATTCGGATACGGGTATGAAGTGCCCGGATTGTAAAGAAGGCGATGTGGTTACCCGAAGGACAAAACGCGGCAAAACTTTCTGGGGATGCAGTAATTGGCCCAAATGTAAGTTTGCAAGTTGGACAAAACCGAAATTACCCTCTTCATTACCAAAGGATGATAGTGCTGCTTCCGAAAAAACCTCGGAGGGTGCAGAAACTTCGGACCAAGCTTAGGTTAAGGTCAGGCCTCGCCTTCCGGGTAAAGGGCAGGCCTTAGCTAAAGACCAATCTGAGTGAAGGCCTGCCCTTAACTAGGGACGTGACAAAAAGTCCTTCTTCGAATATACTCGTATCTGGTTTAAATCTCCTGCCCCAAGAATTGATGCCTAAGAAATCTCAGAAAAAATCACCGATTGGTTCAAAACACGAAGAACGGGTAATGGTTGTTGCCCGGAGTGATATGTTTGGCGGTGGAATCTGGCACGGCTTAAAGAGTGACAATTTACAAAAATTCATAAACACTATTAATTCCAAGCACAAGTTTTTGGCGCGCGGTGAGGTAGAAACCGATGCCCGCTGGCAGCAGGTGATTCCATATTTAATTTTCGAGCACAAGGGAAGGATTTTTTTGATGCGAAGGAAGGGAGACCACACGGATAAGCGTCTTTCCAATAAATATTCAATAGGAATCGGCGGACATATTAATAAACGCGACATGAATGGGCAGGGTTTGATGGGTTGGGCAAGGCGGGAATTTGCCGAAGAAATCGAATATGAAGGCAAGTACAAAGCTAATTTCTTGGGGCTTATCAATGACGATTCAAACGATGTCGGGCTGGTTCATGTCGGATTAGTTATACATTTGGTTGGGGACAGCGACAAGATTAAAGTGCGGGACGAGCATAAGTGGGGAGAATTGGTTTCAGTTGGCGAGTTGGGGCGCACCTACAAAAATATGGAAACATGGAGCCAGATAATTTATGATTATTTGATGAATAGCAAGTATCAAAAGCCACAAAAGTCTCAAAAGAATCAAAGGCCTGCCAAAAACGAGGCAACCTCCGGAATATTGGCGGACTGGCAGATTGAGGATTCTATAGAAAAGGGTTTGGTCACAATCGATCCACTGCCAGCAGACTGGAGAGAGAAGATAGACCAGGTTTCGATGGATTTTCACCTTGGGACAAATATCAAACTTTTTCGGGCAGGAGCGTACAGGTTTATAGACACCAAGCGCGGTTTGCCGGAAGACGCGATGGAGGAAATCGACCTTAAAGACGGCGACCCGTTTATTCTGGAACCGGGTGCGTTTGCGATCGCTTCGACGAGCGAAGTTTTGAAATTACCTTCGGATATTTTGGGAAGGCTCGAGGGTAAAAGTTCGCTCGCAAGACTTGGGATTTTGGTGCATTCAACCGCGGCGCGTTTTGATCCGGGGTGGAACGGCGCACCTGTTTTGGAGCTTGGCAACTTGGGGCCAAAGCCTGCGATTTTATACTGCGGAATGGCAATTTGCGCGTTTACATTTGAACGGTTGGCAGCTCCGGTCAAAATGAAATACGAAGGTTCAAGGTCGGACAGGTATTCGGGTTCGCGAAAAGCGGTAGCTTCAAAAATCCATAAAACATGATTTTCAAACTCAAAACTCAAAGCTCAAAACTCAAAGTTTAGATGGCAAAAGGGAAATTTATTGTTTTTGAAGGCGTAGACGGGGCAGGGTCTACAACACAAACAGAACTTCTTTATAAATATTTCAAGTCTAAAGACAAAAAAGTTGTAAAAACATGTGAGCCGACCGATGGGCCTGTGGGCAAATTGATCCGTAAGGCTTTAAGGCATGAACTTAAGTTTTCCTGGGACACACTACAGTTGATGTACAGTGCGGACCGCGCCGACCATTTAGATAAGTTGATTTTACCGTCACTTGAAGCCGGAAAAGTTGTGATTTCCGACAGGTATTTTTTCTCAACTTACGCTTACGGAGAGTTAAATCTGGATGGCAAATGGCTTAGGTCCCTCAGTCGAAATTTTCCCTTACCTGATGTTGCGTTTTTAGTTGATGTGCCAGTGGGTGTTGCGATAAAGCGGATTAATGCATCAAGAGGCAAGAAGGAACTTTACGAAAAAGAAAAACTTTTAGCAAAAGTGAGGGAAAACTATTTAAAACAGGCAAAAGAGTTTAACTTTGTTGTTTTGGACGGAACAAAGTCGAAGCAAGAAATTGCAGAGGAAGTAATCAA
>JAKALT010000016.1 GCA_021813125.1 bacterium | reverse complement strand
GTTCGCCGCCTTCTGCAAGAACTTTGGAATTTTCTTCCTGGAACCTGTTTCGGTCTATTAGTTCACCCGGCAGAAGAACAGTATCTCCGGAGGTTTCAATCCTAACTTTAGAGCTCATTTGTTTTACAATTGCTTCAAAATGTTTGTCATTTATGGCAACACCCTGGCTTTCGTAGACTTCCTGTGCACCAGAGATAATATATTTTTGGGCATCGCGAAGACCTGAGATTGCCAGTATTTCTTTGATGTCCAGGTACCCGGTAGAAAGAGGTGTTCCTGCAGCAATTAGCTGTCCATCCTCAATAGTTAATTCAGAGGTTGGAGGGATAAAATATTCTCTTTCGGCTGCCGGTTTTAGGTTTGTGCTTTTTACGCGCACAATATAACCTTCTTCGTTTTCTTCGATTTTGGCTTTGCCTGAGATTTCGGATATTTGAGCAGCATATTTTGGTGTACGGGCTTCGAACAGCTCCTCGACACGCGGAAGGCCCTGGGTAATGTCGAGACCTACGATTCCTCCGGTGTGGAAGGTTCTCATTGTAAGCTGAGTTCCAGGTTCTCCAATACTTTGAGCGGCAATGACACCTACAGGTGTTCCAAGAGCGACTAGCTTTCTGGTAACCAGATCCCGTCCATAACACATACTACAAAGACCATGCCTTGCCTGGCAGGTTAGAGATGAACGAACCGTGATCTCTTCAATTCCCGCCGTGTCGATTGCGCGAGCCATAGCTTCGTCGATTAAAATGCCTGCGGATACCAAAACTTTTTTGCTTTTTGGTGCAGTAATATCTACAGGCGAGACGCGGCCAATTAGCCTTAGAACAAATGGCGCCTGGCGTCTGTCATGTTTAGAAATCACAATTCCTTCTTTGGTTTTACAATCATCGATTCTGATTATGGCATCATGAGCAACGTCGACCAACCTTCTTGTAAGATACCCGGATTCGGCAGTTTTGATTGCCCTGTCGGCAAGACCTTTCCTGGCACCACGAGCGCTGGTGAAGTATTCGAATACAGAAAGGCCCTCGCGGAAATTTGATTTAATTGGCAACGGTACAATTTGCCCTGACGGATCCGTTACCAAGCCTCTCATTGCAGAAAGTTGCTTTATTTGTTCTGCGGTTGCCCTGGATCCACCCGAATCGGAAATTATTTTTATGGCATTGTCATGGTTTAGGTTTCGCCAGGTGAGATCCGCAAGCTCATTTGTGACAGAAAGCCAAACCTCCTGAGACAATCTCTTTTGCTCTTCTTTTGTGATAAGACCCATTTTGTAGTTCTTTTCGATTCCTTCAACTTCTTTGTCCGCCCTTTGGATAATTTTTGATTTGTCGCCTACAATGATACAGTCAAATACTGAAACAGAAAGGCCTGAAAAAGTGGCACCCTCAAAACCCAAGCCTTTTAATCTGTCTATCAGGGCTGAAACTTCTTCTTCTGATATCTGGTCTATGGCATCGTTGATGATTTTCTTGATCATAGATGCCGAAATGGTTTCGTTTATATAACGCATACTTTCCGGGAGCTGCAGGTTGAACCTTACTCTGCCGGGAGTGGTTTTAAGGATTTTCCCGTCAATTTTGACGGAAATCGGCTGGCGAACAGTGATTTTACCACTGGAAAGAGCCATCTGGACTTCTGCTTCGCTTTCAAAGAAGTTGCCATATTCCTCGAGGGTTGGGTCGATGGAAGTTAAAAAGTAAGCGCCCAGAGCCATTTCTTTATTTGGCAGTGTAATAGGAGAACCATCTGCCGGCCTGACCAAATTTCTGGCCGCCATCATAAGATTTATTGCCTCTTCTTTAGATTTTGCAGACAAGGGTACGTGAATTGCCATTTGGTCGCCGTCGAAGTCCGCATTAAATCCGGCACAAATACAGGGATGGATTCTGATTGCGTCGCCTTCTATTAGGATCGGGTAAAATGCTTGAATTCCAAGCCTGTGTAACGTTGGAGCACGATTAAGAAGAATCGGGTGGTTGACAGTGATTTCTTCCAGAATGTCCCATACTTCCCCGCTTCTTCTTTCCAGATAATGCTTTGCGCTTTTGACATTTGGCGCATAGCCGCGATTAATAATTTCTCTAAGGACAAATGGCTTGAACATTTCAAGCGCCATTTCTTTGGGGATTCCGGCCTGCTGAAGACCGAATTCTGGACCGACAACAATTACTGAACGACCAGAGTAATCGACTCTTTTTCCAAGTAAATTTTGTCTAAAGCGACCCTGCTTTCCCCGAAGCATGTCGGAAAGTGAACGCAGTTCTTGAGATGAACGAGTGCTTTTGACTCTTTGCGAATCGATGAGAGCATCAACTGCTTCCTGCAGCATCCTTTTTTCGTTTCTCAAAATGATTTCCGGTGCACCAAGCTCGATTAGCTTTTTCAAACGATTGTTGCGGTTTATGACTCTTCTGTAAAGATCGTTCAGGTCGGAAGTTGCAAACCTGCCGCCTGACAGCTGAACCATTGGGCGAAGATCCGGGGGAAGAACCGGAAGGACTTTAATGATCATCCACTTCGGGTCAACACTTGCTTTTCGCATACTTTCAACAACCCTTAAGCGTTTGGTTGCTTTAATGTGTCTTTGACCGGAAGTTTTAGCAATTTCTGATCTTAGGGATACGGAAAGTTTGGCCAAGTCGAGTTTTTCCAGAACGGAATAAACGGCTTCTGCCCCCATACCTACGGTTAAAAATTCCTCGGCTTCATAGTCGGAAAGCTTAAGGTATTCTTCTTCGGAAAGGAGGTCGAATTGCTTTATGGAATTGACCATATCACTTATGTTTTTGTAAATTTCCTCAAGTCTTGCGGTTTCCTGGGCATTTTCTTCCCGGAGTTTCGCCTGGCGCTGGCGCATACTAAGCTGGGCTTCCTCTATTTTTAGTTCCGCCTGCTCTTTGCCTTTGCCACCAGATTTAATGGCGGTTACTTCTTTTTTGGATTCTTTTTCTTCCGCTTCAAGCCTTAGCTTTAGGGCTTGAAGCTGTTCTTTACTTTTCTTTTCGACTTCGTCTTCCAGTTTTTTTAGAACCTCTTTTTTCTTGTCGGCATCAACATTTACGACAAGATAAGATGCAAAATAGATAACGGCGTCAAGAGACCTTGGAGAAACATCTAAAAGCAGCCCGAGCTTTGAAGGACTACCTTTGAAAAACCAGTTGTGCACAACGGGAGCAGCAAGCGAGATGTGACCCATTCGCTCGCGCCTGACTCTGGAGTGGGTAACTTCGACTCCACATTTGTCACAGATTATGCCTTTGTACCTTATTCTTTTGTACTTGCCGCAGTAACACTCCCAATCTTTTGTTGGCCCGAAAATTCTTTCGTCAAAAAGCCCGTCTTTTTCGGGTTTTAGGGTACGATAATTTATCGTTTCCGGCTTTGTGACTTCACCAAATGACCACGTTTTAATGTCATCAGTTGATGCCAGAGTTAGCTTTAATGATTCAAAATCTATTAGCTCATTCATTTTGACACTTTAAGGAGACAAACTACGTTTTTCTCCTTAATATTCCTCTTTTCCTTAAAGGAAAATTTTAAATTGGCTAAGCCAAATTTAAAATTGGATTTTTTAGACATTAGGCTGCTTCCTCCAATTCCATTGGACTTGTTGCTTTGGCGATTTCACTTTCGACACCGACTATTTCTTCACCGGAAGCTACAGCAAGTTCCAGCGCTTTTTTGGCTTCTTCTTCCGATTGCGGGGTTACTTTTTCTTCCTCGACAGTTTTGGCTCCAACTGTTTGGACATTTAAGGACAAACTGTTCAACTCTTTAACCAAAACCTTAAATGATTCCGGGATTAAGGCTTGAGGGATTTCCTCACCTTTTATAATTGCTTCAAAAGCTTTTGCTCTGCCAACGACATCGTCGGATTTGATTGTTAACATTTCCTGCAAAGTGTAGGCTGCACCATAGGCCTCAAGTGCCCAGACTTCCATTTCTCCTAATCTTTGTCCACCCATTTGTGCCTTTCCGCCCAATGGCTGTTGGGTAATTAGCGAGTACGGACCGGTTGATCGGGCATGGGTTTTATCTTCTACCATGTGAATCAGCTTCATAATGTAGGCTTTGCCGACAACAATCGGGCGGTCAAATGGCTGGCCTGTTCTGCCATCGTACAAGGTGGCGCGACCATCGGTCGGGAGTCCGGCTTTTTTAAGTTCTGCGACAATGTCGTTTTCGTTGATATGCTCGAAGACCGGCAGTGCAACTTTGTAGCCAAGCTTGTCGGCGGCCCAGCCAAGATGGGTTTCCAGAAGTTGACCTAGGTTCATTCTGGAAAGAACGGAAAGGGGACTGATGATGATATCGATTGGGGTGCCATCTTCCATATAGGGCATGTCGGCCCTGGGAACAATTTTGGAAATGACACCTTTATTACCGTGACGACCCGCAAGTTTGTCGCCGACGACGACTTTTCGCATTTGGGCAACTTTGACTACGATTTTGGAAACCGCCCCATGTTCTAACTCGTCGCCTTTGTCGCGAGAGAGTATTTTAATGTCGATTACCGTTCCCTTTTCCCCGTGAGGCATCCTCAAAGAGGTGTCGCGGACTTCCCTGGCTTTTTCTCCAAATATTGTTCGAAGAAGCCTTTCTTCTGCGGTTAATTCGGTTTCACCTTTGGGGGCAATTTTACCGACTAAAATATCGTTTGGCCCTACTTCTGCCCCAACGACGACGATTCCATCGTCATCCAGATTGGCCAGATCTTCTTCTGAAACGTTAGGGATATCCCGAGTGGTTTCTTCGACTCCAAGTTTTGTTTCGACAACCGAGGTTTCATATTCTTCTATGTGAATTGAGGTAAGGATATCTTCTTTTGAAAGCCTGTCTGAAATGACAATAGCATCCTCATAACCCAAACCGTCAAAACTCATGTAGGCAATAGTTAAGTTTTGGCCCAGCGAAAGTTCGCCGTCGTCGGTTGCGGAACCGTCTATTAAAATGTCTCCCTTTTTAACTTTTTGACCCGGAACAACCCGAGGCCTTTGGGAGTAACAGGTGCTCTGAGGAGATCTGGCAAATTTTTGAAGTGGAATAGTAATTTCTTCCGATTTGCCCGATTTATTTTTTATTTTTACAATAACCTTTTTGCTATCAACATAGATTACTTCCCCGTCTTCCGTGGCGTGAATTGCCCGGCCCATGTTTATACCGACAACTTCTTCCATACCGGTTCCGACAATCGGGGCCTGGGGTTTAATAAGTGGAACGGCCTGGCATTGCATGTGTGTTCCCATTAGTGCGCGGTTTGCTTCGTCGTGGGCCAAAAACGGGATAAGAGATGCGGAGGTTCCAACAACTTGCCTTGGGACAACATCTATGAAGTTGACCATATTTTGGGTAGCAGTTGTAAATTCGCCGTTGTAGCGAACCGGCACCCTGTCTTCGACGATGTAACCTTTAGCGTCAACCGCAATTTGGGCATGGGTGATGTAATATTCTTCTTCGTCATCTGCGGCAAGATATACAATCTCGTTGGTGACTTTGGCCTTGCCATTTGTGTCTTTTACAACTTTTCTGTAAGGAGACTCCAGAAATCCGTAGTCATTTACACGACAGTAAAGCGCCATATATGTAACAAGTCCAATGTTCGGACCCTCGGGAGAGCGGATAGGACAAATTCTGGAATATTGGGAATGGTTGATGTCACGGATTGAAAAGGCAGCTCTTTCTCTGGCGATTCCACCTGTTCCCATAACGGTAAGACGCCTGAGATTGTCGAGTTCTGCAAGAGGATTTGTCTGGTCCAAGATTGTCGAAAGCTGGGATGATCGGAAAAATTCGTTTATGGCTGATATGATTGGGCGGGCGTTGACAAGGGTTGCGGGGGAAGGAAGAGGTTCGTCGACAGGTGTGAGGCTCATTCTTTCCTTGATGACCCGCTCGAGCCTAAGCATACCAATCCTAAAGGCATTTTGGGCGACTAGCTCGCCAACCCGTCTTAAGCGCCTGTTGCCCAAATGGTCAATATCATCGACTTTGCCGTTTCCTGCTAGAAGTTCGAATAAATAGGCAATGGAGGCAATAAAATCGGAAGACGTTAGAATTTGGCTTTCTTTGTCTTCGTTTTGCAATTTTGCAATTTTTTCCTTGATGTGTCTTAGGCGTTTTTCGACTTTATACCTGCCTACTTTGCCAAGCGAATACCTTCTGTCGTTGAAAAACATATTTTCGATTAAGGCTTTGGCGTTATCTAAAATAACGTGGTCGCCCGGGCGCATTCTTCTGTAAATTTCCAAAAGGGCTTCGTCACGGTTTTCGGTTGAGTCTTTTTCGAGAGTGTTTAGAACAAATTGCCTGGTGTTTTCATTCACAACAGGTTCGAATAGTTTGATAATTGAATCGTTGTCTTCAAAACCAATAGCCCTTAGAAAAGTAGTGACCGGGAATTTTCTTCTACGGTCGATTTTGACTGTTATTACATCGTTTTTGGTGATTGCAAATTCTAACCATGAACCTCGAAGGGGCCGGATTTCACAATTGTAAAGAACTTTACCGGTAGAAGGGTCTATTTCTGCAGAATAATAAACGCCAGGTGCCCTAACGAGCTGGGTAACTACTGCCCTTTCGATTCCGTTGACAATAAATGAACCTTTTTCAAGCATCAAGGGAAGGTCGCACAAAAAAACTTCTTGGGTGTTTTTGGCACCTGTTTGCTTGTTGGTTATGGTTGCCTGAATTCTTAGGGGAACATCGTATGTTACGCCTTTTTTGACGGCTTCTTCCGGCGTGTGTTTCGGTTTACCAAACGAATAGTCGCCAAAAGCAAGGATAAAATTTTTGCCTGTAAAATCGTCAATCGGGGAAATTTCTTCGATGACTTCTTTGATGCCGGTTTGCAAAAACTGCTCAAACGAATCACGCTGAACTTTCACTAAATCCAGTTCAGGTAAGTTTATGTCTTTTATTTGGCCCCAGGATATACGTTTGGTCACGAGTTAATTTGGCTTTCTAAGCGATATATAGGCAGGTAAGAAAGGATCGCCCGAGCTGATTTTTCAGCTTTGAATCTAGTTGTTGGGATAATCCACAGGAAAATGCCCTACACAACAAAAACGAGAGGTACGCAAAAATACCCCCTTAAAAAGGTTGTGTGAGTAATTTATACCACTGCCGGGTATAGTTGTCAATAAGCGTACTTAAGTTGAAAAGACTCAATTTTGATATACTTTAGAGGTGATTCGGGCAATAATTTTGGATGTTGATGGAGTAATAGTAGGAAATAAAATCGGTGTAAATTTTCCCTTACCACACACAGAAGTTATTCAGAAATTAAAGCAGGTTCACTCAAGAAATATATCTGTAATCTTGTGCACTGGAAAATTCAATTCCGCTATTTTGGACATTATTTGGCAGGCAAAACTTAATAATCCGCATATTACAGATGGAGGCGCTTTAATTTTAGATCCTATAAACAACAAAATTATTAAAAAATACTCAATTGAAAAAAATATTTTAAAATCTTGCGTTGAAAGTTGCCTGAAGCAAAATATATATATCGAGCTGTACACAGCTGAAAGCTACTTTATTCAAAAGAAGCAAGTCTCCGATTTCACATTAAAACGAGAAGACATTCTCCAAACAAAACCGGTGATCGTTGATTCATTAGATCTAATAATTGATGATGACAAATTCATTAAGGTCATTGCTTTTGCAAAAGACAAGAGTGAAATGCCTAAAGTGGAAGCTGCTATTAAGCATTTGCGGGGCAAAATTTCTTCTTTTTGGTCTTTTCACCCATATATAGATCCCTGCCGACCCTGTGTTATTACAGCATCAAACGTTTCTAAAGCAAATGCTGTAAAAGAAACACTAAAAAATCTTAAATTGTCTTTTGAGGAATCACTAGGCATTGGTGATTCTCAAAGTGATTGGGGATTCATCAAGCAGTGCAAGTATGCAGCTACACTCGATAATGGGGATTCAAACATAAAAAAATTAGTAAAGACAAAAGGCTCAGGAAATTTCTTAATTGCAAGACATATCGATAAAAATGGAATATTTGATATCTTGAAATATTTTTCCTTAATTAATTAGGGTCTTGCCTAGATAACTGATGGATTTCTCCTCCAATTTCTAGTAAGTCTTCTAACAGATACAAGTATATCGTCTCTATGATTAAACCGCCACTCTGATTCCAAAAGATATACCGCAAACAGTATTTTGGGAATACCGTTAAACTTAGCAAGCCTTCTTTTAGTCCAGGACCAGAAAGATTCAACACCATTGATGTGTATACTTTCATCAGTTTCTTGCCTTGCAAATTCGTTCTTCGAGTGGTTGACCTTTTTGTGATTGTAGCCATAGACTGCCAGTGCGTCATATGATCCCCAGCCATCAGTGTAGATATCTGCCCCAGACTTAACTGTTGATCTGATAATGGGCAATATCTCTTCTTTGGATGCATCAGGAATGATTTGAGCGTATACTTTGCCATGGCGCTTTAGGAGACCCAAAACAACAATCTTGCCTCTAGCTCCACGACCACGTTTACCTTTTGGCCTTCTTGGACCAAAGTATGATTCATCTACTTCCACACCGTTTTCAATTGCCTCCATCTGGCGTTCCTTCAGTGCTTGGCTAACTAGAAGTGAGCGGAAGAATGTATAATACCTGTTAACTGTATTGCGGTTGAGGTTAACAAGTTTTGCACTCTGGATAGCTGTCAAGTCAATGGCAAAACACTTTAAAAGAAAGCTGAATTTCAACTTAGAAATGCGCTGGCGTTTGATTGAAACAGATTTAGGCTGTGTTAACGGCATTAACTTAAATTTACCATGCCGTTATCTAGTCTAGACCCTTAATTAATTCTTTAATTTACAAGTATTTTTGGATGTTTTGCTGGTGTTCTTGGGACGTTTTGGCGTAGTGGATTTTTCCGGATGAATCGTGAAGATAGTAATAGTAATCGGTTTGAGCGGGATTGGCAGCGGCGGTTATCGAATCCAGACCGGGACTGGCGATTGGCCCGGGAGGCAAGCCTAAGTGTAAATAAGTATTGTATGGGGATTTAATATCCTGATATTCGTCTGTAGTTACTTGTGACCACCAAGTATTCTGGGCACTGTCGTAACCTTTGGCATAAGATACGGTGGCATCTACTTGAAGCGGCAGGCCTGCGTTAATTCTATTTAGAAGTATTCCGGCAATTATTGGCTTTTCCGTACTAGTTTTCGCTTCTTTTTCTAAAAGAGATGCTAAGACTACTATATCTTCCGGCGAAAGCCCATGTTCCCGGCCTTTGGCAAGCAAGGATTGGCTTACTTTTTGACTAAAGGTGTCCGAAAGTCGGTTCACAACACCTTGGGCGGTTGCATCTTTTGGAATAAGGTAGGTGTCCGGAAACATGTATCCCTCTTTTGCAAGCTGGATGTATTGCTTTTTGTCAAATTGGTAATCGGTATTTGAGCCGAACTTAAGTTTCTGTTCAATTCTGGCCGCCTGCTCCTCTACTCTTAGCCCTTCCGGAATTGTGACCCAAACATCTATGGCACCATGAGTCAGCGTTGTTGCGATTTCTTTAGCCGACATATTGGCAGCGAGACTAAAATCACCGAATTGGATATTTTGGGAAATTCTCATCTGGGCCACCAGAAGCCTGAAGGCGAATGCATTTTTAATTAAATGCTGTTTTTCGAGATTTGAAGCTATTTGGACCAAAGGCTGGCCTGGCGTGATAACAAAAGATACTTGAGGAGATTTTGAGGATTTTGAGACCGGTTCAAGAAGAACATTGTAGTATTTGTAAAGAACAACCGGCGATGTTATTAAAAAGATAAAGATTATTCCAAATAAAAGAGACCATTTTTTGAGCCCTTTCATGCCTGAGCCTCCTCAATCGAAGCTCTTTTGTATTTTCCCTTCCTTTTGTCGAAAATAAATATTCTACCGCAGGTGCAAACAATCTTCTGGGAATTGTCCGGCCGTTCAAATTTTTTTTCGGAAGACAGGGTTTTCCCGCAACCAACGCATTTCCCCCACAAAAGGATCCACGCTTGAACCGGAGCCAATATTTTTTTAATCATTTTGAGTCTAGATATTCCTGCAATATGATGCTTGCCGCAATAGCGTCTTCTTTTTTTGCTTTTTTCCTCTGTGGTATATGGAGTTTAACCATTGTTTGGCGTGCCTGTCTAGTGGTCAGTGTTTCTTCCCACATTACAATCTTTATTTTAGGCAGATTAGCTTGCAGCAAGTCTTTGAAATTTTCAAAATACTTTTTATTTTTTCCTTCGGTGTATCCGATTATGACTGTTTCCGCTTTTATGGTTTCAAGTTCTTTGACTATTCTTTCTATCGCTTCACGAATAGATTTGTGGGTTATTATTTTGTATGGAGAAGCAAAGGTACCTTCGGATATCGCAAGTCCTGTTTTTTTTCTGCCCAGATCAATGCCCAGATACATCGGCTTAATGGTAAATGGATAGTAAATAGTTTGCAAATTTCACTTAGATTAAACTTGTGACAACTACCAGTCTTTTAAAACTGGTTCCGGGGGGAACACAGGTCATGAGAGTCAGGGTTTTTGCGCCTTTGGCAATTGGAGCCAAAACTGAAGTATCTTTGGGGTCTACTACTTTCTTGTACTGAACGAGGTATTGATAGGTTTTGCCGTCCATTTTGGCATAGACTGTGTCGCCTATTTCTAAGCTTGGCAAATTTGTAAAGATTTCCCTGTAATTTTTGGGGTCGTTAAACTGGGGCAGAACAGAATG
Source organism: bacterium (assembly GCA_021813125.1). Lineage (GTDB taxonomy): Bacteria > Patescibacteriota > Microgenomatia > Curtissbacterales > GWA2-41-24 > JAKAJD01. The sequence continues at coordinate 11,142 of JAKALT010000016.1, read as the reverse complement.
ACCTGTAATAAAGGCGTTTCCTTCCTCTCCAGGAAGAGCAGTGCCCGGGAAAAGAGCCAGGCTTTCGTAAAAGCTGATTGCATCAACTTTGACCAGTGCATTTTCTATCTTCATTTTAGGTATAGATAGATAAAACTCTTTTGGCCGTTTTTGGTTGGGCCTGAAGTTTGTTACAAAATACGAAAAACCGTCGGCGTCGCTTGTAACCTGGACATCCTTAGCAAGAGAAGTTTTGGCGGAAAGTATTTTTGCTTCAGGTATAGGAACCGTTTGGATTTTGGATGATAACTTGGGAATTAAATCCAAGCTCCAAACAAGAAGAGGCCAGGAAGCAAAAATAATTGCAGAAAAACCAACCAGAAGAATTGAGATCCCAAAAACCCTGTCCCTTTTTTTCCTTTTAATTTTTGCCCGATATGCTTCTTCGGGACTTTTTTTAATGTAAATCGCCAGACTCATTTAGAGCTTTGTACTTTAAAGGAAATTTTTGATTTTGAAGTCGGGATTGTAAAAAAGACAAAAAGGTTGGGACTAAATTGAAACTGGACATCGGAAACTTGAGGGATTTGCTTGATTATAGTTCTTGCCTGCTTTGTGGTTTTGCCGGCAATTTTTCCTTTGAGATCCGTGTCGTTAAATTTAGGAACCATGTCTGCATTGTACTGGCCACTCAATGAGAGTTTGTCACCAACCGTTTTGGTTGTGATGCTGGGAATTTGAATATTTTCCGGCCGTGCTTCAAGATTATTTGTCGAATTTTGGTTGATTTTTTGAGAAATGATATTTTTAAGATCGTCTTCTGCGTAGGCTATGACTTTAGCCTGAACTGTCATATCCAGATTGAGAATAGAAGTTTCGTCGCCTAAATTTTTATCGAAAGATTTTTTGGTGACAGTAACGGTTATTGCATCTTCATTTATTTTTCTGCCGGAGGCTGCCTCTTTCAGATTGGATTTTGCCTTTTGAGTTAAGGAGTCTAAAAGTGATTTGGAGAGTTTATCAATGTCGTCTTGTGATACAACCGTAACCTGTTTTTCATCTCCGCCGGTGAAATTTTTGTCGACTACTGCGTCATAAAAAGCGTTATCAAAACCTACGATTGATAAGGGGGGTGCAAGTGTATCAATGTTGTAGTTTGGACCTACATCTGATGCTGTAGCAGTTGCTTCAATACCTGGACTGACTGTCCTGCCAGGAATTGTAACAGGGCCATCTAAAACAAATTTAATGCCATCTTTGGTGATTAACTCGGTTCCTCCATTAAAACTTTTTTCGTCTAAACTCCAGTTGCGGACATAAAAAGAGCCTTTTGCTTTATTACCTGTTTTTTTCGTTCCTGTTGTCACTGCTTTTTGATTGCCATCAGCAGTTGCTGTAACTTCTTCTCCAGGAATTGTATCTTTAGAAGGGTCCATAGTTCCCCCTCTTTGGGCAGTTATTTTGAAACTGTCTTCGCGTGGTTGGGTATTTGCAGAAATTATGACCTGAACGCTTGCTAGGGTTCTTGAAGCAATAAACGTTCCCAGCACTAAAAGCAAAATTAAAGACCCTAAAACAATGGCTATTTTTCTTGGGGACTTTGAACCTTTAAACAGGTTCAAAAAGCCCTGGAGCCAGGAAAGTGTTGTCAGCTTTTCGATAAAGCTTTGTTTTTTTGGACTATTCACTCTTTGCGGGACTGGGCTTTCCTCCGGTTGCAGTTTATGATGTGTCTCCTCTACCGCGTATTCCTGCGGAATCTGGACATTTTCCAGATTTTCATCTTTTTTATCTTCCGTTTTTGGAGAGTTCTTTTCCACTTCTAATATATCCTCACCTTCTACAAAACCCATATCTTGGGCTAAGGCTTCCTCCGGCGGCTCGATTGGTTTAACTTCTTCTGCTTCTTCTTTTTCGTGACCGCCAGCTTGAACAAGCATGGGGTCATGGCCCAAGGCATCGGCGGCTTGCGAATAAGCAACAGCCTCAGCAATTTGTTCGTCATCTATGAAATCAATTTTTGGCGTCGACACGAAAAGATCTTTCCATTCGTCTTTTTTTGTTATTTCTTTTCCGATATGGGACTCCTCTACCGCACCGTAAACTATTATTCTTGAAGGTAAATCGTGACCTTCTTCCGTTTTGATTTGGGTTGCCAGTTGGATAATTTTTTCGATAGTTGAAGGCTGGCTTTTCGAGATTTTTGTTCTTTGAACTAGATTGTTTCTTACAAGATGAACTTCCGTATAATCACCAAACGATCCTACTAAAAGGGCATTTGGAGTCACACCTTCTTTGATTTTAAAGTAATGGTTTATGGACGATGCCAGGGAAACATATGCCTGAGCTTTTAAATCCAACTCTTGGGCAAGGTTTTTTAAAATTGCAGTTGATTCGGTTGATAAATTTTTACCTTCAAAATAATAACTTGATAGACCGAAAACGGTTTCGGAAACATCGCTTTTGGCCTGTTTTCCAGCGGTATCTATTGCGACAGCCGCTTCGTGAATTAGAGAATCAATATTTGAAAAAGATTTTTCGGCGATACCTAAAACTTGTACGTTTTCTTCCGTCAGAACCCAGACGGCTGCGATGGTTTTTGTGGGGGTTAAGGTAAGAGCTAGGTAATTAGTGTCTGGTAGTGATTTCGGCTTTTTAAAAAAAGAGGGTAGAATGTTTATTCCCATCATTTTGCGTTAATTATTATATCAGGCCAAAATGCGACAATAGCAGTTTAGGGAGCTGGCGGCGTAAATGTCGGTTGCTCTAGTTGGCCCGATCCGCTTGCTTGGACACTATCTGTTGCCTGAGGCAAATTGCCGAAGCCGCCGGTTGGTGTTTGGAGTGCCGGTGTGGGCTCAATTGTTTCCTGAGTATTTTCTGTTTTGGCACTTTGGCTTGCTGCTTGCGGTTTATTTAAAATGAAAAACCAAGCAACTGCTGCAACAATTCCCACAAGCACTAAAACCGCAATAATAATTACAAAAAGCTTTATTTTTTTCATTTTCGACCCGGGAGGCTGCTGGGTCGGAACTGTTGTCTGCTGATTTGGCCCGGTAAAAGGTGTCGGATCGGGCTGCATAGCCATATCGCTCTGCGGTTGTGGTGGAGGTGGAGGGGGAGATTGTGGTGGCGGTGTTGGAAAACTTTGAGCCAAGGTTTTATCCTGAGCAAGAGAAAATCCGGGTCTGGGTTCTTGTGGCGGCATTGCTTGCGGCGCTTGACCAGATGGGGTCTGTTGTACTGCTGATGGAGCGACTTGAGGTTGAGAAGGTGTTGCCGGATCACTACCTGCAACAACAAACTGTCCCGGCTCGATTGGGCTTTTGGCAGCGTCTCCCTGGGGATTTGGGTTATTGGCTTGGGCAGTCGGATCCATTGAAATTACCTTATTATTGTAGCATAAATTCGGCGAGTTCCAGATCCGGCGGATTCTTCTTTTGTAATTTTGACCTTTCCAATTTCACCTGTAGATTTGGCGTGGGGTCCGCCGCAAAATTCTTTGGAATAGGCAAGTCTGGGATCCTCTGACTGACCAATGTAGTAAATGTTGACCAAATCGCCGTATTTTTCGCGGAAAAGGCCTATTGCGCCAATTTCGTCTGCTGCTGCTTTCGGCAATGACTTTTTATGCACGGGAATGTTTTGCTGGATTTTTTGGTTGACTTTCGATTCGACAGATTTTATTTGTTGATCTGTTAATTTTTCGTGATGGGCAAAGTCAAAACGCAAGCGCTCATTTGTGATGTGCGATCCGGTTTGGTGCACGTGCGAACCCAAAACATCACGAAGCGCCTGGTGCAAGAGATGGGTTGCCGTGTGATAACGCGCCGCAATTTTACTTTGGACTGCTAAACCTCCTTGAGTTTTTTGACTTGCAGATTTTGATAACTGCTGGTGAGATTTCAGAAGTTTTTCAAAACTCGAAATGTCAACTTTTTTGCCTTTTTCTCTGGCAAGTTCCTCCGTTAATTCAATCGGGAAACCAAAATTTTGGTAAAGGTCAAAAGCGTTTTGGCCCGATATATTTCCCGATATTTTTTCGAAATGTTTTATTCCAACTTCGAGTGCTTTTTTAAACTTTTGTTCCTCTTTTTGTAATTCCTGAATTATTAGCGCCTGATGCTCCGCTAAATCCGGATATGTACTGTCATATGTTTTGATAACAATCCTGGATAGTTCTGGTAAAAATTCTTGATTAATTTTCAAAAGTGACGAATGGCGGATAGTGCGGCGGATCAAGCGGCGTAGAATGTAGCCGCGTTCAACATTTGATGGCGTAACTCCGTCTGATGTGAGAAAGACCGCAGCGCGAATGTGGTCGGCAACAATGCGTGCTGATGACTCGTTAAAGTATGCTGATAAATCCTCGATTTTTTTCATAAGCGGTAGAAAAACGTCTGTTTCGTAGATTGATGGTGCATTTTGCAAAACAGTTAAAATGCGCTCCAGACCCATTCCGGTGTCGACATTTTTTTGTTTGAGGGGTTTATATGATCCGTCTTTTTGGCATTCGTACTGCATAAAAACATCATTCCAGATTTCGACAAATCGCTGACTGTTTTGTGATGGGTCGATTGGGCTTTTTGATTTTGGGTCCATGTCGTAAAACATTTCCGTGTCCGGCCCTTGTGGTCCGGGTTTTTCGCCACCTGTTGGCCACCAGTTGTCGCTTTTGCCGTATTTAAAAATGTGGCTTTCGGGAACGCCTAGTTTTTTCCAAACGTTGAACGATTCATCATCAAACGGCGCGTCGGAGTCACCGGCAAAAACCGATGCATAAATACGCTTGGCATCGAGCTTTAATTCATTGATCAGAAATTCGTATGACCAGGAAATTGCCTCTTTCTTCCAATAGTCGCCCAAGGACCAGTTACCAAGCATTTCGAAAAAAGTGTTGTGGACGCTGTCGCCTACTTCATCTATATCGTCGGTGCGCAGACATTTTTGGATGTTGACCAGGCGTTTGCCTTCCGGATGGTTTTTGCCCATAAGGTATGGAATCAGTGGATGCATGCCGGCAGTTGTAAATAAGACTCTTTCGGTGCCGGCAAGCTCCACTTCTTCTGAAGGGATGAGTGATGCCGAGGGGATTATTTTGTGCCCTCTTGATTGAAAAAAACTCAGGTACTTTTGGCGAAGCTCAACCGATGTCATTTCTAGATTATATCAATTTGACGAGTTCGCCCACCTTTTCAGTTGCTGCCTGACCATTTTCGGACATCCCTTCTTTTTTGGGCATTGGCAAAAGACAGCTATTTTCAAATATGCTGGCTGATTGCCTGCCTTGTGATATCTGACCACTTGCATCCGGCCAAACCGGGTGGTATTTGTCTTGAAATATTTCTTTCATTTTTCACCTCCTTTTTGCCACAAAAAAACCTCCCCTTAGGGAGGCTTTGTTCCACGAAAACTAAGACCTCCCTAGGAAGTATTAATTCTTGTGGAATAATGGCTTAATAAATTAGCCATGAACTAATTATATTTGAGCATGGGAATAAAAGCAAGAAATTATGACTCGCTTTTGGGACTGCTTTTTTTGGAGAAAAAGAAATGGCGGCCTTTTTTTTGAATGTTTTCCACCTGTTCGGGCACTTCGCGTAGGATTTCTTGGGCGGAATCTCCAACTGCTTCTTTGAAATCTTCAATTTGCTCGGCTTTTTGGGCAAGTTCTTTTTTTATTTCTTTTTTAGTCTCTTTTATCTCTTGCGGAGCGTCTTCAATTTCCTCTGTTAAGGTATCTATGAGCCTTGACCCTTCTTCCAGTAATTCGTCTTTAATTTTCCTGCCCGTTTTAGTTGCAAAAAGAAAGGTTAGTGCTGCTCCAAAGACAACACCGGTTATAAAAGTGCTGAAAGAATTATTTTTCTCGTCGCTCATGTTTTTCTGCCTCTTTTATCCTTTTTAAAAAATGGGCAACTCCGGCACCGGTTGTTATTGCAGCTATTAGGCTATTTGCAGATTCAATCGGCTTTTTAATTTGGGTCACAAAATCTTGGGCATCATCTAAGATTTTATTGGTTTTTTTAAGGGTGTTTTTTAGTTCTTTTAGGACAAAAAATAGTTGATAGGCAATAATCGCCAAAAGAATTGTTAATACTATAATTGCTGATAAGATTACAGCTTGAGTTGCGTCCATGGGCAGTTTTTTATTGTAAAGTAGATATACTTTAAGCAAACATATTTGTCAATCTTGATTATCTAAGGAGCCTGACTATTCTTATGATTTGCGCCTTGGGCGAAAGACGCTTTGAGGAAATTATTTCTATTTCGTTTCGGCCAACTTTTAGAGAATATTCTTTTGAGAAATTCCCCTGATTATCCACCGGTACAAACTCGCCAGCTATGGAAACCGTCGCTTCGGGATCTGTTTTACCGGTAACCTGAACGACCGGAACAGAGGTGGTAACGTCTGCTTGTGGTGATAAAACCTCAAGTTTTGGCGCTGAAAGTATTGAAGAAAAGGTAACCAGAATATAGGTAATAAATATAAATACCGCACAGACAAAGATAAGGTTAATGATCCTTGTTGGTGTTAAAAATAATCTTTTTTCGGCCCTGGGATTTTTATGAGGTCCTGGGAATTTAGATTCGTCGAATTCTCTTCTATAGATAGCCAAAATGTGATCTGTATCCAAACCCAGATATGTGGCATAACTTTTGATGAATCCTTTTACAAACGTCGGTTCCGGGAGCTCGGACCAATTTTGGGATTCTAAAGCTTCAATGTGCTCCTTCTTAATTAAAAGGTCCGAAGCCGCGTGGCTTAAAGAAATGTGTTTTTTCTTTCTTGCTTCCGAAAGAATTTCACCAAGATTTTTCATAAGGCCTTATGCCGCTTGTTCAGCTTGGCCTTGAGACTGGAAATAATCGTCCGGATTTTTAACAAGGACATCTCTAGGTTTAGAACCTTCACCTGGTCCAACTATGCCTTCTGATTCAAGTTCATCTAAAAGCCGTGCAGCACGAGCATAGCCTATTCTTAACCTTCTTTGGAGAAGGGATGCGGAGGCCCTATCGTATTGGCAAATAGTTCTAACCGCTTCTTCAAAGAGGTCGTCTTGGTCGCCGCTTGATGCACCAACCCCGCCTTTCATTTTGCCGACAGGCATCTGGGTTACTTCTTCCGTGTATTGCGGTGCAATCCCGGAACTTTTTAGAAAGCCGATTAAGTTTCTGATTTCGGTGTCGGAAACATAAACTCCCTGGATTCTCATAGGTTTTGAAGCATCCGGCGGAACGTAAAGCATGTCGCCTTTTCCTAACAATTTTTCCGCGCCGGGCTGGTCGATTATAACTCTTGAATCAACCATTGAAGACACATTAAATGCGATGCGGCAAGGAATGTTCGCTTTTATTAATCCGGTGATTACATCAACAGAAGGCCTTTGGGTTGCAAGAACCAAATGTATTCCGGTTGCCCTGGCCATTGCAGCAAGACGGACGATCGTATCTTCAACCTCAACTGGAGCAAATTCCATTAGGTTTTGCAGCTCATCGATGACAATGACTATGTAAGGAAGAGCCTGAAAACCGGAAAGCTCATTATAGCTTGTGATGTTTCTAACCTGGGCATCGTGAAAGAGTTTGTAACGGCGGTCCATTTCGGCAGTTGCCCATTTAATTGCGGATAAGATTTTTTCCGGCTCTATAATTACCGGTGTTAGAAGATGAGGAATATCGTTGTATTCCGTCAGCTCAACACGCTTGGGGTCCACTAAAATCAGTTTTACTTCCTGCGGACTTGCCCTAAAAAGAAGTGTTGCTATGAGCGCGTTTATAAGCACCGATTTTCCAGAACCGGTTGTTCCGGCGACCAGCACATGGGGCAGTTTTGCAATATCTGTTATTACGGGATTTCCGGAAACGTCTAGGCCGAGGCCAACAGCCAGTTTAGATTTATTTGCCCGCATATTGCTGTTTGAGAGAATGTTTTTCAAAGAGACCATTTCCGGAGAAATGTTGGGTATTTCTATACCCACCAGGGATTTACCCGGGATTGGGGCTTCGACCCTGACATTTCCAGTTGACGTTGCAAGGGCAAGAGCCAAATCGTTCTGGAGAGCAAGAATTTTTGATAACTTAGTACCCATAGGGATTTCAAGAGCATACTGGGTAATTGTTGGACCAAGATTCACTTCAACGACTTTGGCAGTAATACCAAAACTCTCGAGTGTTTTTTCAATCGTATGAGCATTTTGTTTTAAGTTACCTCTATTGGCCTGAGCACCGCGGCTATCGGCCAAAAGTGACAAAGGGGGATATTGCCAAATTTTTGTTTGCCCCGGTGAATTGACAACTATATTTTGACTTAAGCCGTCCTGGGCAGAAGCAATAGATGTATCTAAGTTTCTGGGAAGTGGTGTTTTTGGAGCATTTTGACCTGCTTTTGTGACGAACTTAGGTTTTGCCGAACCTACAATTAGTTTTTTAAAAAAGAGCAAAAAAGCCAACAGTTTTTTAAATACATAAGCCAAAACTTTGGCTGTCTGGCTTAGATTTGCATTGGAGGCAATAATTGCCGTTAGGGAAAAAGCCAAAAACAGCATAAAAAAGGCGCCAACAGGTGTAAGAAGTGTTCTTGTAACCTGCCAGAGAGATGTTCCCAAAACGCCGGCCAGGCTTTCTGAAAATGCGGCTACCATTCCCAAAAACGAAAGGAGTGCCCCAATTAAGCCTACTATTAAATTGGGCTTTATGAACTTTAGCTTGATGGAAAGAAGTGGAAAACTTATCAAAATTAAAATTAAGGGTACTAAAATTACACCAATTCCAAACAGGTTATAAAAATAGTCTTTGAGCGAAAGAAGTGCTCCGGCTTGTGTAAAAAGAGAAAATGTCAAAAGTAAGGAAAAGACAAATAAACTTGCGCCAACTGCAATGATTATTGTCTTTTTTTCTAGATGAACGGGTGCAGATCTCGCTTTTTTATATTTGCGCTTTTTCATCTTTTTTTATTTTACACCAGATTATTATAAAATGCTATAGGGTACTTTGTACCCTTTCTACGAATAGGCTAAGCCTTTCTACGAATAGGGTATCTATACCCTTTCTATGAATAGGCCAGAAGCCTCTCTGTGAGTAGGCTGAATTACTAGTAATTCAGCTTTCTTCGACTCGGCTAATAAGATGGTAAATATTCTTTAAAATTCGCCTCAGAAATTACAACCTTAGAAACTTTATTTTCAACTTTTTGCTTTGCAATTTTTCTGCAAATTCCTTTGATTGTTCTGTCTAATGTTCTCATACCAGCATCAAATCCCAAAGGTCTTACTATTTGGCTCCAAACTTTTTCGTCTATCTGGATATCGCCCGGCGAAAGCCCAGATGCGGCAAGATCTCTTGGCAGGAGGTAACTTTTGGCGATTATAATTTTTTGCTGGTCTGTATAGCTGGGCATCTCCAATATCTCTAGTCTATCCAAAACTGCAGTTGCAATTTTGCCGGTGTTATTGGCAGTTGTTATAAACAATACTTCGGAAAGATCGATCGGGTAATCAATATAGTGGTCAATAAAACCGCTGTTTTGTTCCGGGTCTAAAAGCTCGACTAATACTCCCATGACGTCTGCTCTTGCTTCTTCGGTAACCCTGTCAATTTCATCTAGAAGAATTACGGGGTTTTTGGTTTGTACCCGTCTTAAAACTTTAACTATTTGTCCCGGCTCCGCGTCGGGATAAGCCCGTGATCTGCCTCTTAATTGGGACGCATCCCCCATACCACCCATCGGAATTCGGCCAAATTTTCTGCCTAGTGCTTCGGCCACAGAATATGCCATTGTTGTTTTGCCGGTTCCGACAAGGCCTAAAAGCAAAAGTGCGGGAGAATTGCTTTTTTCACCCTTGGCGCTTCTTAAATTATCAACGGAAACAAATTCTAAAATTCTATCTTTGACTTTTTCGAGACCGAAATGATTTGTGTCCAAAACTTTTTTGGCGTTTTCCAAAGCAAGAACATCCTGGCTTCGGGTGTTCCAAGGGATTGAGGTTATCCAATCCAGATATCTGGAAACTGCGTCATATTCTTCCCCATAGCCTTTTGCAGATGCTAAGCGAACCAGGCGTTCGATATCTGCGGCAGCCTTTGCGTACAGATCTTTGGGGAGCTGTGCGGACTTTAATTTTTCTTCGAGGAAATTGATATCCTCGAACTGGGCAGATTGTGAATTCACTTTAGATTTATTAAACCAGAAAACGACCGTTCCTTCAAAGCAAAACTTGCATCTCTTATCTGTTTCAGTGAGCTTGCCAATTTTGCTTTAGGACTATTTGGTCTTTCCCAGGGCTGTAGCAGAAAAGATTCCGCCTGGTCTGAGATTATATTTTCATCAGGATTTGAGAATTCGATAATTAATGCAGCTTGTTTGGGGCTATCCCCTTTTGGGAACTTATGGGAAGGTGAGGATTTTTGAGCGTCGATTAAGGACTTCGCTGCGTCAGGCGATGAAGACATAACCTGATATTCGTCCAACTGAAAGAAGGTGAGAGTTTGTTGCTTATCGGAGTTGATATTCGGGATTTGTAAAAAATGTAGTTTAACATCGCCGCTTGCTTCCTCTTTATAAAGTGTGTCTCCATTTGTGTCTTTTAAATTCTTAAGTTCGTCAAAGTTGATTTGATCTTTTCTTACTAAAAGCGAGTAATCGGGGTTTAAGCCATATATCACAAGATAACTCCCGTTTTGTCCAGAAAAGTTTTTGTCTATCCAGGCAGAAATATTTTCCGCAAGGTTTAATCGCGCTTTAACAAAGCTTTTTAAATCCGGCGCAAAAATTGCGACATTTGTGGAGTTTGGAACTTTAATTTGCTCAACCGTTGGCTGATTTGAAATGAGAGGAACAGAGGTTTCTCCCGAAAAATTGATTACTTTATCTTTTAAGGTTAAGTTTGTTTTTACCGGTGTTAAAAAATTCAGCCTTGCCGAGGAAGTGCTGTCCAACTCGAAATTAACACCGTCTTTAACTTCTTGGGGTATCCCCAGTGAAGCAAGAATTTTTTGAAAATTATCCTGGTCAGTTTTTTTGATAGAAAAATTTAAATCGAAACGATTTTTTTGGGAAGTTAAAAAGATATAACTTTGATCTTTTTTAAAAAAGGCTAGTGATAGAATAATTGAAGCTATAATTAAAGCGGCTGCTGCTGATCCCAAAATAATTCTGGGACT
>JAKALT010000015.1 GCA_021813125.1 bacterium | reverse complement strand
TTCCGATCTTTCTTGTCCCCGTACCATTCCGGCTTTTTCAGAAACATTTGCTCGCGGCTTATTTGGTGGCGGATATAGTTTGGAAGCAAAACTCTGGAATATTCCTCGTGGTTTTCGTCTGTAACAATCTTAATTGAAGAATCCGGCAAAAGGTTCCTTATTGCCTCCGCAGCCGTTGTCCCCGCTGCCGATCCTCCCACAATCAAAAAATCAACTTTATTCATTTTAAAATCCCCTCGATCAGTTTCCCCACCAGGTACGCAGCCAATGCCGCGCTGGAACCCACAAAAAGCATCTCTAGTCCACCTCTAATCCAACTGATTGTCGTAATAAGGGACCTGGAAGAACCGACCAAAAATAAAGTCAAAGCTCCCACAAGAGCTGAAATTAAAAACTTATCACCTGTTGTTGGAATTAAATAAGGGATTAATGGGAAAAACCCGGCTATTAAAAATGCTACGAAAGTCGCTACTCCATGCAAAATTGGGTTTTCATCCCCTTCATCGACAATATTCAACTCGTCCCTCATCATTGTGTCCAGCCAAACTTTACGGTCTCCCGTCACAATTTCAACTGCCCTTTCCAAATCCTTCCCAAAAAAACCTTTCTTTTCAAAAATTTCCCGGATCTCCTCAACCTCGATTTCGCGCAAATGATCTATTTCCCAATCTTCTTTTTGTCTTTGGGCCTTTGCGTAATCATGCTCCGACCGCTTCCCTAAATAATTGGAAGCACCCATTGAAAAACCGTCTGCTAAAAGATTTGCAAAGCCCAGAATTATGGCAACCGAAGGTACCAGTGACGCTCCGCTTGCACCCGCAACAACTGCAAATGTCGTGATAATCCCGTCATTGGCTCCATATATCAAATCACCGATATACTTCCCTGCTGTGTGCCTATGGTAAAGGTTCTCATGCTTTCTGTACTGTTCATTCTCACTGAGATATTTTTCTTTACGCGCCAAGACATCTTTTAAATATTCCTCTACCTTGTGTTTGGAGGTACTTTTAGCCATGAGCCCATTCTAACATTTGAAATTTGAATTTTAAATTGAAAATTAGAAATTGAAAATTCCGACAAAGTCGCCTAGGGGTATTCTTGCTCGCCGGTTTCAATATTTTCCAAAATGATTGCCTTCGTCGGACACGATTCCGCAGCAAGTTTGATGGTCTCTGCCTCATCCCCACCCTCATCAATCACAATTGCTTTATTTTCGCTGTCCAGCTCAAAAGTCTTCATAGCCAATGCCACGCACGAAGCCGCCCCAATACATAAATTTCTATCTACTGTAATTTTGAATTTTTTACTTGCCATTTATTTTAGTTAACCCTGAACTTGCCGAAGTGCTTCCAATGCCAAGAATGCACACTTTAGCCTTGCCGGCGCAACCGGCCCGCCTAAAAGTTTCAAAACATCCTCCCCTGTTATTTTTGAAAGCGCCGAAACTTTCTTGTTCCGGATATTTTCCGACAAAATCGAAGCAGATGCAATAGATATGGCACAACCTGACCCACTAAACTTTACACTATCTATCTTGCCATCCTTAAACTTAAAATAGAATGTCACTTCATCCCCACATAATGGGTTAACCTGCTCAATCACCAAATCTGCATTTTTAATCACCCCGAAATTTAAGGGGTTTTGCCAATGTTCAAGTATCTCTTCACGATAATATAAATCGTTTGTCATAGCTTAAACACCTTCTTAACTTTCTCTATCCCCCCAACCAACCTATCCACATCCGCGCGCGTATTATATATATAGAAAGAAGCCCTTGCTGCCGACTTTATCCTCAGATAATCCATTAAAGGTTGTGCACAGTGATGGCCCGACCTGATCGCAATTCCTTCCTCATCTAAAATCGACGCGACATCATGAGCGTGAATTCCATCAACGTTAAAAGCCACAACGCCACCTCTTTTTTTAGAATCCAAAGACCCGAATATTTCAACATTTTCAATCTTTGAAAGTTTTTTGATCGCATAATCCACAAGCTCTATCTCATGCTCCCGTACATTTTCCATCCCTATTTTATTAAGGTAATCTGCAGCAACACCTAAACCGACTGCTCCTGCAATGTCCGGTGTCCCGGCTTCAAACTTCCAAGGCAATTCGTTCCAGGATGATTTATTAAACTCTACTTTGGAAATCATTTCTCCGCCAAACATAAATGGGGGCATCCTCTCAAGTAACTCTCGCCTACCCCACAAAACCCCAATTCCCGTTGGCCCCAACATTTTGTGCCCCGTAAAAACATAAAAATCGCAGCCGATTTTAGATATATCAACCGCCATATGCGGAACCGCCTGCGCACCATCAATTAAAATCCTGGTCTCTGGTCTCTTACCTCTGACTATCTTGACTTGCCGCTTAACATCGTTGATCGTCCCCAAAACATTACTCACATGGAAAAAACTGACTATTTTTGTTTTAGATGTAATCGCCTCCTCAAATGCTTCTTCATCCAAAATCCCATCATCAAGGATCGGAACTATCTTTAAAACAGCTCCATTTTCCAGAGCCAACTGCTGCCAGGGCACAAAATTGCTGTGGTGTTCCGCAACTGTCACTACAATTTCATCTCCCTTTGATATATTCAGTCTGCCCCAAGAATAAGCAACTAAATTTATTGCCTCCGTTGCATTTCTAACAAAAACAATCTCCGTCGGGTCTTTTACACCCACAAAATCGGCAATTTTCTTCCTTGCCCCTTCGTACGCTTCTGTTGCCTCAACCGAAAGTGTATGGATCCCACGGTGAACATTAGCATTATTGTTTCTGTAATAGGCAGAAATCGCATCAATGACCTGTTTCGGTTTCTGCGAAGTCGCCGCACTATCCAGATAGGCAATTTGTTTGCCATTAACCTTCTTACTTAGAATTGGAAAATCCAATCGATTATCTTTCATTTATGGGAAATTCAAATCATATCGACGTAAATATCGTCATCTACAACCTCTGCCTTATATGCTTTGAGCTTTTCCGTGGCTGGTTGATTTACAACTTCACCTGTTCTTATGTCCCATTGTTCGTTGTGAAGCGTGCATTCCACCATGTAGCCGTGCATCCTATGATTTTCGTCCAAAAAACAGCCGTCATAAGTGCAGATATTAGAAGTTGCATATACTTGCCCCGAAAGCTTATACACAGCAATAGGAATACCTTTTGGGGTAAACTTCTTCATATCGCCCTCCGGTACTTCCCTATACTCACCAACTTTAACTTTGGCCATTTGCCTCCTTAATTTTATCCATAATTGGATTAACAAATCCTTCTATTAATAATTTCTCAGCTTGGTTTCTGGAAATTCCCCGGCTCATTAGGTAAAACAACATTTGCTCGTCTACTTTCCCAACAGTTGCCGCGTGGCCTGCCTTAACATCCCGTTCCAAAATCTCCAAAGCCGGCGTATCATCTCCCATTTTCGCTTCATCAAACAAAAGCGCATCGGATCTTAAATATGCATCCGCACCTTTTGCCCCTTTTTCGATCTTCACATTCCCGCGGAAAGCAAAAGTCGACCTGTTTCTTAAAACAGCCCTCACATTAACCTTTGATTTAGTCCTCGGCGCCGCATGCGTTATATATACCTCCAAAGCCTTTTCATCCACCTTATAACCTAAAACCAACCCCACAACCTCAATTTCCGCCCCTTCTCCCGCCAAAACCACATCTAAACGAAGTTTATCCTGAGCGAGCGGAGCGAGTCGAAGGACTTCCTTGTTAAGCAAAATCGGAATCACCCTCTTTTCGTCTTTTTGTAAAATAATCTGGTTCATCTATCTTGAACACTTTCTGCGAATTTTCTTACATCCTCAGCAAATTTCGCTGGTTGCTGTTGTAGAATTGTGTGAGAACCCTTATATCTTTTAATCGTAATCAGATCACCACCCACAGATTGTCTTATATCCCTTAATGATGAAACTATTTGTGAAATAGGATTATCACCCTCAATTATCAAAGTTGGCACGGTGAGTCTTGATGCGTAGCTTGAAAAATCAAAATTTACAACGTCAAATCCAGCCTCAATAGCAGCTTTAGGAGAGGAAACCGAAAGTCTATCATCTGCATTTCTTAACTGCTCTTCATCCATGTTCCTAAATTCTGGATTTAGTCGCCTAAACCAATAATTTAACGGCTTAGCCTTTAACACATCGCCAGCCAGCTTGCCTGCTGCTTGTTCAGGAAACTTAGTCACACGGTTTAGAAAATCAAACTTAGGTGTACCCTGCAGTACTAAGTAAGAAATTTTTTCTGGACATTCAGTTGCAATTACTAACCCAACTGCACATCCATACGAGTCCCCAATCAATCCAGCTTTTTCGATACCTGATTTATCCATCAAGTCCACTACTGTTCTTGCATGCTCCTGAGGAGAGTACCGTCTGCTTCTTGGATATTCCCCTGAGACACCAAACCCAGGCAAATCAACACCTGTCACTTTAAAATTTTTAGAGAGCGGCTCTAAAACAAAATCAAATGCTCTAGTCGACGACAACAGACCTGAAACCATAACTAAATCTTGCCCTATTCCAGCTTGAACATAATGCACATCAACACCATCAACCTTGACTGTCACCTCAAGCCTATCAAAATCTTTTCTAAACGGTTGAGGCTCGAAATTTACGCTCACCCTACCGCCCCTTCCATACTCATATTAATCAATCGATTGAGCTCCACCGCATATTCCAGAGGTAATTCTTTGACAATCGGCTCGATAAAACCGTTGACAATTAACGACGTGGCCTCTACTTCCGAAAGTCCCCTGCTCATCAAATAGAATAATTGCTCCTCACCAATTCTGGAAACCGATGCTTCATGCCCAATCTGCACATTATCTTCCGCAACTTCCATTGTCGGATAAGTGTCGCTTCGGGATTGCTCATCAATCACCAGCGCATCACACCTCACATTACACTTCACCCTTTCGGCATTTTTAATAATTTTGACCAAACCCCGATAACTTGTCCTTCCTGTCCCAACACTAACCGACTTTGATATTATCTCCCCGCTTGTGTCCGGTGCCAAAAACATCAGCTTTCCGCCCGCATCCTGGTGTTGCCCGCTCCCGGCCAGAGCCAAAGACAAAATCTCTCCTCGCGCCCCACGCCCCACCAAATAACAGCTCGGGTATTTCATCGTAATTTTACTTCCCAAATTGCCGTCCACCCATTCCATCACACCGTCCTCTTCCACAAACGCCCGCTTGGTCACCAGGTTGTAAACGTTATTGCTCCAGTTTTGGATAGTTGTGTAACGGCACCTTGCACCCTTTTTGACAAAAATCTCCACAACCGCGGCATGCAGCGAATCCGTAGAATAAACCGGCGCCGTACAATTATGAACGGCAAACCCGCGAACTAAATAAGAATTAGGGGCATCTACATCCAAATTAAAAACAGGACCATCATAATCCAGTAGTTCAATCTTTTTAATCGGGACCAAATAATAGTCCCTCGTAGTTCTCACCTCACTCCATTTCTTATTTGGGGCATAATAGAGAACATATTGATCTCCCCGCACAATAGATCTGCCCAAAATCTTATCTGCACTACCCTTCCTTACATTTATACATGCATAATAACCACCCCTTGCCAAAAGTTCCTGGATTTGTCTTGCCAGATGCTCTGAAGCAGTAGACGCTCTTATCATTAATCTACCTTTTTCATAAACACTTCCGTCCCCTTCAAAGTAAGCATCAACTAATGGCTTCGCCACATCCCATTCCAAAGACATTATTTCCTGGCTCAAAATTTTAGTTCTTGCTCCTTTACCACAATGCATCAAACATAAATCTCTAAGTTTTTGTGAATAAACAACTAAAGAAACACCTCTTTTGTTCTTATCGGCAATTCGGTATACGTTTTTTCCGGTTATTTCCCTAATTAGATTTTCCACCTCATCCAGTCTCCTTTTCTCATAAGACGCTAGAGAGAAACTAACTATTGGCATTTTTAACTTTTTATGGACATATGTGGAACCTTCTGCTAAATACCAACCAAGTAGCCTCAGCTCCTTTTCCGAAAGCGAAGTTATTGCACTAGCCTTAATTTTAGGAAAAACCAAAAAGTCTCCAACCTCAAGTTTCCCTGCCGGCACATATCCCGGAACAGCGTTCTCCAGTAATTTAGTGTCTGTTTCCAGCAGCCATCCACCCCTCGGCTTTCTCTTTTTTAAGACATCCCCCCTTTTCACGACCAAAACCGGATGCTCTGTCGTAAGCCTAAAACTATTATATGTCGAAATCGGACTTATTTTTACAAGTTTTCCCTTATAATTTCGGGTCATAACGGCTTTAACTTTCCCGGCTTCACCATTTTCAGTTATCACAAAATCTTTTGGCTTAACACTCTCAATATTTACCCATTTGTCACCTAAACTGACTTGCTCTCCGGCAGGCAAACAGCCTTCCACATAGTGCACATACGCGCCTTCGTCGACAATTATAAGAGTCCGCTCAAACTGCCCCATATTGGCAGCATTGATCCTAAAATACGCCTGAAGTGGAATATCGACTTTTACTCCCGGAGGCACATAAATAAAAGACCCGCCGCTCCAAACTGCGCTGTTCAAAGCCGCAAATTTATTGTCTGCAGCCGGAATGCTTCTTCCAAAATAACTCCTAACAATATCCGGATATTTCCGCAGAGCCGTATCCATGTCACAAAAAATAACGCCCATGTCTTCCCATTTTTTCTGGAAAGAATGGTAAACCGCCTCAGATTCATATTGTGCAGTTACACCTGCCAACAAATTACGCTCCGCCTCGGGAATTCCGATTGCATCGTAGGTATCTTTGATTTCTTTAGGCAGATCCCGCCAGTCGCTCTTTTGGTTATCCGTCGGCTTTATGTAGTAGTAAATATCGTCAAAATTGATAGAAGAAAGATCTGCTCCCCAACTCGGCATCTTTTTCTTCTCAAAAATCCCCAAGGCTTTAATCCGCAAATCCCGCATCCACACAGGTTCACCCTTCATGGACGAAATTTCTTCCACAACACCAACATCCAAACCCTTTTTGGACTTAAACACATAATTCTCCGGCTTCGAAAAACCGTATTTATAATCGGTAGCTGGTAAATTACTCACTAATCAAACCTCACAAGTTCCTTTTTTCTTGACCCCGCCAATTCATTAGATGGGCTATATACATAGTAGGCATCATCACCAGTCATGGACTCAGCCCTGAGTATTCCATCTATCACAACTTGTCTTTCTTTATGAATCCATTTAGCGTCGCTAACAACAACACCGTTCGACAATAATGTGATTCTGACCCCTATCCACATGTCGCGATTTACCGGATCTAGTGAAACCCGGAAAAATGAATTCGGATTTTGTATGTCATCGTTAGGGACCTCCTTACCTACCTGATCACCTTTTCTTCTACTAAAATCTTCTTTTATCCACTCACCAAGCGTTTGTGTTGCTGGCCGTAATTCTCCTGAATGTCTACTTCGACCAATCAGCATTTCATCTCTTTCATCCATTGATTTCCCTTTCTAGACAGATAAAAATTGGTATCCTTTCTCTTCAATTTCACTTGCCAGTTTTTGTTTGCCGGATTTTACAATTTTGCCATCTGCCATCACATGCACAAAATCTGCTTTTATGTATTTAAGTATTCGGGCATAGTGGGTGATCAGAATAATTGATGATTTTGGATTAAGAGTTGAGAATTTCTTAATTGCTTGCGCCACAAGTTTCAATCCATCAACATCCAACCCCGAATCAATTTCATCCAAAATCACAAGTTTTGGAGAAAGAGCCAGCATCTGCAAAATCTCATTCCTCTTCTTCTCCCCACCGGAAAACCCCTCATTAAACGAACGAGAAATGTGGTCCGGCGAAAGTTTCAAAGAAGCAGCATATTCCAAGAGGTCTTGACGAAAAGCAGACACTGAGCCACTAGCAACTGGCAGCTGGCCATTAGTTTTCTTATTTCTTATTGCTTTTTGCTTATTCGAAGAAAAGCTCTGCTTATTACTTGTTGCTTTTCTAATCACATTAAAAACACTAACCCCCGGAATCTCGATTGGGTTTTGGAATCCAAGAAATATCCCTAACTTCGCCCGTTTGTCCGGCGTCAATTTATTAATATTCTTGCCGTCTATAGTCAATCGACCATCGACTATCGTATACATTGGATTTCCTGCAATTACATTTGCCAACGTGCTTTTACCCGATCCATTTGGCCCCATCACCACATGAACCTGGCCGGCGCCAACCACAAGGTCAACACCTTTTAAAATTTCTTTCTCCTGCGCTTTAACCTTTAGATTTTTTATTTGTAGGTTCATTCCGTTACCGCCACCATAGAACAATTTAATCTCTTTCTCTTCTTAAATAGGATATTTGTGGTTTCAGACCCTCGCCAGGTTTCTCCACAAAATTTGTAACGGTAATTATGTCCATTAGCGGCTCGTGATGTGTATGAGGTTTCGGCCCCTCACCACGATGTGCCTCGTTCAACCGTCTCGTGAATTCGTATACTCTATGACGTCTTCTTTGGTCATCTCTTAATTGTTTTTGATCCATAACTAATCACCTCCTTATTACACACCTCTTTTTCTTCTATGCTCTGCCACATGATTAAAAGGTATTCTTTGACTATTAGGAACCTCATCAGCCGCGTCAGAAGCTGCTTTGGTATAAGGAAGACCTCTTAATCTTTTTCTTTCGTCACTCTCAGAAACATAACCCGCCAATGGATGTGCCCGCTTAAGCCTATCACTAAGTCTATGAACTAAATCTCTAACTCCAAGACGCCTTTCTCCCATTTATCTCAATCCTTTCTTCAATGTTTCCCAGTCTTCTTTTGGTATTTCGTGCACATTTCCCTGGAAACCTAATTTCCAATATTTTGCTGGCCATTTTTTGAGATACTTGAGTTTGTCTTTAAATAATTCAGAGTCCTTGTAGTCCTCTGGACTAAGTTTCGCCTCAAACTTCACATCAAACCTCCACGGATGTACTTCCCCAACTTTTTCCTCCGGAAATATTTTCGAAGTTTCGCTCCTTGCCCTAGAAGTAAACTCTGCCGCCCCCCCAAACTTACCAATCTTAGTCAAATAAAAAACAACTTTGTCTCCCGGCTCAACCGCTAGAGCAAAACCTTTTCTCTTCTCCTTCATCGCAGCGATACTCTTCGCTTTCATGACCTCAAAATTGTTAGGGTGAGTTACTAAAATCCAATATTTCATAATTAAGCCTTTTGCCATTCGCCTTTAGGCATTCGTCTAATAAAAACTGCAGTTCTCGCAGTTTGTTTTGCACAAAGTTCATAAATCCTTTCAAAATCCGCCTTCTTGATATAACCTTGATCAAATGCAATGTAAAGCGCTGTTACAACTTCATCAACAGAAGTTATAGACATTTGGAAGAAGTGTTTTCTGTCTTTATCAGTTTTTCTGTTTGTACCCTCCGCAATATTTAATGCAACCGACACTACCGCCCTTCTTATTTGGTCGATCAAACCAAACCTTTCCGACTGAGGGAAATTCTTTGTCAAATTGTATATTTCATTGACAAGTTGTCTTGAATCCTGCCAAATTTCTAATTTCTCGAATCTAAATTTCATATATACTAACGGCTAAAGCCTAATGGCCAATGGCATCTCATACCACCAAATCAGCCACGGTTTTGCGGCCGATTGTCTCCTCCATTTGTTCTTTCATCGAAATCCACATATCCTTTGCCCCGCAATTGCATTCATGGTCATCTTCAAAACAATCGCCTTTCACCAAACCGCCGTCCAAAGCAACCAAAACATCCAGAATTTTTATTTCATCCGCAGCTTTGGCCAAAGAATAGCCACCGCTCACCCCTTCTTTGGAAGAGATAAAACCGGCTTTTTTCAATTCGTTCGCTACCTGTGATAAAAATTTTGTGGAGAGTTTGTTTTTCTTGGCAACCGAAGAAACAGAAACAATTCCCTTGGATTTTGCCATATTCGAAAGCAAAATAAGGCCGTAATCCGATTTTTGTGATAATTTAAACATAACTGCTAGTTAGAAAGTAGTAGTTTAAATTGAAACTAAAGCAATGTCAACAGGCTTAATGTATGATCCCATTTATGAAAATTTTAGAAAGATTAAGAAGGCCATAACAGTAAGTAAAAATCACTGATGAATTTTTGGAGCAAGGCACTAATAAACTTCTTGCTGCATTTCACTATTATATCCAGGAATTACGTGTTCCCGAGGCGTATAATAACGTCGCTAACAACAAATACACCGCACATACAAGCAAACTAGCTCCAAAAAATACTAATAGATTATGGTGTCTTCTGTAAAAATAAAACCCGATAAAAAAAGCAGGCAACCCTATTTCAAATGGAGGAGAAAATATGAGAAATAAATTATACTTAAAAAACTCCCAAACTGTCGCATCTGAAAAACCACCTGTCACCCAATGAAGCGAAAAGGATGCACTTAGAAAAGCCATAGACAGAATCCAGATTCCCGAAATAACAGCTAAAACTAAAGTTATCTTATTAATCACTTTCCATCTCCAACCATCGCTCTACTTCCAATGCTGCCCGACAACCATAACCCGCAGCCGTAACTGCCTGTTTGTATGAAACATCATGTACATCACCGGCCACAAAAACACCTTCTTTGGAGGTCATCATTTTAAATGCCTGCGAACCTTCACCAACAGTTTTTCTGACAATATAATCCTTCTCATCCAGCTCCAACTGATCCTTAAAAATTCCCGTCACCGGCAAGTGGCCGATCGCAAGAAACACCCCGTCAACTGCAATATCTGTCGTTGATCCATCCTTATTTTTGACCTTTACTCCTTCAACATTGTCCTTTCCCAAAACATCCACAACTTCGGAATTTAAAAGAAACTTAATCTTTTCATTTGCTTTAGCCTTATCCTGCATGATTTTTGATGCCCGAAACTCCTCACGCCTGTGAATAATAGTCACCTCAGTTGCAAACTTGGTTAAAACTAATGCCTCTTCCATAGCGCTATCGCCACCGCCGACAACCACGACCTTTTTGTCCCGGAAAAAGAATGCGTCACAAGGTGCGCATGAAGAAACGCCGTGGCCAATTAACCTTTGTTCATTAGGTAGCCCGAGCCATTTCGTTTCCGCTCCGGTT
Organism: bacterium; assembly: GCA_021813125.1. GTDB lineage: Bacteria > Patescibacteriota > Microgenomatia > Curtissbacterales > GWA2-41-24 > JAKAJD01. Next base: position 11,084 of record JAKALT010000015.1, on the reverse strand, counting down.
GCCACCAGAACAGATTTAGCAAAGTAATCCTTTCCGCCTGCAGTTACCTTAAATGGCTTTTTTGAAAAATCGACAGCAGTCACATTCTCATTTAAAATTTCTGCGCCAAATCTTTCTGCCTGTTTCCTGAATTTATCCATAAGTTCAGGCCCCTGGATTCCCTCAACAAACCCCGGATAATTTTCAACATCTGTTGTCAGCATCAACTGCCCACCCCAAGAAACACCGGCAAAAACCAAAGGCTTAAGGTCTGCCCTCGAAAGATAAATTGCTGCCGTTAACCCCGCGGGACCGGACCCGATTATCACAACATTTTTTATGTCTTCCATGACAACAAGCTTAACAGAAATTGTCAATAAAATCACAAAATTAATGTTGTCGAAAATTTATTCCCGCATTATTACCGCAACGAAAACTCTGAACTATATATTTACTCAAAAATGGGTGTTTTCCGAGTAAAAATAAATCACTCTTGACACCAAATCCACCCCCTGGAATAGAATGACTCCTGTCATTTAATTATGAAAAGGATAAGTTACATCTTGCCGCTAGCAGCTGTAGTACCACTTTTAACTGCTACCACTGTTTTTGCCCAAGTCGCGGCACCCCAGCTTCAAATAGTCACACCCTCAGACGGTCAGACTATCTATGGCACCCGTCTTCCTATTCTCTTTGCAGTCCAGAATTTTAATATAGTAGAAAAGCCGTCGTCTGCACAGACAAAAAACGAAGGTTACATCCTCATCTGGCTCGACGACAAAAACCCAACCCCCCAAACAGCCACCAAGGTAACAGCGGATACTTTTACATATTCTGATGTCGCCTACGGAGACCACACCCTAAAAGCCCAACTGGTAACAACAGACAACAAACCGCTTAGCCCGACTCAGGAAGTCACAGTCAACTTTAAAAATGCGCCAATTACATCCCCTACTCCGGCAGCAACGGAAGGCTTTGACAAAAATACAACGCTGGTTATTCTCGTTGTAGTTGCGCTGGTCATTGTTGCAGCCTGGTGGTACACAAAAGAAGAGGGAGATGGCGAAGAAGAAGTGACACAAACAAAAAGTTCAAAACCAAAAAAGACCTCAAAAGGCAAAAAGTCCGGCAAACCAAAGAAAAAGCGCTAAGCTGATCTCTGGTAACTGGTATCTGGTAGCTTAAAATTCGAATATTTAAAACAGAAGCCCATCGCGTTTGACGTGGGCTTTTGTTTTGGGAATTTTTAGTTTGAAATGAAGTTTTCCAGCTTATTGTTTACCTTATTTACACCAGTTTTAATCTTAGTTGCGCTGTTTGTAACTATTGTCTCGGATTTAGATATAATCTTTCCCGGTGCAGCTTTAATTTCCGAAGGGTTGGAACCAAAAAAGATCGCCAAGGCTACAAAAGCAACAAAAGATACGGCAACCGGCCCCAAATACCACTTCCTGATAAACACTTCCGCACGCGCTTGATTTTTACCATCATCACCCGTAAGCAGACCTTTTTCTCTCCGTGCCTGGGTGCTAATTTTTTTGAAAGTTCCGCCAATCATCGACCTGGTTCGCCTTTCAATCAACTTCCCCAGTAAAAGGTCCATAAGCTGGTTATTAAGATCAACATCAATAGTTAAACCCACTCGTGTCAAATTGCCCTTTGGAACAACTTCCAATTTCTGAAGAATTTTGCCCCCTTTTGGCAAATCAATCAAATAGAAAATATTCTTGCCTTCTTCAATTTTGGCAATCTTATGACGGAATTTAAGTGGAAAATATAAAACCGTCGAAATATCCGACCAGTGGCTGCCTTCTCTAAATTCGCCCTCTACCGAAACACGCTTCATAAACGCCACAAAATCCGGATAGTTGGAAACATCCGAAATCCGCTTCCATACCTCGGAAGCGCTAAGAGGCAAATCCACTTCAGCCGTAACCGATCTTGTATTTTTTCCCAGCTGTAAAGCTTTCATTTACAAAAAAGCGCTGCAATAAACAATATCTATTATACCGCAGCTTCCAATTTCACCTAGCTTCAAATACAATTAAATACAGGTGAAATACTTCCGAATTATAGCCGTTTCCTTACTCATTTTGCTAGCTTTATGGAAGCTTTATCCACATTTTGCCGATTTTACAAAGCTATTTGCTCTAAAAGATCAAATTAACTACGCTTTTTTGCTTTTAGGTATTATTGCCCAGTCGGGCCAATACATTGGCGACGGGCTGCTTTCCCAAACACTTCTTAAGATGATAGGCGTAAATATGGACTTCAAAAACACCATTAAAATTGCCTCCTTAAACGTTTTGGCAGCCCACCTTTTCCCAATCGGCGAGGCGGGCTCAATAGCAACCGCCTATTACTTTTACAAAAAACTGGGAGTTTCTACCCAAAATTTTATTTTCCTTTCTACTTCCTGGACCACAATTACATTTTCCGTCCTCGTTGCCATGCTGCTTACTTCTATATACTTCATTCCCCACCTGCCAATTATTAACTTTCATAATCTTGGAATTATACTAACCGCCCTTCTAATAATTATCCCAAGCTTAATTTTTGTCATGCGTAACTTTATCTGGCAAAAATTAAAAGGCAAAATCGAAAAGCTTGAAATTTATAAGGGTATTTTGGAATACAAAGAAAACTTCCCGGCCTACAGAAAAGCAATCTTCTCGCACAAGCTTCTTGTTTTGGAAGCCATCTTTGCCGCACTTATATATTATGGAACAAATATCGTCACTTTGAATTTTGCTTTCCTGACATTTGGCGCCCATCCCTCGCTACCAGTTCTTACCTTCGCTTACACACTTTCGATGATAAGCGGATGGATCACTCTAAGTCCTGCGGGTTTAGGGGCCGCCGAAGCAACCCTGATTTTGGTTTTCCTGCAATTTGGCATTGACCCACCTCGTGCCCTAGCTTCCGTTTTAGTCTTCCGCCTAATTACTTTCTGGATTCCAATTCCCGCAGGTGCTCTGTCCTATATGTCGCTAAAAAAGCAAATTGCCAAAGATGAAAATTTGAAAACGAAGGAGGTATAAGCTATCATGCCGCGAATGAGGCCGGAAGATACAGAAATTAAACCTAAGCCAGTAGAACCAGCAAATGGCGCCCCACAAGCCCCAAACACCGCTTTTAAAGACGCCATCAATCGCTTCTGGGTAGACCGGGTTGCCACAAAAGGCCCAAAACAGGAAGTAATCAAGCCAGAAAAGACCCTCTTCGAAGGACTTAACGGAATGAGTCAGGCAGTTCTCAGCTTTGCCAGACACAGGTTTTTGCCCTCAAAACCGGACGCTTCAGAATTAAAACAATATGGCCTTGAAGCTCAATATGTACCAAAAAATGAAAGAAGTTTAGGGCGAAAGCTTAAGGATAAAATCACAAACGTCGCACTTAGAAAAATACCGACCGATTGGTATCATCGCGGTTCAGAAGTCACAGCTCCAGGAAAAGATGGTGAATTTGTCCGTACTTTGGCAACAAGAGCGGTCCGAGCAAGGATCTATAAAGACCTAAAAAGAATCCCTAAAGAAAATAAGGCCGAGCGCCAAGAACTTATCCAAGAAGCCCATACTAGAGACAAGCTTGCCCGAGACTTCCTCAACCAGTCCGAAATAACCGTTCATGTAATGCAAGGCTCGGAACCGCTTGGAAAACAAACGGCACGACATGTTACTCTCCAACCACCGGAAAGAAACGCACAGTTAGAAAAACCTCCAATTTTTCTCATTCCGGGTATCTCTAATGACCTAGATAGTGTGGCAGGTCTAGCGCAAGAGCTTGCTTATTCGGGGCGCAAGGTTGTAACGGTAGCCTACCCGGATACAAGGCCAGGCAGAGTAACTCAAGAGTTTGCAAAAGCAGTAAAAGAATCACCTAATTTTGAACCTCACACAGCCTTTAACGAAGCCGTGATCGACAAATTACTGCCGGAAGGTGAATTTGACCTTTGGGTCTTTTCTACTGGTGGTCCAATTGGAGCTGAAATCTTAAACGATCCCAAATACCAAAATCGGGTTTCTAATGCTGTTCTCATAGCGCCAGCAAGCAGCGTTGATCAATCAACATTTTCTGCAGGCTTAGGCCTTGCCCATGAACTGGCGGAACTAAAAAGTACAGGCCATCGCTACTCTTTTGTAATAGGTGCGAGAGGTTTAAACATACCTAAAGAAGCAAACGATGCGCGAAGCGCAGTGTCAGCTGCTCTGGCGGGAAAAGTAATCCAAAGCATGCCCGATCTTTATGAGGGAGCAAGGGTAAAAACAGGCGGAAAAATTATTGTTATTTCCGAGGAAAAAGATGAAGTTACAAAAACGGAAAAGGCTAAAGATATTTTTTCTAAAAATCCTCAAATGCAGATAACAACTCTTGAAGGTGCCTATCACAACACGGCTGTAACAGAGCCCGAAAGGGTAATCATGAAAGTTAACCAACTACAAACCTCTCTTCCCCAGGAAGTATAATATCAACGTAAATGAAAACAAATAAGCTTCCTTTTGTTTCTGTTGTTATCCCCGCTTATAACGAAGAAAAGTTCATTCAAGAAGTGATAAAAGCTCTCAAAAATCAAGATTATCCGAAAGACCGGTACGAAATAATAGTCGTGGACAACGGATCAACCGACCGTACTTCAGAAACCGCCCAAAAAGCCGGTGCCAGAGTCGTGTTCGAACCCAATAAGGGTGTCCAAAACGCCCGCCAGGCAGGCTTTGAAGCTGCCAAAGGCGAATTTATAGCTTCAACCGATAGCGACGACAATCCACCTCCCGACTGGTTATCTAAAATGTCCAAAAAGTTAAGCAGCGATCCCTCACTTGCTGCATTCGGCGGTTGGTTTAACCATAAAAAAGGCCCGCGATTTACAAAGTTTGTCATGAACAACTTATCAGGCCCGTTCATCGCCCTTTATCAAAAGGTAAGTTTTAAGCCTTTTTTAGTTGGACAGAATTTCATCATTAGAAAATCCGCCTTTGTAAAAACAGACGGCTTTAAAAACATCCCGGCCTACTGCGAGGACATGAACCTTGCCCGAAGGCTTGCTAAAGTCGGTAAAGTTGAATTCGATACGTCAAAAGAATGGCAAGTTACAGCCTCTCCGCGGCGGTGGAGCAAGGGTTTTATAAGAGGCCTTCGCGATTACGCCCTAAATGGGCTCACCTGGGCAATCTTTGGTAAAGTTATCGTCAAGGACTTGGAAACTATCAGAGACCAAAAATAACCAATGAATATCCTCTTCACAGCTGATAACTACAAGCCACAAATAAACGGCATAGTAACCTACGTAATAAACTTAAGAAGCGAACTTGAAAAAAGAGGCCACAATGTAACACTTGTGACAACCGACTTTCCAAACTCCCAAGAAGAAGCCGATGTCATTCGTATACCGTCAATAGGCTTGCCGGCAAGGCCATTTGAACGAATCCCCTTAATTTGGGACAGTAAAACTCTTAAAAAATTAAGACAGAAAAAATTCGACATCGTCCACAACCAAACTTTTGTAACCGGATTTTTAGGGGCCAAAATTGCCAAAGAGCAAAATATTCCTAGCGTAGTCACCTATCACACCCCTTTCGACCAATACATCCATCGGTTTATACCGGGCCTAGAAAAGCCTCTCAATCCTTTGGTCGAAATTATGATTAGGTATTACTTTAATAAATTTGACAAAGTAGTTATTCCTTCGGCAAAAACCTTAAAGTCACTTTCAAAAATCAAGTCCAAACCCGAACTTATCCATAACGGGATAGACCTGGAATTTTTTAAAAACAGCAAACCGGATAAATTTCTAAGAGAGTTCAAAATAAACCCTAAAAGGCCCCTGATTTTGATTGCGGGACTCTTGGATAGAGGTAAAAACTTCGAAATTGCGGTCGATTCTATGACCAATGTCGTAACCCAAATCCCAAACGCGCTTCTTGTCGTTGCCGGAGGAGGTACGATGAAAAAACATATCAGAAAGCAGGTTGAAAGGCTCGGCCTTCAAGACAACGTAATCCTAACCGGCTTCATCGACAAAGAGATGATAGCCAGTGCCAACAAGGCCGCGGACTTATGCCTTATGGTAAGTGTTGTAGATAACCTCCCGACTGTTGCTCTTGAGGCAGTTGCTTCGGGTAAGCCGCTAATTGCCATAGATGACATTTGCGTAAAAGACATAGTTTACGACAGGAAAAACGGTTTTCTGGTTAACCTTAATGCACAGGAGCTTGCGCAGGCAATAATCAATTTAATTAAAAACCCCAAATTATGTGAAGAATTTGGCAAAAAAAGCTTAGATATTGCCCAAAAATTTTCTATTGCAAAATATGCACAAAAAATTGAAGCACTCTACGAGGATCTAATCCAATCCAAAAGTAATTAAACGTGGCGGTCAGCAACGTGCGAAGCGCCCCATGAAGAAGGTTTTGTAGCGACTTTAAAACCGTTTGAACGAATCATCCCTACGATATCCGAAATCAGTTCTCTGGTTTTTCCGTTTGGGCCGATATCAACATGTATTTCCAAATTTAAGATCTGCCCCGAGCTTGCCGAAGGGTCAAAAATCCCTATTTTTGCAAAGTCATCAACTACCATCTGGGCCATCGAAAGCGAGATTGTCGCCTCGTGCCAAATTCGCTGCTTTAGAGAATATAAATTTCTGACCTTTTGTCTTCCCCAAAAATATACCCCACCGCGGCCTTTTTTGTGAACAATAAGAGCCGTCACAAAATCCGCTTCCCTATCTTGAGCTTCGCTATCCGTTCCTATAATCACATCGTAAGAAGCGCCCTTGTCCAAATTCAAAAACCAAACTACCTTCGCAAGAACTTCTTCCCAGTTCATTTGACCGTAGGAAGGGCTGTTAAACACATTAGGCACAATTACATCCTGCATTTGTGCCTAATTCTACTACAAACCAGTCCTCTAACACCAATTTATGAATGGCTGAGGAAAAATTACTGACAGGACCAATAAACCTAAAAAAAAGACCTCGAAAACTGCGAGGTCTTTTTAATACTGGCCAGTACTTAACTGAAAGGGCTTAGGCCCGAATTACTCAGGCCTAATTCAATCTTTGCAAAGCCAAAGGCACTTGTCAATAAGTTAAATTAGCTTTTTTTGAATTTGCCGGTTTTTATTAGGTTTCCCAAGGCAACTGGCGCCAAAACCAATACAATGGGCATGTATATTATTCCCCAATAATCATTATATGGAAGAGTGCCAAACCTGAGAAACGCAATAGGAAAAGGCAGGAATGAAAGCAGAAGGAGCCATGCCTCGGTTTTATCAAATGTTTTATAAACGAACCAACATCCACCCAGGGCTGCAACCAAAAACCACCAAAACGGCCTGAAAGAAAAAAGCAGATATTCCCACGAAGCAAAAGCTAAAGTTTGCTGAACAAAAAAATAACCTTTTGAAATAATCCTGGGTGAAAAGATAGTTCCCCATACATCAATGTAATGGCTAACAAAAACAGCATGGAACGAAAAAGTCACTAAAAAAGAAAGTAGTGGAATCATAAAAAGCGGGATCAGTTCCCTTTTCTTGAGTGCAGAATAAATAAGCATTAACCCCAAAGGCAAGATGTATACTTCCCTAATTGCAACAGTCAGGGAAAAAAATAAAATTGCCAAAATCAGCCGACGTCTTATTGCAAAAAAAACGGCAATAAAAAAAACAATAACAGACCACCATTCAGTTTCCAGCAGCATTTGATCCCTCGCCGCAAAATGCAAATAAGGAAAAACTAAATATGCAGGAATTATTGCTAACTTCTCAGGCAAATAACGTGTGCAAAGCAAATAAGAACAATAAATAAAAGAGCAGGCTAAAACCAAATACAGAAAGTAAATATTCAAGCCGCTGCTACCAGGCAGAATCTTCCAAATCTCGAATAAAGTCGGAAATCGCCATCCCCAAATATCCTGAGGCACAATTTGCATTCCGAATCGTCCTTTTTGGGCAATCGCGAAAGCATCATAATAACCGGTGTCTTCCTCCATCAACTTATAAGTTTTGAGTATTACACCGGGATCATTGTTGTAAGTATAGAGGGGGAGGTCACGGCCAAGCATCGCCCGCAAGGAAGAGCTTGTTGAAAAAGAAGTTATAAGAAAGATTGATATGACAACCCAAATGGCATATTTTCTCAATTTGTGAAATCTCTCAGGCAAAAAAACATAAAAAAGCACAAAGCCAAAAAGGAAGTACCCCAATACAGCATCTACCCTATTTCCATAAACTGGATTTAAAAGACCCAAGATAAGAATTAGAAACAAAAATGCGTAATAAATCACTCTAAAAAGATATCATATTGTGTAACTGTTGTAACCAAACTAATCATATTCTATGATTACGGCATGTTCAGAAATAAAACCCTGGTCTCGATCTGTATACTTCTCATGCTCGTTATACCCAGTTTGATACTCGTCATAAAAAACCCGCTTTACCCGAGCCAGGATGGCCTCTACCACATCGCAAGAATAAAAGAATTCGACACCGATATCAGAAACCTTCAGATTCCACCCCGTCTTGCGCCAACTTTAGAAAACCAAATCGGATACCCGCTTTTTGTTGCAAACTATCAGTTACCGTATTATTTTGCCGAAATCTTTGCCTTGCCAACTAATGATCCCACTTTCGCCTTTAAAGCAACAATGTCTATTGCCTTTATCCTAAGCGCAGTCTTTGCCTTTTTATTGTTTAAAAAATCAGCCTCCAACACGGCAAGTCTAGTTGGTACAATTTTTTACACTTATCTGCCTTATAGATTCGCAAACCTCTACGACCGCGGTTCCTTAGGTGAATCAATTGCCCTTATCTTCGTACCTCTGGTTTTATTAGGTCTGCACGAAGCAAAAGCTAAGTCAAAGTATTCATTTGTCCTTCTAGCAATTTCCTTATTTGCACTCATCACATCCCACACTGTCATCTTTATGGTTTTCGCACCATTCTTCCTATTTTATTTCTTAATAGTCATTAGGCCTGATCAAAAAACGCTAAAAAGAGCTGTGGTTGCCTCAATTCTTGCCATCATCCTGTCCTCATTCCAGCTAATTCCATCAATATTTGAAAAAAAATACATGGTTTTTGACAGTGCCTTAACAAATCTTTATAACGGCCATTTTTTAAACATTTACCAATTACTCAGAATTCCACACCCAGGCGTTAATCTCGGAACACCATTTCAAATCGGCCTAAGCGCAACATTAGTAATTATTTTAAGTTTGATTCTTAAAAAGAGCCTCAAAGTGGTATTCATGCTGTTTACAATCGCTCTTGGACTATTCCTCACGCTTCCAGTCTCAAAACCTCTTTGGCAAAACGCGCCGCTTTTAAATTTTATTCTTTACCCCTGGCGGTTCCTTTCACTAATCGGCATGGCAACCTCATTTCTGGCCGTCTATTTGGTTGACACGGGAAAATACAGAACATTTATTGCAGCAATTCTCATAATCTTAACTATCTTCGCCTCAAGGCACTATTTCCTGAAACCAGCCCAACTTCAGCCAAATCTCCCGACAGCAAATTTGACCACCTCAAATGAGTACGACACAATTTGGTCTAACCCTCAAACTTTTGTGCCAGGACCGCTAGTAAGTTCAAATCCTCAATCCGTCATTCTCCCGTCGGGTCAAAACCCATTCGACATAAAAGCAAATGTAATAAATCCCCAACTGTCACAAATTGTCATTCGAAAAATGTACTTTCCGGGTTGGATTCTTAAGATAAACGGAAAACAAAAAGCAATAGACATTAAGGATGGCTTAATTGCAACAACCCTGGAGCCGGGAAATTGGCAAATACAAGCTTACTTTACTGAATCGCCACTCCGTCTATTTTCGGACATTCTAACTTTAGTCGGTTTTATCGCTTTAGCCGGATTAATTATCAAACCAAAATTGGCATCCAAAATCTAAATGCTCTACTCTTCTGATCTCGTCACTCAATACATTCCCTGGTACTACGTTACTGCCCAATATCTTCATCGCTTCCAACTGCCTATCTGGGTTCCAAATATATATGGCTCTGGTTATCCGCTTCTGGCAGAAGGCGAAATTGGCGCACTCTCCCCCATAAATGCCTTGATACTTTTCCTTTTTCCGTTTCCGCTGGCAATAAATCTTTTGTATTTAACATACTTTGCAATCGCAGCTCTCGGAACTTTTTCGTTTCTAAAGCTGAACAAACTTTCCAATCTTTCCAGTTGTCTTGGGGCTCTAATATTTTGTCTTTCAGGCTATATGGTAACCAGATATTTTCAGCCGTCGATCATCTTTTCCGCATCACTTCTGCCCCTAGGCTTTTATCTAACCCAAAAGGCTACCTTAAACCAAAAATTTGCTCTATTTTTAGCACCGCTTGTCTACCTTCAAATAACCGCAGGCCACTTGCAAATAGCCCTAATAAGTACCATAAGCTACATCGCATTCTCGCTTTTGCTATTGATAGAGGGCAAAGAATGGAAAATCAAATTGATAAAAATAACATTAGCACTAGTTTTGGGAATCTTCTTAAGCGCAATCCAAATTTTGCCAAGCTTTAAACTCTATGAACTCTCAAAGCGATTAGACTTTGATCCGCGAATTCGTTTCTCCTATTCTCTACCACCCTCCCACTTATTAACTTATATAAAACCATACGCATTTGGCATTTCCAAACCCGGTAACGATCTTGGTTTTACCCAATTTGGCGGCGGGTTTTGGGAAATTAACTTAACAATCTGGACAGTTCCTTTTCTTTTATCTTTACTCCCAATACTAATCCTGATAAAAAACCCAAAGGACATAGCCAAAAATCACAAAATGATAACTATCCTGTATCTGGTTTGGATAATTTTCATCCTAATAAGTCTCGGTGGATTTATTAAACCTTACAGAATAGTTGCCCACATCCCAAATTTCCCGTTCAGAGCCCCTGCCCGCTTTATGATTGTTGCAACGTTTGCAGCCTCAAGCCTTGCTGCTATCGGATTTGAAAAACTCACTTCGGGTTTCAAAAAACCACTAAAGCTCTTGTCATTTGTTCTGGTTATTATCTCAATTGCAGTCCAACAGCAAAAACTCTTTCATGGATATGTAATCACTAAAAACTCAAGTGAGATTCTCCAAAAACTAAAT
>JAKALT010000014.1 GCA_021813125.1 bacterium | reverse complement strand
AATTAAGATTGTTACAGACGAAAACCACGAGGAATATTCCAGAGTTTTGCTTCCAAACTATATCCGCCACCAAATAAGCCGCGAGCAAATGTTTCTGAAAAAGCCGGAATGGTACGGGGACAAGAATATTGAACTTATGAAGGGCGAGAAGGCAGTGGGGTTAGATTCTAAGAGTAAGAGAGTGAAAGTTTCTTCCGGTGAAGAAATTGAATACGGAAAACTTCTAATTTGTGTGGGCGGATATGTTGTACCGCTTTCTATTCCCGGCGGTGACAGTGAAGGTGTAGTTTACATGCGAACGGTTGAGGATGGAAATTTGATTATTGAAAAATCTAAAGGGGCGAAGCGGGCGGTTATTATCGGGGGAGGTTTCATTGGACTTGAATTTTCTTCGTGTTTTAGCCTGAATGGGATAGGCGATATAACAACACTCGTGCGCGGCGATTATTACTGGTCGAAAAAACTGGATGAGGAATCGAGTCGAGTGGTTGTTTCGACCCTTGAGAAAAACGGAGTATTTGTCAAAACTCATGAGGAACCGGACCATATTGAAAGTGACGGAGAGAAAATCAAGGCAGTTATCACTAAATCAGGAAATCGTTATGAAGCGGATATTGTAGGGGTAGGAATCGGAATAAAAAGCGATTTTTCGTGGCTTAACGGGTCGGGAATAGAAATCTCCAGGGGAATTGTTACTAATGAGTATTTGGAAACAAACCTGCCGGATGTGTATGCTGCAGGTGACTGTGCCCAGTTTTACGACCCGGTTTTTGAAAGAAAGCATTTGGTTGGGAATTGGACGAATGCTACAACCCAAGGTTCGACTGTCGGCAAAACAATGGCTGGCCAAAGAACTAAATTCGAGACGGCTTCTTCGTATTCGATTAGCTTCTTTTCACCACCAAATAATGGAACATGTTCGTTTATAGGTGTGACTGATGAAGATTTTAGTGACAAGATTATAGTCCGCGGAACCTCAAAAGAGGGGAAAGTAACGCGAATTTTCATTAAAAAATATAACGTAATTTCGAGGATTGTCGGTGCAACAGTAGTTAATAACCCTGTGGATGTCGGGCCAATTACGATGGCTGTTAAAAGTCGGGTGGATGTTGAAAAATACGTTGAGGATTTAGGGAAAGTAGACTTTGATTTAAAGCAGCTGCTTGCTTAGGAAGCTTATTCTATTGCTATTCTTCTGTTTTTCTCTGTATAAATAAATTATGGGTATTGTTTCTTTTATTTTGGCTTTTTTGCTATCGATGGCGATCAATTTTTTTGTATACTCGATGTCAAAACCGACAGAGAGTCTTGGCGGAGTAGGTTTAATTTTTACTGTTCCTATTCTTGCGATTATTCTTACGTTTGTTATTAAACGTTTACTTTCTGCCTTAGTTGGAGAAAAAAAGTTTGCGATCAATATTTTTGGAGTAAATTTAGGTTTCACAAAACTGGTAGTTATCATATACTTTGCTGTCGGTCTATTGGTTACACTATTTTTGTACTTATCTGGTGAGTTATCAACTAAATACCCTCACGCCTTGTTTGTTGTATATGACTTTTTACTTTGGCCAATAAAATTATTCTTTGACATTGGTGTTATTTTTATGCGTTGAGATTGCTGAATTTGCATAATGCCTCTTTTAATTAGTAAGATTCATATAGAGGTGCTGCGCGCATCTTTTTTGATATGGCGACAAAAATTTATATTGCTTCGGACCACGCAGGGTTTTATCTAAAAAAACAACTAATCCAATACCTGGAAATCAAAGGTTATGAAGTTGAAGATTGCGGTGCTTACGAATTTGATAAAACAGACGACTATCCAGATTTTGTAATCCCTTGCGCACAGAAAGTTGCAGAGAACAAAGATTCTTTAGGTATTGTCATTGGAGGGTCAGGCCAAGCTGAACAAATAGCGGCAAATAAAGTTAAAGGTATTCGTGCAGCCCTGTTTTACGGCCCCGTAAGGCCCAAGGAAGCGGCAGATATTTCCGGCAGGCAAAGTTCTAACCCATACGAGATAGCGCATCTTGCCAGGCTACATAACAATGCGAACGTTCTTTCTTTGGGAGCCAGGTTTCAAAGTGCCGATGACGCAAAAGCGGCTGTAACGCTGTTTTTGGAGACCGAATACGAGGGTGGGAGGCACGAGGTTAGGCTTGCCAAAATTGCAAAACTGGAAAAATGAAAATAAGGTCGCTTAATTTCTATCTTAGGGCAAATTTAATATTCATTTCTATTTTTTTGAATGTTTGGGATTTTTTCTTAAACAGAATGATTTTCAACGGTATGATAACGGGTGTTTTTATGTTTGGTTTGACGACATTTTTGTGGCTTTTCAGCTCGATTAGGGCCGCCGCTTTAATTACGCTTATTTCGGTTCTGGAATTTGGAGTGATGCTGGTTTTTGTGGGCGAAGGATTAGCTTTGGGCGGGACTACTTTTAGTTTAAAATCAGCTTTCTTTTTACCTTTTTTGGCCTGGTCGGGAGTAAACGGATATTGGGGACTTAAGAGATATTATGCGTTCAAGGAGAAAAAAAGCAGATGACAGCTAGGGAGTGGTTTACAAGAGCCGAGAAGGAAAATTTCGCAATAGGGGCATTTAATGTCGATAACTTAGAAATCTTCAAAGGAATTGTAACTGCTGCCAAGAATAAAAATTCTCCGGTGATGGTTCAGTTTTCACCTGGTGAAGTAGGTTATTTTGGCTTGAAAAACCTTGTGGATTTGGTTATTAACGCCAGGGAGGAATATAAGATACCGATACTTCTCAACTTGGATCACAGTAGGACAGTTGAAGATTGTCGTGCAGCTATTTCTCAACCAGGTTTTGATGATGTTCACTTTGACGGGTCGCATTTGGAGATAGATGAGAACATAAAAAATGCAAAAGATGTAGTCGCCTTTGCCCACTCAAAAGGAGTCATTGTTGAAGGGGAGATGGATAAACTAGGTGGTTCTAGTGAGGTTCACGAAGAGGAGATAGACGAAGCGACTCTTCGACAAAGTTACACGGATCCAAAAAGAGCTGCGAAGTTTGTTAAGGAAACCGGCGTTGATATTTTTGCAGCTGTTTGTGGCAACATACACGGCACTTTTCTCAACCAGAAAGATCTTGATATTGCACTTTTAACACAAATTAAGGGTGCATTGCCTGATACTTTTTTAGCTCTGCACGGTGGGTCAGGCACACCAGCAGAACAGATTAAACTAGCCATCAAGGCAGGAATAGTCAAGGTTAATATAAATACAGAGCTAAGGGTTGCATATCACGATGCCTTGCTAGAAAAGCTTGGTGAGAGTCCTAACGAATACAAGATTTACAGCTTTTCGAACGAGATTGCCATGGCAGTTGCGGCCGTTGTAGAAAATAAGATAGATGTTTTTGGTTCTGCGGGTAAAGCATAGGTTCGGAAACTTGACCACCCAGTTTTTTTTCTGTTAAAGTGATTCTTCATCCGAAAGGAGGTGAATTTAATGAAAATCCAAAAAATATTGATAGTCGGGACAATTGGCGTGAGTGCTTTAGTTCTTGCAGCCTGCACTAAGACGGCAGGACAAAGTACTTCGAATGCCAATCAATCTCCGGCGGCAGTTGGTTCAACATCTCCCGAGGCGGCGAATACAATAACATATTCGGACAATGGTTTTTCGCCTAACCCTATAAACGTCAAGGTAGGTGAGGCTGTCACTTTTAAGAATGCTTCAAGCAGTGTTGTGCAAGTTAATTCCGCACCACATCCGGCGCACAATTTATATCCGATTTTAAATATCGGAGCCATAAATCCAGGTGAGAGCAAAAGTATAACTTTTACGTCGGCAGGCACTTACAAGTATCACAATCATCTTAACGCCTCCCAAAACGGCCAGATTGTTGTGCAGTAGGAGATTTGATGTGATTGACAATTGACTCCCAAAGGTGATCTAATTTTTGCATGGCAAATACGCCAGGCTTAAGAGATTTGATTGCACCTTGGAGGTCGTATGTTGCCGAATTTTTAGGTACTTTCTTTTTTGTTCTTATCGCAAATTGGGTAGTGCTTTCCGCTTCTTTGTACGGTGAGGTCAGTTCTCTTGAGGTGGTGTTGGCTGTAGGTTTTGCATATTTAGCCTTGCTTTTTACAACGATTCATATTGCCGGAGGGTTTCTAAATCCTGCCGTTACCATATCGATGTGGCTTGCCAAAAAAATTTCAGGAAGCAGGGCATGCTTTTTTTTAATCGCGCAAATTCTTGCCAGTTTTTTGGCAGCCGAAGTGCTTTTTTTAGTGTTTGGACAGAACGCTGTGCAGTTTCATTTTGGGCAAGGGGCATTTGGGCTTGGAGTGTCAACGCAGACCGCGTTTATTGCTGAGGCGGTCTTGACGGGTGGTTTAATTTTTACAATTTTTGGAACAATGGTTGACAGAAACGGTCCGGTTAGCTTTGGCCCTTTGGCTGTCGGTTTATATCTGGCTGCTGTTGGTATTGTTGCTCTACCAATAAGCGGGGCAGTTTTTAATCCGGCGCGGGTGTTAGGGCCGTCTCTTCTTTCCCATGAAAGCACAAACCTTGTTGTCTTTGTGGTTTCGAGTTTGGTGGGGTCGCTTATAGGCCCGGCGTACGAGTTTGTATTTCTTCAGAAAAGCAAAAAGAAATAGCGATAGTCGCTCCTCTCTGATGTATCTCATTGCATTGCAATGAGATATAATTATGGACATAAGGTAAGCTCAGTTTATGCCTGTCCCAACTAATCAAACAGACGATAAGGCCACAAAAAATACAGATTTAGCAGCTGGATCATCTTCCAATCAAACAGATGATCAGGTTACTCAAGATACAGATTTAGCTGCCGTTGGATCTTCCAAAGCAAAAGAACTTGAACCCCAAAGAGCGGAAGAAAAACGGCTTTTGGATGAGGTGGTCGAAGCCAGCGAAAAGCAGGATAGAGAAGCCGAGCAAAAACTTCAGGAGTCTATAGGAAAAGAGGCGAGGCTTTCCCAGCCCCATCCCAAAGTTGCTTCCGATGTTGCAGAAGCGGGAGTTTCTTCACCACAGCGGGAAGCGAGCAAGGTCGTTGTTAACGGGCCAACGGTTGAGCTGCCAATTTCCGAGGAAGAATATGTAGCTGGCGAAAAAACCAAAGTTTCCGGGAAAGTATCTTCAGATAAAGGGGTGTTTGGAGTTTCTTCCCTGGCCGCTTTTGCAATGTTTATCGGGAGAATGATAAAAATTGCCCATACGCACGCTAAGCGTATAATTTTTCGAAAGGGGACAGGCGATAATGCCAATTGATAGCTCACAAGGATTGGGCCAAATAGATGCGATTTCCGGTATGGAGCTGTTTTTGCGCTCACTCGGGTTATTGGGTCTGGCGCTTCTGATTTTGGTTATTGTGGCGGTGGGAGTAGGCTACTTGTGGGTTGTTTGGATGAAAAACAAGGACAGGGAGCAGAAGTCACTGGATTTCGTGCTTTTGCAGATTGCAGTTCCCCGTGATAACGAAATTAAAATAGACGCGGCCGAGCAGATGTTTGCTTCGTTGTATTCAATTTATAAAAGTTCGACGATTTCGCTTTTGACTACGCAAGACCATTTTTCTTTGGAGCTGGTAGCTTTGCCGGAAGAAATAAAGTTTTACATTTCCTGTCCGAAATCTCTGCAGGATTTAGTGGAAAAACAAATTCACGGTGCGTATCCCGGAGCAGATGTACGCGAGGTTGAAGAGTATAACATTTTCTCCGAAGATGGAAAGCTGGCATTTGCGGCGCTTAAACTTAAATCTTCCAGCTATTATCCAATAAAAACATATAAAGAGCTGGCAACCGATCCTTTGAGCCAAATCACTTCGGCTCTTGCAAAGATGGCTCCAGGAGAAGGAGCAGCAATCCAAATCTTGGCAGCACCGGCCGGAGGAGGCTGGAGATCTTCCGGGAAAAGCTTCGTTTCGAAAACAAAACAAGCTGAGCTTTCTCCGAAAAACGAAGGTAAGGTTACGCCTCAGCCTAAAAAGATGGAGGCAATTGAAAACAAAATTTCAAAGGTCGGCTTTGATGTGGTTATCAGAATTGTTGTTTCTGCTAAAAGTGACGAGGAAGCAAAAGTGCACTTAGACAATATTAAATCTACCTTCTCGCAATTTGCTTCGGAATATAACGGTTTTTCCGGAGCGGGGATTCGCTTTAAAAAGCAGTTTTTGGTCGATTTTGTTTACCGATATTTGCCTTTATTTGGCAAATACGGAGTTTTAAATACCGAGGAACTGGCATCTTTATTTCACCTACCCAACAAAAGTGTGGAGACACCGGGAATATTTTGGGTTAATGCAAAGCGTGCGCCTGCGCCGGCACAAATTCCATCTTCCGGTTTGCATTTGGGAAAGAGTGTTTACCGGGGTTCGACGAAGGAAGTCTTTATTTCCGAAGACGACAGAAGACGCCATGTTTACGTTATCGGGAAGACCGGAACCGGAAAAACCGAACTTTTGAAATACATGATTTTACAGGATATAAAGGCCGGTCACGGGGTAGCGTTTATTGATCCGCACGGCGACGCGGCTGAAGATATTTTGTCCTCGATTCCACCCGAGCGGGCCGAGGATGTTATTTACTTTAACCCGGCAGATACCGAACGGCCGATCGGAATGAACATGCTTGAAGCGGAATCCGAGCAGGAGAAGCACTTTGTGGCAACGTACATCGTTGGTTTGATGTACAAACTTTATGATCCTCATAAAACGGGAATAATCGGACCTAGATTTGAACATGCAATCCGCAATGCCATGCTTACAGTGATGAGTGAGCCCGGAAATACTTTTATTGAAGTGGTGAGGGTTTTAACCGATGCAAACTTTGTACAGGAACTATTGCCTAAGGTACAAGATCCGGTTGTCCGGCGTTATTGGACAGACCAGATTGCCCAGACTTCGGATTTCCACAAATCGGAAGTATTAGATTACATAGTTTCCAAGTTCGGGAGATTTGTTACCAACCGAATGATGAGAAACATTATTGGACAATCTAACAGTGCGTTTAATTTGAGAGATGTGATGGACAACAAGAAAATCTTGATAGTAAACCTTTCCAAGGGCCGGATAGGGGAGGAAAATTCCAACTTTTTGGGTTTGGTTCTGGTACCAAAGATTCTGGTTGCTGCTATGAGCAGGCAGGATATACCTGAGGAGCAGAGAAACGATTTTTTCCTTTATGTTGACGAGTTCCAGAATTTTGCCACAGAAACGTTTGCGGATATTTTGGCAGAGGCCCGAAAGTTTAGGCTAAACCTTATTGTCGCCAACCAGTTTATAGGTCAGATTGAAGAAGAGGTTAAAAACGCTATTTTTGGAAACGTGGGAACAGTGGTTAGCTTCAGAATCGGAGTGACCGACGCAAATTACCTACAGCATGAGTTTACTCCGGTTTTTAACGAGACGGATCTTATTAATGTTGAAAGATTCCACGCTTATGCTAAAACAATTGTTCGGAACGAGCCGGTGCCTCCATTTTCGCTCGATACAACGCGAGACCTTTCTAAAATAGACAAGGATTTGAGAATTGCGGAGATGATTAAACAGCTATCTAGACTTCGATATGGCCGGGATGTTAATGTTGTCGATGCGGAAATAGTGCACCGCGCCCGCCTCTAAACTTTTTGCCTGTACTGCCCCAAATATGTTTTTTGTTGTATCGATTATTGTTTCTTTGGCCGCGGCTTTGCCGATTATAAATTATGTTAGTCAATTGGCTAAAGATGCAGTTTTGGAGTTTAATCTGAGGCAGCTTTCGAAATTGGCGGATATTGAGTTTATTGAAAAAGGAAGATATCCGGAGTCGATTGAAAATCTAATGGCTAGCCGGGATGTTTCGAAATTCAACTCGGGTATAACTTATAGATATCAAGTTTCGGAAGATCTGCAGGAGGCAAGTATTTTGGGCGCTTTTTCCAATAGGAGTTATTGTTGGAGCTCAACTACGGAATTGATTAAAGAAGTGAACAGTGCAGCTGATTGCGAGGATTAATTTTTTTGAGATGATTTACTTGCAATTGCAGGCTAAACTGTTTTATGCTTAATTTAGTTTATGAAAAGCACCGAAGTTGGTGGAGTGGAAAAAGGTTTAGGGAGTCAAGCTAGAACAAGCGCTCCTAGGGTAGATGCAGATCGAGGGGGTTTCATCAATCATCTAAGGGGTTTAAGGGAACGGTTTAAGCGAGGTCCCAGGTCTGAGTCAAAAAAAGATTCTGGAGAGCCTCAGGTTGTAAAGAACGACCCGGAAGGTGCAATTGGTAAGCTGGTTGGAGTTTTATCTGAGAAATCTGATTACCATTCGCCTGAGGTTAAGGCCGAAGTTGCACAGATTGGTGAAAAATTAAAGAAGGCTGCTGATGATGTTGCCCAAGTTCGTTATGGAGAAAGGGCAGTGAAGATATCCCCTTCTGGGGAGCCTAAAGACAAGAAGGATTTAGATAATCAAAGGACGGTTAGTCGAATAGTTGGGAATAGTTTGGGGGTTTCCGAGAATCCGGTAGATGGGGCTCGGTATGTTGCTGATACTCCTAGTGGGGGCCGAGTATATTCACGCGTTTTCGAGACAGACTTCCCTGGAGTTTATACAGTTTCTTATTCTAGAGAGAATGCTCCTAATGATCCTGGGCCATATGGTGAAACTTATGTTTTGATTACGAAAGATGGTTTAGATGATAGATTGATGAGAGAGGCTAGTGACGGAACTTTGATTGAAAGATACTCCCAAGATGCTAGGGAAAGATTAAGCCCTATTGAAGAAGTCGCGTAACTGGCTTTAGTTGACAAGAAATTTTTAATTCCCGACAATTAGTTTGTGACTCTTATTTCTACCGCCAAAAGAAGCATTGCTGCAATCCGCGGCCATCTGTTTTTTAATATTTCCATATTTATACTTTGTTCTATTGTTATTTCTTCGTTTTTGATCTTAAGGTTTGAATCGGGATATGCAGAAAGCCAAATTAAGACTGTAAACGATGCAGTCTGGTGGTCGGCAGTTGGGATTTCGACGATTGGCATTGGAAACGTTCTGCCGGAGTCGACTTCCGGCAGGTATTTAACTTTGTTTTTGATGATTGTCGGTGTAATTATTTTTTCGATTATCACAGCCAAAATTGCCTCTGTTTTTACCGAAGAAGAGGTAAAGGAAGACTTAAGCCGCGATATAAAGGTGATTGAGGGGGATTTACATAAAGTTGAGCACGATATCGAGCATGAGGTTAGTGTTGACGACAGGGTAATAGAGGAAAAACTTGGAGTTTTAGAAAAAAGGCTTGGAGAAGCTGAAAAAGCTAAAAATTCACCAAATTCTTCGTAAATTGTGCTAAAATTTGGCATGTTATGCGGGCCTGTAGCTCAGCGGCAGAGCGCCACTCTTATAAAGTGGATGTCGATGGTTCGAATCCATCCAGGCCCACACTTCCCAAATATAAAACGACATGAAGATTGGTTTGGTTTATAAGGACGAAAATACAAAAGCCAAAAAGCTGGCTTTTGAGATCACTACTTACCTGAAGCAGAAGAGTGTGGAAGTTTTGACGGAGAAGAATCTTAACGGTAGTGATTATGTGATCTCTTTAGGCGGCGACGGGACACTTATTAATAAAGCCTGCAAATTTTCTAGTCTTGCGGTGCCTTTTATAGGCATTAATACCGGCAATTTGGGCTTTCTAACGGCTGCTGAGGGTGATGAATGGAAGGAGGCTGCCACAAAGCTTATTAATGGAAATTTGATTGTTTCCGAAAGAATCGCACTTGAAGCTAAGGTTGTCGGAAGAAGCGATATTTTCCAGGCTGTTAACGAATACACAATTAAAAGCCAGTTTAGAGTTGCCGATTTGGAAATTAAGGTCAATAGACGTGAATTTCTTAAGGTTTACGGAGACGGGGTTATAGTTGCGACGCAGTCGGGATCTACTGCTTATTCTCTTTCTGCGGGTGGGCCGATTGTTGAGGGTGAGTTGGATTGTATTTTGGTGACGCCGGTTAATCCAATAGGTCTTCCGATTCCGTCTGCTGTGCTTTCGCCCAGTAATGAGGTTGAGGTAAAAATTTTAAGAGGAGAGGATATTTATTTGGTTGTTGATGGCCAGACGAGCCTTCGTTTGAAGGCAGGGGATATTGTTGAGGTCAAACAGTCTCAAGCCAGGGTAAAACTCGGATATTTTGACAAAAACCACTTTTTTAAATCTTTAAATGCCAAGTTTGGGCTTTCTAAAAGAAGGGTTGTTTAAGAACTTTCAAATTTTGCTGATATTAGGTCCACCACCTCTTCTTTGGAGGTAAAAGTTGTGTCTATAGTTACTTCGAAAAATTTGGGGTCCAGGTAATATTCGTTGGTATAAAGCTTTCTGAATTTGGCGTCCAGGCCTTCTTCGCGTTTTTTGATATCCTCTGCAGTTTCTTTCTCCTGGTCGCGGTTGGCAGCGCGTTTTACCCGTTCTTCAATATCGCATGTAAAGAGTACCCGCAAAACATGCGGCATACTACGGGTGAAGTAGCCGATGTAGTGGCCGTCTATGACCACGCCTTTTTGGGAAGCTGCGAGATCTGTCATTTCTTGGTCGATTCTTTCGTCGATATCGTCAGGGATTTGAGATTTGTCAAAAAGAGGGATGTTGTGTTCTTTCATGTAACTTCTGAAGAAATCACCGGCGTAGTGGAACTGGAGATTGTACTTTTGGGCAAGCGTCTTGGCGGCTGTAGTGGTACCTGAAGCAATTTGGCCGGAGAGAACGATTGATCTATACACGTCGGTGCCTTCTTTTGATTTTAAGCTGGGCAAGGGCTTTTTCCAGGTTGGCTGCCGCTATAGCATATTCTTCCTCGGACATTATATGTTTTTGCTTTAGTGCTTCTTCGGCTGCGCGTTTGGCAGCTTCTATTTCCTTTTCTTCCAGTTCTTCTTCGGGTGCTGCAAGATCGACTAAAACCTTGACGTTATCTTCGCCTACTTGTGCAAAGCCAAAACCGGATGCCAAATGGGTTTCCTTTTGGTGTTTAAGGTAGACAATTGCGCCCGGCTGAATTGAGGTTACAAGGCCTATGTGGTGAGGTAGAATTGTTATCTGACCTGTAGTTGTCGGTAGAGAAACCTGACTGACTTCGTCGTCAAAAACTGTTTTTTCGGGAGTGATGATTTGAAGATGTAGCATTAAATTTTACCGCCTGTTTCTATGATCCAAAAAATGAAGATATAAAACAATTTTGGCCATGAAAGCATGAACTTTACATCTAGGGACATAATTGAAAATAACAAGCCGATTAGTAAATATACAATTATCAGAACAGGAATTACCTTAGAATGTTTAAGTGAGCTAAGTACATTTCTTTTCATTCCAATTATTTCTTTACAGAAGTAATGTCTCCTTTCATATAGAATTCGTTTTCGTCGACTGAATCATATTCGCCGTTTAGGATTTTTTCAAACCCTTCAACTGTCTTTTCGCGGGTGACGTATTCACCTTTTCTGCCTGTAAAAGTTTCGGCGACATTCATGGGTTGACTTAGAAAGTTCTGGATTTTACGGGCTCTCGCAACGGTTACTTTGTCCTCATCTGCCAGTTCCTCAACACCCAGTATGGCGATAATGTCGGCAAGTTCTTTGTAACGTTGTAATACTTTTTGGACGCGGCGGGCAACATCATAATGCTTTTCGCCGACAATGTCCGGATCCAGGTTTCTGGAAGTTGAGGCCAACGGATCGACGGCCGGATAAATACCTTGTTCGGCGATTGCGCGCTCAAGTGAAATAGTTGAGTCCAAATGCGCAAATGTGGCTACAGGTGCCGGGTCGGTATAATCGTCTGCCGGGACATAAATTGCCTGCAGAGAGGTGATGGAGCCTTTTTTGGTAGAGGTTATCCTTTCCTGTAATTGGCCCATTTCGGCGGCAAGTGTCGGTTGGTAACCTACAGCCGAAGGAGTTCTGCCTAGAAGCGCGGAAACCTCGGAACCGGCCTGGGCGAAACGGAAAATGTTGTCGATAAAAAGAAGAACGTCCTGATGTTTTTCGTCCCGGAAATATTCGGCAATGGAAAGGGCTGAAAGGGCAACACGGAACCTAGCACCAGGAGGCTCGTTCATTTGACCAAATACCATGGCAAGTTTGTCTAGAACACCGGCGTCTTTCATTTCGTGGTAAAGGTCGTTGCCTTCGCGAGTCCTTTCACCAACACCGGCAAAGACCGAATATCCGCCGTGTGCTTTGGCGATGTTATTGATTAACTCCTGAATGATCACGGTTTTGCCGACTCCTGCGCCTCCGAATACACCAATTTTGCCTCCTTTGTTGAAAGGGGTAATAAGGTCGATTACTTTAATGCCGGTTTCCAAGATTTCCGGTTTGGTTTCCTGGTCTTCAAGGCTTGGAGCTTCACGGTGGATCGAGTAATATTTTTTGGCTTTGACTTCACCCTTGTTGTCTACAGGTTCGCCAAAAACGTTAAAAATACGGCCTAAAGTTTCGGTGCCAACAGGAACAGATATCGGATCGCCTGTATTTTTGACTTCCGCTCCCCGTTTTAAACCGTCCGTCGGACTCAGGGCAACCGCGCGAACCTGGTTTTCACCCAAATGCTGCTGGACTTCCAAAACAAGTTTGGTATTACCCAGTTTTAGTTCTAACGCATTATATATTGCAGGTAAATTCCCGGATTTAAATTCTACGTCTACAACGGGCCCAATAATCTGGACAATTTTGCCTATATTATTTGCTGTTTTTTCTTGTTTTGCCATAATTTTTATTCAAAAGCACGTTGAGCTGTTGTTATATCCAAAAGTTCTTTGGTTATTGCCTCCTGGCGGGCCTGGTTATAAGTCAAAGTTAAATCATCTACAAGGTCGCCGGCTGCTTCAGTTGCATTTTTCATTGCGACCATTCTTGCCGAATGTTCGGATGCTTTGGCTTCCAAAAGTACCTGATAAATTTGCGTTAAAACGTGGTGAGGAAGAATAGTTTCCAAAATTTCGTCTGCTGTCGGTTCAAAAAGTAGTTCCGAGCTCCCGTTGCCGTTTTGGATTTCAAAATGTTTGGATATGTCGATTGGCAGGAGCTGAATTACGGTTGGTGTTTGTCTGATAGTAGATTCAAAGTGCTGGTAGATGATTGTGACTTTGCCGACTTCTTTTTTGGAATAGGCATCGGTTGCCATTTTACAAAGGTCACGGGCTAGATCCAGTGTGCCTTTTTCGTCGGATCTGTAGCTTGCAACAAGGTCGTTTTGAGTTTTTACGGCAAATTCGGTTGCTTTTTTGCCGACGGTTATAACGCTAGCATTTTTGATTTCCAGGCGAAGTATTTCCCTAAAGATATTTATGTTTAAGCCTCCGGCAAGCCCGCGATCGGCGGCAATTATTATCAAGAGCTGCTTTTCTGATTTGTTCTCCACAAGAAGAGGGTGACCTTTTTTGTGGGACTTTGTTTTGACATGAAACAGGATCTCATGCAAAGTGCTTGAGTAAGGTCTTGATGAAATTGCGGCAACTTGGCTTTTTCTCATTTTGGCGGCTTCGACAAGCTCCATAGCGTGAGTGACACGCTTAGTGCTTTCTATCGATTTTATTCGTTTTTTAATTTCTCTAATCTGAGCCATTGATAGTTACCAGCTATTGGGATTTCCTCCTCTTTGAGGATCTAGTTTTGGTTGATTTGTTTGGCGCTTTTTGTTTGGGTTTAGATTCGGATTCAACTTTTTGAGTTCTTCCGGAAACTGCTGCCAGCAGCTTTTTAAGCTCTGATTCTGCTACATCGTCGATTTCTTTTTTGTCATCAAGCTGTTTTTTGAGTTTTTGGTTTGTTTCAAAAAGGGTGAGAATGCTTTGTTCAAAACTTGCTATTTTTTCGATTGAAACATCGTCAAAGTAGCCGTTTTTGATAGCCCAAAGAATAACCACTTGAGACGAAACGTCCATAGGGGAGAGTTGTGGCTGTTTTAAGATTTCAACAATGCGTTTGCCGCGCTCCAGCCGTTTTTGGGTTGTTTCGTCAAGGTCTGACCCAAATTGGGCGAAAGCTGCCAAAGATCGATATTGCGAGAGGTCAAGACGAAGAGAACCGGCAACCTGCTTCATCATTTTTGTCTGGGCGTTGCCGCCGACACGGGAAACGGAAATACCGGGGTTTACAGCAGGTCTTACACCGGCGTTAAAAAGGTCGGCTTCGAGGTAAATTTGGCCGTCTGTTATGGAAATAACGTTAGTTGGGATGTAGGCAGAAACGTCGCCTGCCTGGGTTTCTATAATGGGAAGCGCAGTTAGAGAACCGCCGCCGTATTTTTCGTCCATTCTGGCAGCCCTTTCCAGCAATCGGGAATGAAGGTAGAAAATATCACCGGGGTAAGCTTCGCGGCCGGAAGGACGCTTAAGAAGGAGTGAAATCTGACGGTAGGCCCAGGCGTGTTTGGAAAGGTCGTCGTAGATTACCAGTGCGTCTTTGCCTTGATCCATGAAGTATTCGCCCATAGCACAGCCGGCATAGGGGGCGATAAATTGCATGGTTGCGGAATCCGAAGCGGAAGCGGCAACGACAATTGTGTGGTCCATGGCCTTGTTCTTTTGTAATGTGGCAACAACTTGGGCGATTTTTGAAGTTTTCTGGCCTATTGCAACGTAAATGCAAATAACGCCTTTGCCTTTTTGGTTGATGATTGTGTCTATTGTTATTGCTGTTTTACCAAGACCCCGATCGCCAATTATTAGTTCCCTTTGGCCGCGGCCAATTGGAATCATGGAATCGATGGCTTTAAGGCCGGTCTGAAGAGGGGTATTAACTGATTTTCTAAAGATTACCCCTGGTGCTATCTTTTCGGTGACATAGCGGTTTTTAGTCTTTATAGGGCCTTTGTTGTCTAGGGGATTTCCCAGCGCGTCCACGACCCGGCCAATAAGTTCCGGGCCTACCGGGACATCGAGAATTTTGCCGGTAGTCTGGACGATGTCACCTTCTTTTAGAGCTGTCCAATCACCAAAAATAATTGTTCCGACTGAATCTTCTTCCAAATTTAGTGCCAGCCCGGTTATGCCATGGGGGAATGTGACAATTTCGGAAGCGGAAACATCGGAAAGTCCAACCACTCTGGCAACCCCGTCGCCAATTTCAACTACTTTACCCACGTTTTTAGGAGTTGCTGAAAACTTCGATTTTTCGATTTGTTGCTCTATCTCTTCAAGTATATTCATGCGATGTTTGTTAAGGTTCGGATTTTTGTATCCAGATCGTTTTCAAAAATCCAATCGCCTGCAGTAACTTTGGCGCCGAAGACCATGTCGGGTTTTATATTGTAGATCAGTTTTCTGGCACCTGTTCTTTTAAGAAGATCTTTTTCGGCAGCCGGAGCGAGCTTTTGAGGTGCTTCAACTATTATCTCTTCTTGGGATAGAGTTTTTTGGATAAGCTTTTTGTAAATTGTTAAGATTTTTGTTGCTCCCTGGGGTTTTTGCTGGGAGATAATTTTTAGATTACGGCTTACTTTTTTAGGGTCGACAAGCAGGCCGGAAAAGCTGTTTTTGTACATTACTTTGGCTATTTTTTGCAGTTTTTTTCTTGCTATCATGATACTTGTTTTGTTATTTGGGCAACCGATGTTTTTGTCAGTTCCTGTTTCTCTTTTGAACTCATGGTTCTTGACAGAACCTTTTTAAGAAGAACCCCTGCTATTGTTGCAGTTTCTGCCTGGAGCTCCTTTTGCACTCTTAACCTTTCCAGTTCAATTTGAGACCTTGCTTCGGTAAGTGCCGATTCGGTGATTTTGTGACCTTCTTCGGTTGCAGCATCTACTATCCTTTTGGCCTCCGACTTGGCATCTTGCATGATAGCTTGGGCATTTGCCCGGGCTTCTTCAAACGCCTTTTTTACTTTTAGGTCGGTTTCTTCTAAACGTTTTTCGATTTCGTCGGCATTTTTAAGGCTTTCTTCTATTCTGGCACGGCGGTCAGCCAGCATTTTAACAACCGGGCCATAAAAAAACTTCTTCAGCAAGAAGACAATGACAAGGAAGTTGACGATTTGTGCCAAAAGCAATATGGGTTCGACCCCAAAACTCTTAAATGCTTCCATATTTTTCGCTTAAAAGACTAACGCTAAACGACTAACACTTTATAGTAGCCGTTAGACGTTAGGCATTTAGCGATTAGCCAGTAAAGGCCAAGATCAGTGCGTAAATGGCGATTGCCTCGGCAAAAGCCATACCAATTAACATTGCCGGGAGGATTTTACCGGACGCATCCGGATTTCTGCCAATTGCTTCCATAGCTTTGGCGCCGATGATTCCGATTGCAAAAGCCGGTAAAATTCCGCCGATTGCAATAACTGCTCCCTTTGCAAGTACTATCTCCAAGATTTATTCACCACCTTTCATTTTAGTGATCGTTTGCGTGTTTTTCTGTTAAGATTACCATGAACACCAGCGTAAGTATAGCGAATATTAAGGCTTGAACAAACCCTACAATTATTTCCAAAAAGTAAAAGGGGATTGGGACAAAAAAGGCAAAGAGTTTGCTGGATGCTGTTGCCAGGACCGTTTCGCCGGCAAAGACATTTCCGAATAATCGGAAGGAAAGAGAGGCGATTTTGGTGAATTCTCCAACCAATTCAATTAAACCTACAAAAAGGAAAATCGGGTTTAGACTGAAGAATTTACCAAGATAGCCACCAAGACCAAGATACTTGATAGCGAGGTAGTGAGTTGCAATTACGGAAACAAGAGCAAGTGCCAGGGTTGTATTTAAGTCCGAATTAATTGAGCGGAAAAACGGTACAAAAACTTCTTTACCGTGTTCGACTGTATGGAATCCAATGGTCCCAACTCCGGGCAAAAGTCCTATGTAGTTTCCAACGATAATGAAAAAGAAAAAGCTGGCAACATAGGGAAGAAAAGCCTTGGTTTTTTCGCCTGCTAAAGATTCGGTTAGGTCGTAAAGGGGTTCCAAAGCTGCTTCTGCCAGGTTTTGCAGGGTTTTGGGGACCATGGAAAGGTTTCTGGAAACAAGCGTCGCAAAGGCTATCAAAATTAATGTGACGACCCAACTTGTTAGGAGGGTATTTGTAATTGGCAACGGGCCTATCGAGAATATTTTTTCGGCTGCTAGAGTGGGTTCCATGGTAAGTTATTCTTTGATTATCATATCTCTTTTACACCCTCAAATGTCGCAATTTTAACTGTAACATTGAGGTTGGGATTTACAGATTTTAAAGCTTCTTCGAGCTTTTTAGCGTTTTGTTTGTGAGTTTCAAATGAATTATCTTCGCCGTAAGCACCGCAATCTTCGTGCTCGTAGATCGTGACTTCTTCGGGTTGGTGGAGTCTTAAGGATACTTCCGCGGCTTTTTTAACGTTTTCCAGGTCAATTGATGCTCCGGGCCAGGCGATGCGGTCAAATTCTCCGTAGTTTGCTTTATTTTTGACGTCTTCATCTATCATCTCTTGGAAACGAAGATCGATGCAATGAATGGCTAAAAGTTTTGCTTTGTGCATGTTTATTTGCAAAAAAGGGCTCATGGGGCAAGCCAATAAGTCCTTCGGGCCAATATTAGCAGAATATCGCTATCTGGGCAATAGTTTAGAAGCTTCCTGTGTGATCTGGGATCTCTATTACTAGTCTTGTTGTGTCGCTTATTACTGTGGGAATGATAATGATTTTGTCATTGAGAAGAAGTGTGCCAACCTCACGGCTTACTACAAGCTCGTCGACAAGCATTTCGTTGAGTTCCAAAGTTCGTCCATATCCCTTGTTTCTTTTGCTGGCGTCTTCATCGTCTGCGGAACTGCATACGAATACTGCAGTTGGTTTAGTGCTATGACCGGGTATTTTGCGTACAACTGAGGTTTGCAAATCGGTTTCGCTGATGGCAGCTTTGATGCTCCCGGGGCTGCTCCAGAAATGCTGTTTTGTATCAAATTCGCCGAGGGCTTCTCCATTTAAGGAGATGGAAATGGGTGAGTCGGCGACTTGATCAACAAATGAATGATTTGGCTTTCCGTTGACATTTTGCAGGTTGCCTATTAAATACTTAACAGAGCACATCCTAACAAGCCCCCATCTTGCGGCTGCGTGCTGATTTCCTGTTAAGTCGGAGTAGTGTTTTTGCAGGAACTTGTCGACTTCTTGGACAAGCTGGTTGTCGGAGTTAAGTAGGGTTTCGGTGGTATCAGCTACGTCTTCAAGAAAGTCGAGCAGATATCTTTCGTCGGTAAATGTTTCTGCATATTTGCCTTGTTGTCCTGATAAAGTGCTGATTTCGTCTAAATGCTTGTTTGTGAGATCAGTTGTGGAGAGATCTTCGCCGTCTTTTCTTACTATGATTCCAATTGTGTCTGTATCGTATATTGCGGTGATCCCTACTCTTGCCACTTTAACCTTACCTGCCATTTTTCTGCATATGTTGTAATAGTTTGTTATCGCTTCTTCTGTGGTTTGCACACTTAGCCTTATGTTTGCGTCAACAGCAGTTGGTTCTTGGGAGATAGCGTGCTTTTCGTTGAAATCTATAGAATCGTGCCCGTCTAGATCTGCCAGCACGTTGCCCATTCCTGAGCAACCGTGAACGTTGTTGATGGTATCTGTGTGGACAAAAAAGAATTCAAAAAGTTCTCTGTCTGATTCTGCTGCATTTCTAATACCTTGGCGAAGTGTTGCCGATTTGGGTATTCTTTTATTGTCAGACGGTCTTCTGATTGTAGTAATTTCTCCTTGGGGCACTTTGATCATGCTGATTTCCCTTCCAAATATGTATCTAGGGACTCTTGGGTCAACGCAAGCAGTTGCAGCCATGATTACGTTGGCTTTTTGGTGACGTTCCTTTTCTCGAACTCTGTTATATCTTTCGCTATTTAATTCTCTGTTTATGAAATCATTTCTGTCGATGAAAACCATGGTTTCATCGACTCTGACTTGGAAGTCCTCAGGGGAGTGTGGTTTCACGTTGTTAGGACCTTGCGTTTCCTCGATTGCTCGTGCGAAATTTTCGAGGTAGGTTGTTATCTGACTTCTTAACCTGGCTGATTTTTGCTCAGGGGTTTCTTCGGGAGGTGGGACTGGTCGACGGGTTTCAACTGGCATTTTCCTCTAAAAAAAAGGCCTTCTGGCTTAGTTGCCTGAAGAATCCTTTGAGGGTATACTAACAGAGTTAGCTTTAAATTGCAAATTATAGGATGAATTTGGCGATTAAGATTTTTTTTATAGTTCTGGCTCTGGGGGGGATTGTACTGACATTTTTTGTTTCCTGGTTTTGGCGAGCGCTTATTATTCCAATGGTTCTTATTATTTTAATAGACGTTCTTTCCAATTTTTTTCGAAAGAAGAAAAGTTAAGCGGCTTTGGCAAGCTCTTCTGTAGTGGAGGAAGGTATCACTGATGCCACGTTATCAATTAAACCCTGGGCGGCGGCTTCTGCAGGCGAAGGGACCGGCCTTAAGATTTGGCCGTTTGATGTTTGCGGGCTTTGGCCTGGAACAACTTCGGCGATTGGTGTTTGGGGAATGGTGACCGGTTCCGGCTGTCCCGACGGTTTTTCCGATGGATTAACAAAAGGGATTACATTTGCAGGCATTTCCGGCGGTAGCTCGATTGTGGCTGCTGGAGGAGGAGGTGTTTCACTATGTATCGGTGTTGGTGCTTCCGGTAAAGCGTCCAGTGCGGCGGATGCCTGCGTCACATCAGGAGCTTTGGCCTCGGCGGGCACAGTTAGGGGTTCTGGAGTAGGGATACCGGCTGCAGCTTTCCAGGCTTCATCGTCGGTCTCAATCGATGTTGGTGTTGGCGTTGGTGCTTGAGCAGGTTCGGGAATTACAGCTTCGTGCGGCTCGGGTTCCGCTTTTACACCCGCTGAAGGTGGCTCCTGCGGAGCCTCGTTTTCCCCAGCTTGAGGAATGACTTGTTTCAGCGCCAAATAAAGGTCGTATTTTTCGTCTTCGGTGACAGCTGCCTGAGCCAGTTTTTCCAAATACCCGCGGTTTTCTTCGGTTGTTAGCTGTTCGTCTGTAATGTAGTTGTAGCAGGCAACGGCTGCTTCGAAGTTTTTATCTTCCAGGGCTTTTTGGGCAAAACTGTCCAGATAAAGATTGATATGTTCACCGGGCGGAGGCGGGTTAATTTCCTGAACGCGTCTTTCGACATTTGGGACAAGGTCGTCCACTTTTTCTATTGGACTAATGTCGAACTGGCCGACTCCGAGTGCGACTGAGTCTACTTGCTTGCCTTCTTTTAGAGCCCCATAGGCTTTTTCACCGTTTTGGCGGCTGAGCCTGAAAACTTCGGCTTCCTGGGCTCTTTTTGCGTCTATTTCTTCTATCTTTTTGCGGTCTAGACCTACAATTTGGGCTATATCCTCGCGTATTAAGGGTCTGACCTCAGTGGAGACGTCGGGCATGCATACATTTAAAACACTTATTAAGGTGTTGTCAATTGGATGTTGGTGGCTAAGATTAGAGCTGCTCCAGGCGAAGCTTTTCCTCCCTGCGGCTAGCTCAGGGTAAACTGCTCGGAAAAATTATAGTTGTTCTAATCTTAATTTTTCCTCGCCCTTTGGAGAATTTATCAGAGCAAGGTATCTCTCGGTTGTGGAAAGCCTTTTGTGGCCGGCAATTTTAGAAATTAGAACTAAAGAAGCACCAGCGGAAAGGTGATGGGCAACCCATGTGTGCCTGAGATCGTTGACCTTGGCACCTGCAATGCCGGCTTTTCTGTAGTACCTGTCGATAGCGGTTCTGATATTTCTGACCAATAAGGGTTTTCCGGTTTTAGTGACAAAAAGAGCTTTGTTTGGAGTTTTGGCCCTAACTTCCAGATATCTTTTTAGAGCTGCTTCAGCAGCTTTATTCAAAGGAACTGTCCTTTCGGGACGATTTTCCTGAGGCCTTACGAATAGATGACCTTCTTTTGCTTCCTGGGAAGGAAAAACGTCGTCCGTTTTAAGGTTTGCCAGTTCACCAATTCGGATTCCGGTTTGCAGTAAAACCTCGATTATGGCTGCGATTCTGGCGTCGTCTCTTGCGGCATCACGAAGAGCGCGGTATTCAATAGGGGAAAGGATTCTTGGCGGTTTAGTTTCGAATTTTGGATGTTCAACAAGGCTTGCCGGATCATCTGTTATAAGTTCCTGTACTTTGAGATAACGGAAAAAGGTTTTGGTTGAGTTAAGCTTTCGGGAAATTGACTTTTGCGTATAGCCTTTTTCCTGAAGCTTAGCGAGAAAGGTTCGAATATCGTCGGCTGCAACCTCGTGTACGTGAGCTTTTTGAAGGTCTGTTAAGAAATTTACAAGCTGTTCGATGTCTTTGCCATAGGCAAGTACAGTGGCTGACGCCCGCTTTTTACCCTTGAGGTGTTCTATGAACTCCCTGTGTGCATCTTGTAGCTTTTTCATTCAATTTCTTGCCAAAGTGCAGTGTTGGCTGGTGCAGGCATTCGGGTAGGCTGAAAGTTGATGCTAAGTATAGCGCAACCTATGGGCCTTGTCAAGAATAAACCCTATCGGCTTAGTGCGCCTTTTAAATCATGAGCTAATCTTTATTAGCGATTACCTTATAGTCGCTTATAGAGCACAAATTTTATATCAGCAGGTCGCCTTGTCACAATTTCTTCGAAGTTCGTGCCAATGGCGCTCCTCTGATATACCTTGCGTTTCACGCAAGTTATAATAATAAGGAGGTTTTTTGTGATAAAGCGTAATTTGGTTTTGCTTTTGGCCGTTTTGATCATTGTGCCTGTTATTTTCAGCGGGGTCAAAAGAATATCTTCTTTTCGGGGTACTTCCCAAAAGGTGGATGAGGCGCAAGCGGAGCTTGAGCAACTAAAGAAAGAAAATGAGGATTTAAAGCGGGAGCTTCAATATAAGAGTAGTGAAGGATTTGCCGAGGGAGAGATAAGGAATAAACTGGGTATGGTCAAACAAGGGGAGACCGAGGTTATTATCACCAAGCCCGAAGAGCAGAAAGCTGAAGGCGGCAGTCAGCAGGACCAGATTCCCAATTGGCAAAAATGGCGTGATTTGTTTTTGGGAAGAAGCTAGTGAAGCCATTTGACATTTGTTGAAATTGAGGCTAAAATACACAAGAATTTAATCGACGCGGGGTAGAGAAACGGTATCTCGGGAGGCTCATAATCTCCAGAAGTGGGTTCGACTCCCACCTCCGCTACAGAATGGGTCGCTAGCTGCTTCAATATCCAAAATAGCTTGATAATATAAGCTAATCGTGGTGTTCGAATAGCCTGGATAGCTCCAGAGCACTCCTGAGGGGAATATCGAACACAATAGCACGCGCTTTTGTTCTAGGTTCGATTCTAGATAGGTTTTTGGTAAGTTTTCGAATTTGTCTTGGGTCTAGACAACTTTAGAGTGGTTTCTCTCTAAAGTTTTTAAGTAACTTCCTGTACATATTATCATTTCTTGTATTCCAGCGAAACTCAGATTCTTTGAGGTGGAT